>CP054185.1:2684603-3032004 GCA_015180985.1 Flammeovirgaceae bacterium
GCTATACCCGCACCGGTGCCGGCAGTTCAAAACATCAATACGGGCTGGCGGTTGACCTGGTGCCGGTTGTTAATGGCCAGGCACAATGGCATAACATACACCTTTGGCGTAAAGTGGGTGTTATTGGCGAACGGTTGGGTTTGCGCTGGGGCGGCCGTTGGCGTTCACCGTTTGACCCCGGCCATTTTGAATGGACCGCGGGCCTCGGCCCAGAAGATCTTGCAAAAGGAAAAATGCCTGCTGTGCCTAAAAAAGAAATTCAGTACCCCTGCCTGGAAGACGACCTGAAGTTATTAAAGAAATACTGGAATGAGTGGGAAGTAAGTCAGTCGGCATTAGCCCGCCAGCAACGGTGAAAACTTTTCCCGACCACTTTATTTTTGGCACCAGCACAGCGGCCGCCCAGATTGAAACTGCATTTGAACACGACTGGCAAGGCGTTAAAGCACGAGATGGTTCGATCTTTCAGCGCACCACCGACCATGAGCTTCGCTTTAAAGAGGATGCCGAAATCATTGCCTCACTGGCCCCCGGTTACCGCATGAGCCTGCAATGGAGCCGGCTTCAACGCGAACCGTTCGGAAAATTTGATCCAGAAACAGTTAACGCGTATCATGAATTTTTTACAGCCCTGAAAGAAAGAGGCGTCTCCATTATGATGGTGCTTCATCATTTTACCAACCCGCTGTGGTTTACCAAAACTGGCGGATGGGAGAACAGCAGTAACATTGCAATGTGGGTGGATTACTGCCAAAAGGTACTTGATGAATTCGGGCACTATATCTCAAGCTGGAATACGTTTAATGAACCGAACGTATATGCCAGCTACGGCTGGATAACCGGATTCTTTCCGCCATTTAAAATTAACCCGTACCTGGCCGGCAAAGTAGTTAAGAATATGGGCAAAGCCCATAACCTGGTGTACGACCGTATCAAATACAAATTTCCGGATCATCCGGTTGGCATTTCACATAACGCTACCCTGTTCACCCATGAAAATGTACTCGGCTGGTTTCCGGCCCGCTTAAGCGATTGGTGGTTTATGGAATATGTTCCCAGTCACTTTGAAAAGGCTGACTTTTTCGGAATGAGTTATTATGCCCGTGTAACCCACGATCCAATGCCGGTTACTTACGTGGATACGCCTGAAAAAATTAAAGCACTCGGCAAAAACCATGACGACATGTGGGAGTACCACCCGGAAGGTTTGCGCACATGCCTCGAGCGGTATTGGAATAAATACAGAAAGCCGATTATCATTACTGAAAATGGTGTGTGCGATGCACGTGATGAATTACGGCAACAGGCCATTGGCGATTATGCCCGCATCGTGCTTAAAGCCATTGAGGATGGAATTGACGTACGGGGGTATTACTGGTGGAGCACCTGGGATAACTTTGAATGGCACCTGGGCCCTTCGATGAAATTCGGATTATACGCATGTGATCCGGTAACCATGGAGAGGTATAAAAAGAAAAGTGCCGATCTTTATTCTTCACTGGCTTTTGCCAAAAATCTTAATGTACTTCGCCCTGAGTTAGTTTAGCCAATTGAGGGTTCGGGCAACAGCTTTTTTCCATCCGGCATACAGTCTATCACGTCTGGTGTTATCCATTTCAGGTTTAAACACACTCTGAACCTTGCGCCTGGCTGCGATATCCTGCTTTTTCCACAAACCAGCTTTTATGCCGGCCAGAAAAGCCGCACCCAATGCGGTGGATTCAATGACCTCCGGGCGCTCCACCTCAGTACCCAGGATGTCGGCCTGAAACTGCATCAGGATATTGTTGGCGCTGGCGCCACCATCAACTTTTAAGCGGGCCAGTTGTAATCCGGCATCCTCCTGCATGGCCATGAGAACATCCATTGTCTGATAGGCCAGTGATTCGAGGGTTGCTTTAATAATATGATCTTTCCCGGTATCACGGGTAAGCCCGAAAATCGCCCCGCGCGCATACATATCCCAATACGGTGCACCCAATCCGGCAAAAGCCGGAACAACATAGACATCGCTTGAACCAAGCGCCTTTGCCGCAAAGTATTCTGAGTCTTTAGATTCATCGATAAATCCTAAACTATCGCGCAGCCACTGTACGGCCGCTCCGGCAATAAATACGCTGCCTTCCAGGGCGTATTCTACCTTGTTATCAAGGCCCCAGGCAATTGTAGTAATCAATCCGTTTTTTGATGCATGAATAGTAGTGCCCGTGTTCATCAGCATAAAACAACCGGTGCCGTACGTGTTTTTAGCCATCCCCGGCTCAAAGCATGCCTGCCCGAACAAAGCAGCCTGTTGATCGCCAGCTACTCCGTAAATCGGAATGTCAACTCCGTCAAGCCGATAACTTCCAAAATCATCTGACGATTGCTTCACCTGCGGAAGCATAGAAGCCGGTATGGCAAGTGTATCCAATAATTTCTCATCCCATTTCAGGTTACGAATGTTAAACAGCATGGTTCGTGATGCATTTGATACATCAGTGGCGTGTACCTTTTTGTTGGTAAGGTTCCAAATCAGCCAGGTATCAACCGTGCCAAACAATAAATCACCTTTCGTGGCCAGTACTCTCACACCCGGAACCTGATCGAGTATCCATTTTACCTTGGTGGATGAAAAATAAGAATCAATAACAAGGCCGGTGTTAAAGCGAATATAATCTTCAAAACCCCGTACCTTCAATTCTTCACAGGAGGAAGCTGTGCGCTTATCTTGCCATACCAAGGCGTTGTAAACCGGCTGACCGGTGTGTTTATTCCACACCACCGTAGTTTCGCGCTGATTAGTGATGCCGATAGACTGTATCGACCGGGGATTAATTTTATTTTTTGCAATTAAAGAGTGGAGCACTTCGAGCTGGATAGTTAATATTTCCTCCGGGTCATGTTCAACCCAGCCGGGCTTGGGAAAAATCTGCCTGAACTCTTTTTGTTCAATGGCTTCAATTTCCGCCCGTTCATTTACCAGTACTGCCCGTGAGCTGGTTGTACCCTGATCAAGTGCGATGATGTACTTCATTTAAAATAATGCTTGATAAATAAATGCCCCGGCCAGTCCGCCACACAGGGGTCCGACTACCGGTATCCAGGAATACGCCCAGTCGGATGAACCTTTGCCTGAAATGGGCAAAATAAAATGAGCAAGGCGCGGGCCCAGATCGCGTGCCGGATTAATGGCGAAGCCTGTTGTTCCGCCAAGACTGACACCAATAGCAATAATTAATAACCCAACCACCAGCGGATTCAACCCTTCTGTAAATTTATTAGCGCCAATTGTAAGCAACCCCAAAATCAAAACTGCTGTACCAATGATTTCGCTAACCAGGTTGTTGATGGTGGACCGAATGGCCGGACCAGTACAAAATACGGCAAGTTTGGCCGCCTGATCATGGCTCACTTTCCAATGCGGCACGTAGTGTAACCACACGATAACCGCACCGGTAAACGCTCCGGCCAATTGAGCCAGGCAATACCCGGGAACAAGTTTCCATGAAAAACTTCCGGAGTAAGCAAGTGCAAGCGTAACAGCCGGATTGAGGTGGGCTCCGCTATACTGACCAACAGCATAAATTGCCAACGTAACGGCAAGCCCCCAGCCAATCACAATCGTTAGCCATCCGGCATTTTCAGATTTTGTGTGTTTCAGCACAACCGCAGCCACTACCCCATCGCCCAGTACGATAAGGGTTAATGTACCTACAAACTCGGCCAGGTAAGGCGACATTCCAGAAAAACGGTTTAAGCAAGATAGCTAAAACAAACACATTGCACAGTATAGTGTCCTAATTTGTTAGGGCTATCTATTAATAATTATTCTGGCCACTTCCCCTTTTTGATTTCGGAGCAGGTATAAACCTGCCGATAGGTCACTAACATCTAATGAAGTGACCCTGCTTCTGAACAAAATCAGTTGATTCAATGAATTAAATAACTGCACATCGGCCTCTTCGGTAAAGTAAACAACCTGACCTTCCACGGGATTGGGGTAAACAACAAAACCCGGATTTGAGTATGGATTCGTTACCGAAATAACAGCTGAATACTCGGCAGTTCCATCAAAATCTACTTGTTTTAACCGATAGTAAGAAATACCCGATAAAGGAGCTTCATCAATAAAACTATAGAGTTGCAATGAATTACTTGTTCCTGCTCCAGCTATTCTGCCGATAGCTTCAAATTCAAAACCGGTAGCAGAACGTTCTACTTCAAAATAGTTGTTATTAAGTTCAGTGGCAGTCCGCCACGCCAATTCAATAGTTCTATCAACCCAGTTTGCAGTAAACGAAACAAGCTGTACCGGCAAGGGGAAGGATGTTGATGCAACAGCAAACGGGCTAAAGGATGAGACAAGAGCTGATGTAACAGTACCGGTTGAACCGGCATCGGTAGTGGCGGTAACGCCTGCATCAGACCACTCGCTTCCATCCCACCGCGCTACGGTAAGGATATTGGTGTTACTGAATCCGTAACACCCGGTTGCCCTGTTCCAGGTAAGGGTAACCTGTACACTCGATGAGCCTGCCGTTCTGTTTAGCATCCAATAATCACAGGAAGACACATCCGTTACCGTTGGCGCACGTAATGTTATGTCATATCCATCCAGCGTAGGATCAGTAACAAAATATTCAGCCAAAAACGCATCCGAAACAACTGCGGGTGCTGAAATCCTTATCGGACTGAAAATGCCAGCTTTACCAGTAGGAAAGGTAAATGCATCATTGCCGATCTTTTGCATCGGACCGTTCACATACGAATTTACTGAACCTCCCGTTGCTGTTACGTTATCGCCAAGGATTAACAAATTGGTAGAAGTGGTATTCAGCAACCCATTGGTTAGGGTTAAACTTTGTGAAGCTGCATCCAGCTGACACGAAGAAAGCAGGGTTACACTCTCTGCGGTTTTATTGAGTATTACATTTCCATTAAAATTTCCTACGGCTCCGGTCAAATCAAATGTTTGAGGGCTTGAACCGGAAAACAAAATTGGGGCATTCCCACCATCGAAGCCTGATTGAACCACTGCATTGCCGCGTACATCCAGTGTTGCGGTATTAACAACCCCATTAACAAGAGTTAGGTTATTTAAAATAACTACAGATGATGCACCTGTAATATTCAGAATATCTTCGGTACAACCGGTATTGGTTACTTCAATTATCAAGTTATTAAATGTTGCACCGGCCGGCACATGCATGGTAGCTGTTCGTGAGGCACACTCCGGAAACACCGGGTCCATCCGTACCGTGCCGCTGTTGTGGTTAAACGTGCCTCCGTTGATAGTAAAGATAGTCGGGCTGCCCGACCAGGTGCCGCCTACTCGAAACACACCCGTGGGTGCGTTGAACACGCCTGCATCCAGCGTGAACTGCTGCACCAGAAAATCGGTTGTGCCCACTCCCGGGTTCACTACACCCGAACTCTTGTTCACCCGCAGGTGCGCAAACCGCGCGGTGCTCACGTTGTTGTACATTTGCGTGCTCGTGCCATTCAACAATATTGTGGCTGTACCTCCGTCTGCCCCGGCCTCCAGGTACACATCCCTGCGAACTTCTATCGTACCCGTATTCACAAAACCGTCAAACTGCGTGAAGTCATTCATTACCACTACCGAGCCCGCTCCGCTTACCGTAAAAATGTCTTCCGTACACCCTGTGTTATCGACATCAATTATCAGGTTATGAAATGTTACAGCTACCGGGGCGCTTAATGTGGCTGTGCGCTGCCCGCACTCCCCAAACACCGGGTCCATCCGTACCGTGCCGCTGTTGTGGTTAAACGTGCCTCCGTTGATAGTAAAGATAGTCGGGCTGCCCGACCAGGTGCCGCCTACACGGAACACGCCCGTGGGTGCGTTGAACACGCCTGCATCCAGCGTGAACTGCTGCACCAGAAAATCGGTTGTGCCCACTCCCGGGTTCACTACACCCGAACTCTTGTTCACCCGCAGGTGTGCAAACCGCGCGGTGCTCACGTTGTTGTACGTTTGCGTGCTCGTGCCATTCAACAATATTGTGGCTGTACCTCCGTCTGCCCCGGCCTCCAGGTACACATCCCTGCGAACTTCTATCGTACCCGTATTCACAAAACCGTCAAACTGCGTGAAGTCGTTCAGTACCACTACCGAGCCCGCTCCGCTTACCGTAAAAATGTCTTCCGTACACCCTGTGTTATCGACATCAATTATCAGGTTATGAAATGTTACAGCTACCGGGGCGCTTAATGTGGCTGTGCGCTGCCCGCACTCCCCAAACACCGGGTCCATCCGTACCGTGCCGCTGTTGTGGTTAAACGTGCCTCCGTTGATAGTAAAGATAGTCGGGCTGCCCGACCAGGTGCCGCCTACACGGAACACACCCGTGGGTGCGTTGAACACGCCTGCATCCAGCGTGAACTGCTGCACCAGAAAATCGGTTGTGCCCACTCCCGGGTTCACTACACCCGAACTCTTGTTCACCCGCAGGTGCGCAAACCGCGCGGTGCTCACGTTGTTGTACGTTTGCGTGCTCGTGCCATTCAACAATATTGTGGCTGTACCTCCGTCTGCCCCGGCCTCCAGGTACACATCCCTGCGAACTTCTATCGTACCCGTATTCACAAAACCGTCAAACTGCGTGAAGTCGTTCAGTACCACTACCGAGCCCGCTCCGCTTACCGTAAAAATGTCTTCCGTACACCCTGTGTTATCGACATCAATTATCAGGTTATGAAATGTTACAGCTACCGGGGCGCTTAATGTGGCTGTGCGCTGCCCGCACTCCCCAAACACCGGGTCCATCCGTACCGTGCCGCTGTTGTGGTTAAACGTGCCTCCGTTGATAGTAAAGATAGTCGGGCTGCCCGACCAGGTGCCGCCTACACGGAACACACCCGTGGGTGCGTTGAACACGCCTGCATCCAGCGTGAACTGCTGCACCAGAAAATCGGTTGTGCCCACTCCCGGGTTCACTACACCCGAACTCTTGTTCACCCGCAGGTGCGCAAACCGCGCGGTGCTCACGTTGTTGTACGTTTGCGTGCTCGTGCCATTCAACAATATTGTGGCTGTACCTCCGTCTGCCCCGGCCTCCAGGTACACATCCCTGCGAACTTCTATCGTACCCGTATTCACAAAACCGTCAAACTGCGTGAAGTCGTTCAGTACCACTACCGAGCCCGCTCCGCTTACCGTAAAAATGTCTTCCGTACACCCTGTGTTATCGACATCAATTATCAGGTTATGAAATGTTACAGCTACCGGGGCGCTTAATGTGGCTGTGCGCTGCGCACACTCCCCAAACACCGGGTCCATCCGTACCGTGCCGCTGTTGTGGTTAAACGTGCCTCCGTTGATAGTAAAGATAGTCGGGCTGCCCGACCAGGTGCCGCCTACACGGAACACACCCGTGGGTGCGTTGAACACGCCTGCATCCAGCGTGAACTGCTGCACCAGAAAATCGGTTGTGCCCACTCCCGGGTTCACTACACCCGAACTCTTGTTCACCCGCAGGTGCGCAAACCGCGCGGTGCTCACGTTGTTGTACGTTTGCGTGCTCGTGCCATTCAACAATATTGTGGCTGTACCTCCGTCTGCCCCGGCCTCCAGGTACACATCCCTGCGAACTTCTATCGTACCCGTATTCACAAAACCGTCAAACTGCGTGAAGTCGTTCAGTACCACTACCGAGCCCGCTCCGCTTACCGTAAAAATGTCTTCCGTACACCCTGTGTTATCGACATCAATTATCAGGTTATGAAATGTTACAGCTACCGGGGCGCTTAATGTGGCTGTGCGCTGCCCGCACTCCCCAAACACCGGGTCCATCCGTACCGTGCCGCTGTTGTGGTTAAACGTGCCTCCGTTGATAGTAAAGATAGTCGGGCTGCCCGACCAGGTGCCGCCTACACGGAACACACCCGCGGGTGCGTTGAACACGCCTGCATCCAGCGTGAACTGCTGGATGCGCAGGTTATCGCCAGTAAGTGATGGATTAAAAGAACCAGAACCCTTATTTACCCTGATATGGGCAGTGCGGCCCGAGCCACTGTTGCTGTATTCCTGATCGACAGTGCCGTTAACCAAAACGGTGCCTATTCCGCCATCTGCGCCTGCTTCGAGAAAGAAGTTGCCGCGTAATTCAATGGTACCTGAATTAAAAAAGCCATCAAAATGAGTCAGATCTCCAAGTACTATAACAGAACTCCCGGTAACAGTAAGAATGTCCTCGGTACAGCCTGTGTTGGTAACATCAAGAATTAAATGATTAAAGGTAATTGATGATGATAATGAAACAGTAGCTGTTCGCTGGGCACATCCTGTAAAATCCGGATCTAATCTTACTGTACCGGAATTATCCAAGAATGAACCACCTGTATAGGTTAGCAGTGTAACATTCGCCCCGAAAGAGCCTCCGATAAATAGCGTTCCTGAAGTTGAAATGAATGTTCCTCCGGAAAGCGTGAAAAGTCCTGAGTTGATATCGATGTCTGCGTTACTCCCTACAAAAGTGCCGGCAGCCTGAGAAAAACCAGTTGTACCGATGGTAATGGTAAATCCGGCTTGCTGAATTAGTGTTCCACTATAACCGGAGAGCAATTGAATACCCTGAACGGATATAGATGTATTAATTATGCTGTTTCCAACTCCGTTAGCATCAAAAATAGCCCTGTCGGCAGCACCCGGCACGGAAGCTCCACCGGCACCACCAGAAGTGGTTGACCAGTTGGCCGGGTCGTTCCAAAAAGAAGCTATTCCGGCAACCCAAAACCGGTCGGCACCCGCGGCCTGTGTGGCCAAGAAAATTGAAAATGCAGCACAAAGAAAAAGTGTATTTCTGCAAAAGTTGGATAAAGCCATAGACTATAGATAACCCAATTTACCAAAGATAGCGTATTTGGTATAATAATATGGCCCAACCAAGTGAAGTAACCTATAACTCCAACTCAATCGTCTCACCTACCCCGAAGGATTTGCCCGTATTTTTGGGCTTCACTTTTTTACTTTTTCCGGTGGCCTTTTCTTTTTGGTTTTTTGCCGTTTCTCCAAACAGGTTTTGCTGAACCGCCTTTGTGTCTTTGCTTTTTGATGACGGCTTTTCCTTTTTTTTTTGAACAGGTACCGGTTCCTTTGAAGATGCCGCTGTAGCATTCTCCTCCGCCAAATTTTCGTCCGTCTCAGGTTGTTCCTGAATCTCCTCAGGCAGGCTTACTTTTAAAACTTTGTGCTGCGATAACCGGTTGCCGAGGGCCTTCCATCCTTTCACATCAATCAGGTCTTCCAGGTTTACCTGCTCAGTAACTTTATCCTTACCCTTTCCCTTTATTAACTCGATTTCCACTTCAGGGGTATCGGATAAAGTGGCCAATACCAGGCGGGAGCCAATGGCTTCTGAAATAAATCCAAATTCCTTGTCGGGTGTGCTGGTTTCAATCAGGAAGCGTTTGACCATGTATTGTTTCGATTCACCATCAACATAAACAGCCGAAACCGGTTTCTTCGGATTGAACTTTTCAACCCGTAATGTCTTTTCCGGATCGAAGCGGTTATTGAGATCATAACCGGTGATTTTATACGAACCGTTCCGCATAAAGGCTATCACCTGGTCGTTGCCGTCAAATTTACCCAGGTACCGGCCGCGTTTATCTTTATTCAACCGGCCTGAACCGGCATCGTACCACAAATCAAGTTTGCTTAACGTGGAGGTGCCTGCCTGAAGGAAATCTACTTTCCGGATGGGATATTTTGTAAGCGTATTACCCCGCGCCCCTCTTCCCTTCACTTCCAGGTCAGCAAAGTCAAATTCAAAAACCTTTTTCCTTGCTGTGCTTGATTGAGAAAGTTTTACCTCCACTACTTCAGCCTCACCGTTCGGGTTACCGCTGATGTAATGCACACGACTATTCGGATTACCTTGCGTTAAGTCGTATTCCTTATCGCGGATAACGCCCGGCATGGTAAAGCGTTTAACAAATCCTTTACCGGTTTTTCCATCAGAATAGATCATGTTATATACCATTCGGTCATCTCCCTTTTTCCAGACACCGATATACATGATATCTTTACCCATAAACACCTTTTCGCTGATGCGCGAAATCAGTGCTTTACCGTCTCTGCGGATGGCAATAATGTCGTCCAGTTCAGAGCAATCACACACGTACTCATCGCGTCTCAATCCCCAGCCGGCAAAACCGTCAGCGCGGTTCACATACAACTTCTGGTTGATGGCGATAACTTCGGTTGCTGTTACCGACTGGAAGCTTCTGATTTCGGTTTTGCGTTCGCGGCCTTTGCCGTATTTTGTAAGCAGGTTTTGATAATACGCAATGGCATAATCGGTAAGGTGCTTCAGGTGGTGCTCTGTTTCTTTAAGCTCCTTTTCCAGGTCACGCAACAGTTCATCGGCCTTAAACGAATCATACTTTGATATTCGTTTAATTTTTATCTCCGTCAGTTTAACAATATCGTCCGTAGTAATCTCGCGGTAGAATTTTTTCTTGTGCGGCTTCAGGCCCTTATCGATGGTGGCAATCACCTCTTCCCATGTTTCGCACTCTTCGATGTCGCGGTAAATCCGGTTTTCGATAAAAATCTTTTCAAGCGATGAGAAGAGAATCTTTTCTTTTAGTTCGTCACGCTTTATTTCCAGCTCCCGTTTAAGCAGGGTTACGGTTTGCTGGGTATTATATTTAAGGATGTCGTTAACGCCCATGAACCGGGGCTTATCTTCCACGATAACACAGGCATTAGGCGAAATACTAATCTCACAATCGGTAAAAGCATACAATGCATCCATGGCGATTTCAGGCGACTGCCCGGGCTGAAGATGAATCTGTATTTCAACATCTTTAGCAGTGTTATCAATTACCTGCCTGATTTTAATTTGCCCTTTCTCGCTTGCTTTTACGATGGATTCAATCAACGAGGTTGTTGTGGTTGAGAATGGAATCTCCCTGATAATAAGCGTCTTTTTATCGGCTACCTCAATTTTTGCCCGCACTTTTATTTTGCCACCACGTTTGCCCTGTTCGTATTCGGTGAAGTCGGCTATGCCGCCGGTGGGGAAATCAGGATAAATCTTCGGGTTCTTTCCTTTTAATATATCAATGGAAGCTTTTATGAGTTCACAGAAATTGTGGGGCAGGATTTTGGTTGAAAGCCCTACGGCAATGCCATCTACGCCCTGGGCCAGCAGCAGCGGAAATTTTACCGGCAAGGTTACCGGCTCTTTTTTACGGCCATCGTACGATAGCTGCCACTCGGTGGTTTGCGGATTGTAAACAACCTCAAGCGCAAATTTAGAGAGCCTGGCTTCGATGTACCGGGGTGCGGCCGCGCCATCGCCTGTACGGATGTCGCCCCAGTTACCCTGGGTTTCAATAAGCAAATCTTTCTGCCCGATGTTAACAATGGCCTCCCCGATGGCCGCATCGCCATGTGGATGGTACTGCATGGTGTTACCGATAACGTTGGCCACTTTGTTAAAACGTCCGTCATCCATTTCGTGGAGCGAGTGCATGATTCTGCGCTGCACCGGTTTAAGGCCGTCTTCAATACGGGGCACGGCACGCTCAAGGATTACGTACGAGGCATAATCGAGGAACCAATTCTGGTAAAGGCCATCGATGCCTACTGAAATAATTCCGGCTTCATCCTTTTTACCCTTTGATTTTACCGCTGGGGCTTTTACCGGTTTCTTTTTTTTGCTCATTTTATTTAGTCAATCTCATCTTTTCTTTTGAATCCAATTCGTTTAGGCGACCCTGCTGGTGGATTTATTAAATAGCTAAGGGCTTTATAGATTTCTTTGAATCTGCCTTCATATTTCCTTTCCATTAATTGCAATTTCCTTAGTAATTTTTCATAGTTGACAGCCGCGCGCCTTAAGAAAACAAAAGTCCTGATAATAGCGATATTCATTGCCACGGCCCGCTTACTTTTCAGAATGCTGGAAAGCATGGCTATACCCTGTTCAGTAAATGCAAAAGGAGTATACCGTGTTCCTCCCCAGCCGGAACTTGAGGTCACAAATTGTGACCTCAAGTTCGACCATTCTTCTTTTGTAAGTTCAAACATGAAGTCATCTGGAAAACGCTCGATATTGCGCCTGACTGCTTGTTTTAAAACTTTGGTTTCAACCTGATACAACTCAGCAAGGTGAAAATCAAGCATTACCCTTTCTTTTCTAAGAAAAAAAATACGCGCTATAATTCTATCTTCTGGAATAACGGGTTTATCAGACCTTCTCATACAGAAATTAGTTCCTCATTGGTATCCTCCACTTTATCCAACTCAATGCGCAGGTTATCAATAATAAAATCCTGGCGGTCGGGCGTGTTTTTACCCATGTAAAATTCCAGTACATCGCGAAGGTGGCTGTCTTTATCCAGCGTTACCGGCTGCAGCCGGATATCATCACCGATGAACTTACCGAATTCTTCGGGCGAAATTTCACCCAGTCCTTTAAAGCGGGTAATCTCCGGTTTGCCGCCCAGTTTTTTAATGGCATCCTGCTTTTCTTCTTCGCTGTAGCAGTAAAGGGTTTCCTTTTTATTGCGTACACGGAACAACGGAGTTTCAAGAATGTAAACATGACCGGCCTTTACCAGGTCGGGGAAAAACTGCAGGAAGAACGTCATCAGCAGCAACCGGATGTGCATACCGTCCACATCGGCATCGGTAGCTATAATTACTTTATTGTACCGCAGCCCGTCCAGTCCGTCTTCAATATTCAACGCATGTTGCAGCAGGTTAAACTCCTCATTTTCATACACCACTTTCTTAGTCAGTCCAAAACAGTTGAGCGGTTTGCCCCGCAAACTGAATACGGCCTGAGTCTCCACATCGCGCGATTTGGTAATTGAGCCACTCGCGGAGTCGCCCTCCGTAATGAATATCATCGATTCGCCAGCCCGCGTGCTGTTGTCATCAAAATGGTAGCGGCAATCGCGCAGCTTGCGGTTGTGCAGGTTGGCTTTTTTGGCCCGCTCGTTGGCCAGCTTTTTTATGCCGGCAATTTCTTTACGTTCGCGCTCCGACTGCATGATGCGCTTGAGCATGGCATCGGCAACGGATGGATTTTTGTGCAGAAATATTTCCAGCTCTTTCGCAACAAAATCGCCCACATAATTCCGAATAGAAGGCCCATCCGGAGCCATGTTGATGGAGCCGAGCTTGGTTTTGGTTTGCGATTCAAACACGGGCTCCTGCACCCGAACGGCTATGGCCGCTACAATACTGGCCCTGATATCGGCTGCATCGAAATCCTTTTTGTAAAAATCGCGCACAGCCTTTACAACGCCTTCGCGGAACGCGGCCAGATGCGTGCCACCCTGTGTAGTATTTTGCCCGTTAACGAACGAGTAGTATTCTTCACCATATTGGTTACCATGAGTCATGGCTACTTCAATATCGTTACCCTTGAAATGGATTATCGGGTAACGGATTTCCTCCGGATCGGCTTTTTGCTTTAACAGGTCAAGCAGGCCGTCCTTCGAATAAAACTTTTTGCCGTTATAGTTGATAGTCAGCCCGGCATTAAGAAAGGCATAGTTCCACATCAAATCATCCAGGTATTCCGGAATAAAGTGATAGTTTTTGAACATGGTGTTGTCGGGCTCAAACACCACCAGCGTACCGTTTCGTTCGTTGCTCTTTGACACCCTCGGATCACTGGTAAGAACTCCCTTCTTAAACTCGGCAAGTTTAGTCTGGCCATCGCGAAAGGCCTGAACCTTAAAGTAATTGGATAGGGCGTTAACAGCTTTTGTACCCACGCCATTCAAGCCCACTGATTTCTGGAAGGCGCCTGAATCGTACTTGGCGCCAGTATTGATTTTAGAAACGACCTCCACAACTTTGCCCAGTGGTATTCCCCTGCCATAGTCGCGCACGGTTACGGTTTTATCGGTAATCTTGATGTCGATGGTCTTGCCAAAGCCCATCATGTGTTCGTCAATGCTGTTATCCACCACCTCTTTTACCAGCACGTAAATGCCATCGTCTTTAGCGGAGCCGTCACCCAGCTTGCCGATGTACATGCCCGGGCGCAGCCGGATGTGTTCGCGCCAGTCGAGCGACTTGATACTGGCTTCGGTATACTCAAACATGGAGCTGCCTTTATCAGATTTCATAGGCTACAGGATTTTGGTGCGCAAGATTAAAAAATGATCCTGACAAGTTTAAAAAGTAATCGGATGGCCGAATAAAGTGAATTTTTGGTTCAATTCAGTAAATCTGCTGAAATCGTTAACTACAAAAATAGGCGAAGACAAAATACATAACGTACTGATTAAGAGAGAATCACAAGTGATAAGCTGAATTACTGTTTAGGGTGTATTCCTTCGAAACAACCGCACTATCGGCCAACCTACCATCCATATTACAATAAGGCCAACACTTGAGTAGATGACCCAGCCAATCCGACTGAAGTCGAACTTTTCTGAACTGTTATACAAGCCCATGAAACTAAAACCAATAATAAAGAAGATGTTAAACGTAATGACAAGTCCGTGCAACCAGGTGCGAAAGCGCTCGGAGGGTGTAAGTTTTTTCGAAAACAGGTAAACCAGCACATTGAGTAAAGCCAGCAATATCATGGCGGAATAAAACAACCCTTCACGGGCCGTGTAGTAAACATCTTGCCTGTCCTCGTAAATTGCCACTTCCTCCGGCAGGCCGGCATACACGTAAAGCAGGTTGGCTAATGCGGCCAGCATCGACAGAAACCACACTGCCTTGAAAATCTTTAAAATCATGTTGTAATTTGCGCTGCAAATAAAACAATTCGCCTTGGATTTAAACCCGATTGTACTCTCGATACCGGTTTTTTTTATTCTAATCGGAATTGAACTGGTGGCTGAACGAATCACCCACCGCAAGTTGTACCGCCTGCCCGATGCCATTGCCAACCTGAGTTGCGGCATAACTTCACAGCTTAGCGGATTATTTCTGAAAATTTTTGCCATCGGAGTTTACGAGATACTCCACCATAACTTCAACCTGTTTACCTGGGAGCGCAACTGGCTGTATTGGCTGATGTTGTTTCTGCTGGCCGACCTTGCCTATTACTGGGCACATCGTAAGAGTCATGAAATAAACCTGTTCTGGGGCGGGCATGTGGTGCATCATCAAAGCGAAGATTATAACCTGTCGGTTGCCCTCCGGCAGAGTTCATTACAGGTTATCTGGACGTTTGCCTTCAGTCTTCCGCTTGCCTTTCTCGGCTTCCGGACGTTCGACTTCGCGTTGATGTCGGCCCTGATAACCCTATATCAGTTTTGGATTCATACCGAGACCATTAATAAGATGGGTTGGTTTGAATACATATTTAATACACCTTCGCACCACCGGGTACACCATGGGCGAAATCCGAAGTACATCGATAAGAATCATGCCGGAACATTAATTATCTGGGATCGGATGTTCGGAACTTTTCAGGAAGAAGAAGAGCGCCCTACCTATGGCATCACAAAACCAATAAACAGCTGGAATGCCGTGGTTGCCAACTTCAGTCATTATGTTGAGATGGGTAGAGACCTTAAGCGCATTCCGAACCTGGCCGATAAAGTAAAATACCTGTTTGCAAAACCCGGCTGGCTGCCCGATTACCTGGGTGGCTACCGTGCCGCGCCCGAGATTGACAAAGCACATTACCATAAGTATGAAACTGACACTACCCTATCGTTAAGCCTGTATGTGTTGTTTCAGTTTACCGTGTGCCTGGTTGGTACCGCCTGGTTTTTATTCAAGCAGAATCAATTCACGCTTGGCGAAAAAGCAATTATCACCGTATTGATTTCATTTACCGTGGTTATCTGTGGCGTATTGTTTGAAAACCGGCCGTGGGTAAAGTGGGCTGAGTGGTTCAGAATAATCAGCTACCCGATTGCCCTGATTACACTAACCTACCTGCTTGGCTGGCCCGCATGGCTTTACTACCTGGCAGCCGGGTTTATGGCTGTTTCCGTTCTTTGGTATTATTTGGTAGCGAAAAATTATGCCGTCAAAAGTAGTTCTTAGCTTCATCCTGGTACTTTGGAGTTGCGGCAAATCGCTACCGGTTTTTGAGAACATGAATCTGGCTGATTGGCAACAGGATAGAAACGGCTGCTCAGGAAAACGGGCTGCCATGGAACAAGTCATCAGCAACCAGAAAGATAAACTGCTGGCGCTTAGTGAAACACAGGTTGCTGAACTGCTCGGCCGGCCCGACCGCAACGAACTGTACAAACGCAACCAGAAGTTTTTCTATTACTTTATCCACCCCTCACCCGATTGCGATACACCGAAAGAAAATGGCCAGAAACTGGTAATCCGCTTCAATGCTACCGGCCGCGTTAAAGAGGTTACCATTGAATAATCTCGCTTAGCTTGTTAGCGCATTCACGGGTAAGTCCCTCTTTTTTCGTTTCGCTCCTTCAATCGAACTGCGGAGCCGGTTAACCAACTCGTCTTTTGATTTGAAATTTAACGGGTAAAGTGAGGAGGTTTTAAAATAAAATTCAGTACCGAGCTGCTCGGCATGATACAGATTAACTTTGTAAACACCACCCAACGATGAAATTTCTACAGACTCAATGTTTTAGAGGGGTATAATCAAATCCTGATCAGAACGAAACACATACAGAAATTCATCATCAAACGAAACCTGCTGCAACTTCCTTGTAAGCCGGATGATTCGGTAAAAGAAATACGTGTACACGGCACTCTGCGTAACGCCAAAAAATACACTCTGCCTGAATGACACAACAACAATACTACCCAGGAGCATGACGTAGGCCGCATACATAACATGCCGGTACGGCCCCAGAAACCGTGACGATAACCGATTAAGTTTTTGTTTTGCAGCCATCCATTTGCCTTTATCTTTGCCCGCAAAATACTACACTGAATGAAGAATATTGCAGTTATCGGAAGTGGAACCATGGGCAATGGCATTGCGCACGTATTCGCGCAGTTTGGTTATGCTGTTTCGCTGATTGATGTTTCGGAAGAGGCCCTGAAAAAAGCGCTGGCCACCATCGAAAAAAATCTTGATCGGCAGGTAGCCAAACAGGCCATTACTGAAGAAACCAAAAAGCAGGCGCTGGCCAATATTACTACGTTTACCCAACTAAAAGCCGGTGTTGCCAAAGCCGACCTGGTAATAGAGGCCGCCACCGAAAACAGCGATCTGAAACTGAAAATTTTTAAAGATCTTGATGAAGCCGCCCCGGCAAACACTATCCTGGCCACCAATACCTCCTCGATATCAATAACTAAAATAGCCAGCGCAACAAAGCGTGCGGACAAAGTTATCGGTATGCATTTTATGAACCCCGTGCCGGTAATGAAGCTGGTCGAGGTAATCCGGGGTTACAACACCAGCAACGAGGTAACCGAAACCATCATGCAGGTATCGAAGATGGTACAAAAAATTCCGGTTGAAGTAAACGATTACCCGGGGTTTGTTGCCAACCGGATATTAATGCCGATGATCAACGAGGCCATCTATACCCTTTATGAAGGCGTTGCCGGTGTGGAGGAGATTGACAAGGTGATGAAACTGGGCATGGCCCACCCGATGGGTCCGCTGCAACTGGCCGACTTTATCGGGCTGGACGTGTGCCTTTCGATACTCAATGTGCTTTACGAAGGTTTCGGCAACCCGAAATACGCACCCTGCCCGCTGCTGGTAAACATGGTGCAGGCCGGGCACAAAGGGGTAAAAAGCGGAAGCGGATTTTACACCTATACACCCGGCAATAAAGATCTGGTGGTGGCCGATCGGTTCAGGTAGTTGTTGGTTATTTGTTGATCCTTAATCACCATGAATAACCAACAATCAGTAAGGCAACCTACTTCTTCAGCAAATCCCTGATCTCGGTAAGCAACTGAATATCGGCCGGGGGCGGAGCCGGTGCGGCAGGCTTTTCGGCTTCTTTCTTTTGTGCGGCATTAACGCCTTTCACAATCAGAAACAAAACAAATGCAATAATAATAAAGTTGAGTACACCAGCCAGGAAGTTGCCGTATTTAACTGTACCAAAGATAGTAAGTTCATTAAGCTGGGTAAGTTGGGCGGCATCCAGGGCCGGTTTAAGCAACAGCGGAGTAATTACATCGTCAATCAGCGAGCTTACAATTTTACCGAAGGCCCCGCCAATAATTACACCCACGGCCAGGTCAATAACATTGCCACGCATGGCAAACTTTTTAAATTCTTGAAGCATAAGAATCGGGTTTAGTGTTGTTCGTTGTTGCCTGCTAAAGTAAAAATTATTTGCAAAGTAAAAACTTACTTTACCAGATTGACCGGGTTTCGCAGGCGGCTATACGAGGTAAGCTCCACACCGGCACTGCCGATAAACATATTGGCACTTACCTTTAACGGAATGAAATTCTTGTCATCCGAAAACCAGATGGTTATTGAATTTTCACCGCTAAACAGTTTGTTATCAGGCATAACGGGTTTTAAAACAACCGCCCTGAATTTACCGGCCTTTACCTTGATAGTTTCCTTGCCTTTATAAAGTACTTTCAGGTTATAAAAGGTATCTTCAAAAAAACCGCTTACAGTAACGGTGTCATTCAGTTTAAACTTACTGTAATCGTGTGTGCGCATAAACATAAACCCGCCAATAAGGTCGCGCACCTGGGCCGGGGCATCGTAATAAACCGGGTCTTTGTATTTGCCTGTTTTCTGATTGATGACTTTGGCCGTTATTTTCCCGTTCAGGTGATCAAACAGAATAACCTCATCTTTTTTATATTTCCCTTCGCGGATTTTACGATACGACATGTGCGGAACCAGCGCTGCGGTATCAATGTATGCTCCCCATTGGTCGTTCACATCAGCCACCCAGTCAACCATACCGGTTGTTCTTCCAAAAACATCCACCCGAAAACATTTGCGGTCGTTCATAGTGGTGTATTCATCATGGATTTTTACGGTACCCTTGCCGATGTTAAAAATTCCGTAGTGCATTTTATACTCCAGCGATTCGCCACGGGTAAAACTCTCGTTTTTAACAACCGGATAAATGTCGTTGCGTTCAGACTGGAACGAAGAGAGTGTCATGAGAAGTAGCAGATATTTAAAAATTGTTCTCATGTCGTATCCCGGCAAATTTAATCAATGGATGTTTCCAAAGCATTAAATCTCAAAGGCAGTGCCAGAAACCATTAAAAGTCAAAAAAGCCTTTTGAATTACACAGAAACATTGTTTTCGCGCAAGGCCTCGTTAAGTGATGTCTTTTTATCCGTACTCTCTTTCCGCCTGCCGATAATCAGGGCGCAGGGTACATTGTACGTTCCGGCCGTAAACTTTTTTGGATACGAGCCGGGAATAACCACTGAACGTTCGGGTACATATCCGGTGTATTCCACGGGGTCGGCTTGTGTAACATCGATAATTTTTGAACTGGCCGTTAATACTACGTTGGCACCCAGTACGGCCTCCCGTCCTACCCGAACACCTTCTACCACTATGCAGCGCGAGCCAATAAAGGCATTGTCTTCAATAATTACCGGGGCAGCCTGTACAGGCTCCAGCACACCGCCAATACCTACTCCACCGCTTAAGTGAACTTGTTTTCCAATCTGGGCACAACTGCCAACAGTTGCCCAGGTATCCACCATGGTACCTTCATCTACATACGCACCGATGTTGACATACGAGGGCATCATGATAACACCTTTGGCCAGGTAACTTCCGTAGCGGGCTACCGCGTGAGGTACCACACGCACACCAAGCGCTTTATAGTTGCGTTTCAACGCAATCTTGTCGTGAAATTCAAGCGGCCCGACTTCAACGGTTTCCATGGTTTGAATGGGGAAGTAAAGGATAACCGCTTTCTTTACCCACTCATTTACCTGCCAGGTTGTTCCAACCGGTTCGGCCACCCGCAGCTCACCTTTATCAAGTTGAGCTATAACCGACCGGATGGCGGCCTGGGTATCCTTTTGTTGTAATAATGAACGATCTTCCCACGCCTGTTCAACGATTTGTTTTAATTCCATTTTACGTTAGTTTGACGAATTGATTACCAAAACCTTGGCGCAAGTAATAAAAAAAAGAACAATCGTACTGGCTTCGGTATTGAAACCGGTAAACGAAACACGCATGTTCGAAAAACTGGGCGCCACATTTGCCACCCTTCCAAATGCGGTTGTACATATTATCGGGTTTCCGTCATCGCAGCAACTTGTACAGCATGAAAACCTTCAACTTCACGCGCATACTGCTAAACCGTTTGGCCGGTTAAGCCATCAGCGCATAACAGCCCCTGTACGCATACTATTTAAATTGCTGCAACTCAAACCCAGGCTGTTGATTATTACCACGCATGAACTGCTGGCTGTTGCCCTGTGGTGTAAATTTGTAACCGGCTGCCGGTTGGTGTATGATGTTCAGGAAAATTACTATTTCAACATCCGGTTTACCAAATCGTTTCCGGTTGTCATCCGGCAGGTACTTGCATTGGCGGTTCGGTTTAAAGAGTATCTCACCAAACCGTTTATCGATTACTACTTTCTGGCTGAAAGGGGTTATGTGCACGAACTTCGTTTTGCCCGTCCGTACCTGGTGCTGGAGAACAAATTACCCCAGCGCCTGGCCTTGAAGTTCAGGCGTCATCAGGCCGGGAATACCCGTTTGATTTTCAGCGGAACACTATCCGAAACAACGGGAGTCATTGAAGCTATTGAACTGGCTGCTAAACTACATCAACTGAATCCGGCTATTACGTTAACTGTTATAGGAAACAGTTTATCATTAAGCTTTTTGGCTTTGCTGAAACGAAAAGCTGAAACCTATCCGTTTATCAGACTGAAGGTTAGTGAATATCCTTTTGCACACGAGCAAATACTGGAAGCATTAGGCCAGGCCGATGCCGGCATTATTATCTATCCGCCTAATCCCTCAACAGCCAGTTCAATCCCAACCAAACTGTACGAATACCTGGCCGTGCAACTTCCGGTTATTATACGGCATAATGAAGCCTCGCACCAACTGGTTAACCACTTGAAAGCCGGTGTGCTGCTTACAACCCATTTCATGCCAGAGACCCTTCTAGCCTCCTTGCGGGAGGGCTTCAAACCGTTGGATAGTCCGTTAATTTATTGGGAATCAGCAGAAAACGAACTGGCAGCTATTATAAAAAGATTAATTCTCTGAGTATTTTTTAGATTAATCTAAACTTTTATTTTTGCGTATCGTAATTATTGCGGTATGCTCAGTTACACCGAAGAAAACTACCTCAAGTCCATTTACCACCTCTCAAATGCCGGAGAGCGGCCTGTGTTAACCAACGAACTGGCCGAAACCATGCAAACCAAACCCGCCTCGGTTACCGACATGATTAAAAAACTATCGGCTAAAAACCTGATAGCTTATGAAAAATATCATGGCGTTAACCTGCTGAAGCAAGGCAAGCAGGAAGCCCTGCAGATTATCCGCAAACACCGGCTGTGGGAAACTTTTCTGGTGAACAAACTCGGCTTTACCTGGGACGAAGTACATGAGGTAGCCGAGCAACTGGAACACATTCAATCAGGCTTGCTGATTGAGAAACTGGATAAATTTCTGGAATATCCTACCGTTGATCCGCACGGTCACCCCATCCCCGACCCCTCCGGTAAGATTAAGGAAGTAAAACAAATTCCTCTGGCTGAATTTCCGGCTTATAAAAAATGTACCATCCGTGCTGTAAAAAATGGTTCACCCTCCTTTCTGCAGTACTTGAGCAAAATCGGAATCTATATTGATGCTTCGGTAAGCATTGTGGATAAAGTTGAATTTGATGGATCGCTGGAAGTAAGCATCGACAACAAAAAGCGCGTTTTTATATCACGCGAAGCCGCGCAAAACTTAATGGTTACCGGGTAATATGAGTCTCAGGTTAACGATAGTTTTTCTTTCAATAACAGTTTCGATCAACCCGGTCAGCGCTCAGCAAACTACATTTAAGGGTACGGTTCTGGATGCCGAAACCCGCCAACCGCTTGCCTATGCTTCGGTACTGGTTACCGGTACCGATAACGGAACAACCACCGATGAAGCAGGAAATTTTATACTTGCCTTTACCGGTGAAGCAAAAAATACAATACTGAAAATTTCGTATGTAGGATATGTAACCGAATTACTTCCGATAAGTTCAAAACAAACACGGTACACCATCATGCTTAAACCCGAAGCCACTACCCTGCCGGAAGTGGCCGTGGTTTCTGCAACGTTGAAAGAAGTTTCCAAAGCCGATTCGCCCATCCCGGTTGAGATCTATACCCCTGCCCTGTTCCGTAAAAATCCAACGCCCAGCATATTCGAATCGCTTGGTATGATTAACGGTGTTCAGCCTCAGATTAACTGCAACGTATGCAACACCGGTGACATCCACATAAACGGCATGGAGGGGCCCTACACCATGGTGTTGATTGACGGCATGCCCATCGTAAGCAGCCTGTCAACCGTATACGGACTTTCGGGAATACCCAACAACATGGTAAAGCGCATTGAAATTGTGAAAGGCCCGGCCTCAACGCTTTACGGATCAGAAGCCGTTGCCGGATTGATAAATATCATCACCAAAGAGCCGTCCCTGTCTCCACGCTTTAATGTTGACGTTCAGGCTACTTCGCTGGCTGAATTTAATACCGACATTTCATCGGCCTGGAAAGCCCGAAAATCAAACGGCCTGCTCGGTATGAATTACTTTCTGTTCAACAACCCGCTCGACATCAATCACGATAATTTTACCGATGTAACACAGCAGAACCGCTTTTCTGTTTTTAATAAATGGCAATTCCACCGGGCACACAACCGCCAGGCTACCCTGGCCGCGCGGTACGTTTATGAAGACCGGTGGGGTGGCGAACTGCAATGGACCCGGGCCGACCGTGGCAGCAACCAGGTTTATGGCGAATCAATCTTTACCAACCGGGCCGAACTGATTGGCGCTTACCAACTTGCTTCCCAAAAACTGTTTGTTGACTATTCCTACAACTACCACCACCAGGATTCATACTATGGAATAACCAAGTACCTGGCCCATCAGCACGTGGCCTTTGCCCAACTGCGTTACACTAAATCGATCGGCAGGCACGATTTGCTTATTGGCATTCCAATCCGGTTTACCCGGTATGATGACAGCACTCCTGCTACCCCTTTGCCCCAAAACACCTGGCTGCCCGGGTTTTTTGTTCAGAATGAATTTCGTGCATCTGAAAAAATTACCTGGCTGTGGGGTATGCGCTATGACTACCACAATGTTCATGGAAGTATTTACTCGCCCCGTATATCGCTTAAATATGCTCCGGCCCAATATCACACCTTCCGCCTTACCGCGGGCAACGGCTTCAGGGTAGTTAACCTGTTTACCGAAGACCATGCCGCCTTAACCGGATCACGTGAGGTGGTCATTAAAAACAAACTGAACCCAGAACAGTCGTGGAATGTAAACCTGAATTATGCCACCACAATCCGGCTTACCACCGGATACATCAACCTGGACGCATCTGTTTTTTATACCCACTTTACCAACAAAATTGTTGGCGATTTTCTTACAAACTCCGACCAGATTATTTATGATAACCTGAACGGGTATGCTGTTTCGAAAGGGATAACACTGAATGCCGATGCGGCCTTTACCAGCGGCTTTAAGTTTATGGCAGGCGCCACCCTGATGGACGTGTACCAAAAACAACGCGACAGCCTGGATGTAATGCAAACCACCCCGCAACTTTTTGCCCCGGTATTCTCAGGTACCTATTCGCTGAGCTATACACTTGACCGCTACCGGATCACCATCGACCTCAGCGGACGGGTTACCGGCCCCATGCACCTGCCGGTAGTACCCAACGATTTTCGGCCAGAAAGCTCACCCTGGTTTACCCTGATGAACATCCAGCTAACAAAATCTTTTACAAATGGAATAGAACTTTATGGTGGCATTAAAAACCTGTTCAATTTTATTCCGGACAACCCGATTTATAACTGGCAGCAGCCCTTCTCACCGGAGTTTGACACCAGTTATAATTATGCTCCGGTACAAGGCATAAAAGCATTTTTTGGAATCCGTTATACCTTTCAATAACCATGAACCTGCATAAAACTGATGATAAATCACTCAGCGAAGTACACGCATCAGTAGATACATCTACCCGCAAAGGCTGGCGCAGGCTGTTTGCCTTTCTGGGTCCGGCTTACCTGGTAAGTGTAGGGTACATGGACCCGGGCAACTGGGCCACCGATATTGCCGGAGGCAGCCAGTTTGGCTATACGTTAATCTGGGTGCTGGTGATGTCGAACATCATGGCGTTGCTGCTGCAAAGCCTCAGCGCACGCCTGGGTATTGTACGGCAATTGGACTTAGCCCAGGCATCACGCAAAACCTATCACCCGGTGGTTAACTATGCGCTTTGGTTTTTGGCTGAGATTGCCATTGCAGCAACCGACCTGGCCGAGGTACTGGGCATGGCCATCGGCCTCAACCTGCTGTTTGGTATTCCGCTGGTGTGGGGCGTATCGCTCACCGTGCTTGATACCCTCCTGCTCCTGTTGCTTCAGAGTTACGGCATCCGGAAAATCGAAGCGTTTATTATATCGCTGGTAGGCATCATCGGCATAGCCTTCATCATTGAAATGGTATTTGCCAAACCCGATATGGTAGCCTTAGCCAAGGGGTTTATTCCGTCCATCCCCAACGACCATGCCCTTTACATAGCCATCGGTATTATTGGCGCCACCGTTATGCCTCACAACCTGTACCTGCACTCCTCGCTGGTGCAAACGCGCAGGATCGAAAACAATGACAAAGGAATATGGCGCGCCATTAAATACAATTTTATTGATTCAGCCATAGCCCTCAATGCCGCATTCTTCGTGAATGCCGCCATCCTGGTATTGGCTGCCTCAACATTTTTTAAGGCGGGTATGTATGAAGTGCAGGAGATACAGGACGCCTATAAATTTCTTGCACCGCTGCTGGGCACCGAATGGGCATCTATTCTTTTCGGCATCGCCCTGATCGCGGCCGGGCAAAGCTCAACGATTACCGGCACCCTCTCCGGCCAGATTGTAATGGAAGGTTACCTCAACCTCCGCATCGCCCCGTGGTTAAGGCGACTTATAACGCGGCTCATCGCCATCATTCCGGCTTACCTGGTTATTCTCATCTATGGCGAAAGTAAAACGGGCGATCTGCTGGTGTTCAGCCAGGTGGTGCTGAGTTTGCAACTTGGTTTCGCTATTATTCCGCTCATTCACTTTACCAGCGATAAGGAGAAAATGGGCAACTTTGTTGTTGGCCCCTGGCTCAGCGGTGCTGCATGGGTTATTGCAGCTGTTATTGTTTCGCTGAATGCCAAATTGGTTTACCAGGAAGTAGCCGGCTGGCTTATGGATGCAGGAAGCAACGCCTGGATTTTATGGATTACCGTGGTACCGGTTTGCCTGGCAGCCGTGGCCCTGCTGGTTTACATTTGCATTAAACCTTTTATTGAAAAGCGAAGAGTTGAAAAATCAACACGCCTGCCGCATGGTGCTGCACAGCCTTTGGTGGTTGACCCGTCAGCCCGTTACAACCGCATTGCCATTTGCGTTGATTTTACTTCGGTAGATGCAGCCGCCATCAGCAGTGCGCTGGCCCAGGGCGGTAAGCAGGCCAGTTACCTGCTCATTCACATTACCGAAACAGCCGGGGCGATGGTGTATGGCAGCGAAATAGCCGACCATGAATCCAGCGAAGATGCTGCTGCGCTTAACGTGTACCTCAGGCAAATTCACGCCCAGGGTTATCGCGCTGAATCAAAAATCGGATACGGCAACCCGCGCAAAAGCATACCCGAAATCGTTACTGCCTACGATGCCGATTTGCTGGTGATGGGCGCACACGGCCATGCCTGGTTTAAAGATTTGATCTTCGGAACCACCCTCGAATCAGTAAGGCACCGGGTAAACATTCCGGTATTGATTGTTACGGATAAGACAACCTGATTTCAGATTATTGATTTTAGATTTTAGATTTAGCTCAAACTGAATTTATCTGCAAATCCAACTGAACGATACCATCATTGCACCCGCTACACCCCAGGGCATTTCGGCCATTGCCGTGGTAAGGCTTTCAGGTAAAAATTGCATTCACCTGGTACAGCAGGTTTTTTTCGGAAAGGATCTTACCACTGTACCCACGCACACCATTCACTTTGGTACCATTCGCGATGACGACAGGATTATTGATGAAGTGCTGGTATCCGTATTCCATGAAGGCACATCCTACACCAGCGAAAATGCCGTGGAAATTTCCTGTCATGGCTCACCGGTTGTGGTAAAGGAAATCATCAACCTGCTGGTTAAGAAAGGCGCACGCCTGGCCCAGCCCGGAGAATTTACCAAACGGGCCTTCCTGCATGGCAGGCTGGACCTGACCCAGGCCGAAGCCGTGGCCGACATCATCCATGCCGAAACAGAAAATGCGCGCCAGGCCGCCATTAACCAGATGCGTGGCGGGTTTTCGAAAGAAATAAACCGGCTACGCGATGAACTAATCCATTTTGCCTCGCTCATTGAACTGGAACTTGATTTTGGCGAGGAGGATGTGGAGTTTGCCAAACGCGATGAATTGAAAAACCTGATCCTGAAAATCCAATACTTCGTTCAATCCCTCGTTCAGTCTTTTGATCAGGGCAACGTAATTAAAAACGGAGTACCAACCGTGATTGCCGGCAGGCCCAATGCGGGTAAGTCAACATTGCTGAACTTGCTGTTAAATGAAGAGCGCGCCATCGTATCGGACATACCGGGCACTACCCGCGATGTAATTGAAGATGAAATGGTGCTGAACGGCATTGCCTTCCGGTTTATCGACACGGCCGGCTTGCGCGAAACCTCCGACACCATCGAGGCCATTGGCGTGGAGCGTACCCGCCAGCAGATGGAGAAGGCTTCGCTTATTCTGTATGTTATCGATTTAACCGACACAACACCGCAGGCCGTCCAACAGGAAGAAACGGAACTTAAAAATCTCGGCATCCCCTATATCCTTATCGGGAACAAACTGGACAAAGCCCGGCCCGAACTGATTGAAAAGCTGAAAAAAAATTTAGTACTTATTTCGGCTTCGAAGCACACCAATATTGAGGCACTCAAGGAAGCCATACTCACGCGCGTTCATGTTAACCGGGTAAAAACCGGTGATGTGCTGGTAACCAATGTTCGCCATTACCAGAACCTGCTGCAAACAAAGGATGCCCTACAGCGCGTACTTGAAGGAATGGAAAAAGGAATAACCGGTGACTTTCTGGCCATGGACATCCGCCAGGCCTTGCACTTTCTGGGCGAGATTACAGGCGCCATCACCACCGATGATTTGCTGGAGAATATATTTTCAAAATTTTGTATCGGAAAGTAATCTCAACCATTCACTGCACTTCGAGTTTATACAAGCCATTATCAATTGCATACTTAACCAGACCCACACTATTTTTTGCACCGGTTTTTTCAAGAATTCTATACCTGTGATTAAAGTACGTTTTTTCACTAATCTGCAGACGTTCGCTAATCTCCACCGGTGATAATTCATCACAAATAAGCAAAAGAATTTCAAGTTCTCTGGGGCTTAATTTATAGTAGTCACTTCTATTCTGTTTCCTTGCTGGAAGCCTCTTCAGAACGCGGGTAACCATTTCATTTCTATAAAAATCTTTATCGACAACAGCGTAAAGTGCTTTTTCAAGCTCTTCGGCCGAACTGTTTTTGCTTAAAAAACCATGAACACCTAAGTCCAGCATCCGTACCACAAAAACATCCTCCATATGCATGGTCAGCATTAGGATTTTCACTTGAGGGAAGTGTTCTAAAATATATTTCGCACACTCCATCCCGCCCATTACTGGCATTTCAATATCTAGAATTACAACATGTGGAACATGTTGCTCCATAAGAGTTAGCAATTCACGGCCGTTACCGACTTCTTTCACATGTTGAACCCTAGCAAAGGATTTTAATAGCCGCATCATACCACTTCGAACTACTGCATGATCATCAGCTAGATATACTTTGAGCATGTTCATAGATAAAAGGTACCTGAATCTGCACAAAACTTCCATTACCGATAGGAGGAACTCCTATTTGCATTTTTGCCTGAAGTTGTTTAACCCTAAGTTTAATATTCCACCACCCAAAACCTGTACCGGTGCTTTTGATCGAAAAACCAATCCCGTTATCCTGGACAGTTACTACCATCACGTCCTTACCAAACTCAATACTTACATTGACGACCAGTGCTTTACTGTGCTGAAGACTGTTGCTTATCAATTCCTGAATTATCCTATACACCGACAATGCTCGGTCATCATTAAGAACTAGATCTGTATGGTCACATTTAAACGCAACAGTTAACCCTTTTCCGTTTAATCTTTCACATAAAAGTCTGACAGATTCACAAAGCCCCAAACTGTGGAATAAACCGGGAGTTAATTCCCAGGAAATTCGCTTAACTGCTTCAACAGCCTGCTCAAGAGATGTCAATAAATCAGTATAAGCAGATTTTGCATCTCCAATTAGTGGAAGAGAACGTTCAAGAAACAAGGCATTAAGTTTGGCACCGCTGAGCAATGAACCTAGTGAGTCATGTAAATCTGCTGCGATTCGTTTTCTTTCGTTCTCCTGGCTCTGCAATTGTGCATGAACCATCCGGTGTTGAAAAATCTGTTCAAGTTTTTTCTGCCTTTCCTGTTCCATGA
This sequence comes from Flammeovirgaceae bacterium, assembly GCA_015180985.1. Taxonomy (NCBI): domain Bacteria; kingdom Pseudomonadati; phylum Bacteroidota; class Cytophagia; order Cytophagales; family Flammeovirgaceae; species Flammeovirgaceae bacterium. The sequence continues at coordinate 2,713,295 of CP054185.1, forward strand.
TCAAGCGTTTTTGATAAATAGTTATAAATACAGCGATGCTTCCAACAAGAAACAATATCAGGCATGAACCAATTACGATGATAATGAGGATTTCACGTTGCGGTAATTCTGCCATAATGCAATCGCGAAAAGAAGGTTTTTGATAACATTCAACAAGTTATGCAAAATCCATACACTGCGCTGAAAAGCCGGAGTTTCCGAAAGGTAATTTCCTGCTAAAAACAAAAAAAAATTACCTCCGTAATAAACCAGTATGGCAAAGCAAATCCACAGCATTGGCAGTTTATGGATATGCAAGACCGGCAAATCGTGCAATAACCGGTACAAATAGTACATGGAAAAGGTAATGAGAATAATACTAGCCAATACGTTAGAAGCCGAATTAAGCTTCCATGGACCCTCATAGAAAATAATGTTAAAAGTAAAGAAGATTACAAAGAAAACGTATACAATCAGAGAAGTTTTTATAAAATAAGATTGTTTCTTAAATAAATATGCTAACAATGAAAACTGGATCAACAAAAATATATTCCCAATCAACAAAGAATTTAGACCATGATGGATAATAACAACAGAAATGATATCTGCTACCAAAGAAAAAATCAGAATTAAAACAATTGGCCAGAGCTCGGGACTAATGGACCGGTAAGTGGCTGGGAATTTTGACAGGTTGTAATTATAGATTAAGGTTTTGAGTTTTGCAATAGCTTTACCTGCGTGGCTGCGATTGGAAACCTCAGCGAACAAGCAGGGTTTGCACTGAAAAAAGTTTTGGGCTGTCATACTGATGGCCCATACTTTTTTTAGGGAAACAGAAAAAGAGTTTCCCATGTAGGTATCACGCAGCATAGGCCATGGGTGTTTGATAGTTGAGCGCCTGGTGTGGCCTTTTATGGTTGTAATCATCGACCCACTTGTGAGTGACTTGCCGGGCGTTATCCAGTGAGCTGAATACGTTGGCATCCAACACATCTTCGCGATAAGTTTTGTTGAATCGTTCGATGATGGCGTTCTGTTGCGGCTTTCCTTTCTGTATCGGGTTCCACTGGATGTGGTTGTTGTGCATCCAGTTCATAAAGCGTTTGGCGCGGAACTCAGGGCCGTTGTCGGTACGGATGCTGAGCGGTTTGCCGTACCGCTCAATGGCACGCTCCAATGCTTCTATTACCCTTCTGGCCGGCAGGTTAAAGTCCACCTCAATACCCATACACTGGCGGTTGAAATGGTCCACGATGTTGAGTGTGCGGAATGTACGCCCGCTATCCAGGGCATCGCTCATAAAGTCCATGGCCCACTCGATATTGGCCTGCAGGGGTATAGAAAGGGGGTTGGCGGGGTTGTCTTTGATGCGCTTGCGCAGTTTGCGGTGAAGGGAAAACCCTTCACGCTCATATACTCTGCGAATTTTACTGTCGCCCCATTCCGGGTGATTCTTTTGTACCAGCTTGATTACCTTCATCCTTCCCTTACGGCTTGTTCCGATGACTTGTTCGATTGCTTTTTTTACCACGGCATCTTTGGCCGGCATCCGCTTGCGGTAATACTTTTTAGTACGCGAACAGCCCACCAGTTTGCACGCCCGGACATGGCTCATTCGAAACTGCTTCTTCAAATGGGCCAGGCCGTGTTCTTTTTGTCCGGGCGTCAGAACTTTTTTGAGAGCAGGTCTTTTATGGCATCAATCTCCAGGCTCTGGTTGGCCACAATTTTCTTGAGCCTCGCATTTTCATACTCAAGTTCTTTAAGTCGCTTAAGTTCGTCAACGGTCATGCCCGCGTACTTGCTGCGCCAATTGTAGAACGTAGCCTCGCTAATACCATGCTTGCGGCATACTTCGGCCACCTTCTGGTCTTGTTGGATTTGTTCGTTGAGGATGCCAATAATCTGGGCCTCGGTAAATTTGCTCTTCTTCATTTTGACTTTTTTTGGTCGGTTAAATTAGAAAATCCTACTTTTAACCTGTTCAAAAAAAGCAGCCTAGTACCGACCGCTTTACAATTATCGGTATAGCAATAGGAATCAGTACGGAGGCAAGGGAGAGGTAGCCAATCGCATATTCAAGCTCCATAAATCGGAGGCTTAACAATAAGACCTACCACAAAATAGCCACTTATAATTTATTGTCAGGACAATATGGAGGACAAGGAAAAGACACATCCCCGATTTGATTATCTCCGCCTTCACCACCGGCAGCGGTGCCAGCCTGAGGCAACAAGTTATTGCCTTTGGAATTGGTGCCAACCAATAGTAATTGTTTGTTTCCTTTATCATCGATTGCATAATAAATCCGTATGCCCGAGCAATCTCCTTCTGCAAGAATTCTTAAAATAAGGTCTCTGCCAAAGTAATGTGCCTCGGTTTCACCGGGGTGCTTTACCCTGTAATTAGCTGTCCACCTTTTTGCAGTTGTAAGGTCTATCGGTCCGCCATCAGTACCGTCATATTTTGGTCCATTAGCCATTGTCTTGAGGTTTTAGTTCGAACTCAACAATCGGCAAAACTAGGTTTATCCAAACTGGAACATAGGAGTTTCTCCTATAAATCTTAGTTATTCACAACCAGGACGAACCGTTCAGATTGTGACCTCCCGCTTACCAAAATCAAATCTGAATTCACTGCGCCATCATTTCCGGACTATTAAATCCCGAATGATTGGGCTGGCAAAATCTTGTTTCTTCGTATGGATTTAGATTATTATCCCAAACCATAGGTTATAGGAGTAATTCCTATGTTAAAAGGAATAAAAAAATAGGCCAGCATAATTTGGACTTATGTGGATAAGAACCCTTGTCCGAAGAGTTTTGATGATGGTTGCTATTGCAATTACAATATTTGTGTTACTTGTTTCTAACTTGCGTCAAAACAACAATACCGATTTGTTACTTTGGTCATTGTCTGTATTTGTAGTTTCGCTAATTTTTTTTGTATTACGACTGGGTAAAAAATATGAATAGTAAAGGATACACCAGAGAAGCACTTGAGCAAGCGCCTAACCATATTTCATACAGAAACTGGTATAATAGCATACTACTGGTGAAGAGGTTTGTGGCGGCTGAAACTGGGTATCATGTAAATTTGAATACTGAATTAGAAAATGAATTGGGTCTTTCAGGCGATTTAGCTTGGGAATTTATGGAGCGGTTTGGTAAAGTCTTTGATGTAAATATGGAGGAATTCAAGTTGAATTTCCTAAAGTACTTCAGGCCGAATTCTTCTTACGTAAGTCTACTTACGCTTCACCTAATGTTTGAAATACCAGTGAAAGCAATCCAACATTTATTCAAAGGAAATACTCAGCGATTCGGTGAGCATCTCTTTGATTCCAAAGAATATGATTTGACTATCGGAGATCTTGTAGCTAGTGTGGTCAAAAAAAAATTTTGCTTACGAGAAAAATTAAAGCGTATTCGTTAAAACAGAAAAGCAGCCTGTTTTCCTAACAGGCTGCTTTTCTGAAACTCTACATAGAAGCATTTATAGTGCAGCCACGGCTGAATTCCCTGATTTTCCCGGTCTATTCTCTTGTTGTTTAACGGGCAACGCAAATAACTTATCCATTGAAATTCGGAACAAATCAACATTATGAACACTTACCTGACGTGAAAAAACTGCATAGTTACCGCAATGTGTAATACTGAAAAACTCGTCATCGAGTGAACTATTCACTGCGGGGCCCAAATTTTCAGGTTCACTCCAGTTTAACCACGTGTCATCTAAACGCTTGGTTACATAAATATCATAACCACCATATCCATTGTGCCCTCTTGAAGCAAAGTAAAGGGTTCTGTTATCAGCAGCAAGGAATGGTGAAGATTCTTCCATTTCGGTATTGATAACCCCGCCCATATTGAGAGGCTGTCCGGCTACTTTTCCGTTCCAGAAGCTAACATATAGATCGCGGCCACCGTAAGAGTCAACACGCTGTACTGATTGGATGATGACGCCTGTGCTCAGCGAAACGTAAGCATTCGCATGATTTGACATATTGTAATCATCCTGAATTTGAATCGACTGAGGGGCTGACCAACGGCCTCGGATGTTCACGCTATAAGATAAGGACACTGCCTAATTAAGTGTGTAAGTGCTGGGTAACGACTAAGCAACTGCGTAAAGGTTTTATATTTTGCATCTGCCTTCGAAGATAGTTAAAAATTGATTTACGATTAGTGGCCAGTTTCTCACGGGCAAGGTCCATTTTTTGGTGATCTCCCGTAAAGCCAGGTACACCGCTTTCACCACCGCCTGGTCGTCAGGGAACGAAAGTTTGTTGTTGGTATACTTGCGGATTTTTCCGTTGAGATTTTCGATAATGTTCGTGGTATAGATCAGCGTTCGGATTTCGATCGGATAATCGAAGAAGTGCGTGAGGTTATCCCAATTCGTTTTCCACGACTTGATAGCATGCGGATATTTTTTGCCCCATGTTACTTCAAGCTGCTCTAAGGCTTGAGCAGCCAGCTCTTTGTTTGGTGCTCCGTAAACAGTCTTCAAATCGGCTACAAATTGTTTCTTGTCTTTCCAGACAACGTAGCGAAGCGCATTTCTGATCTGATGAACTACACAAATCTGGGTTACCGATTGGGTAAACACGCTGGTGATTGCATCGGTGAAGCCCTTCAGATTATCGGTGCTGGTGATGAGAATATCTTCCACGCCACGGCTTTTTAAATCAGTAAGTACACTTATCCAGAATGAAGCACTTTCGCTTTCACCCAGCCACATGCCCAATACTTCCTTAAACCCCTGAGCATTAAGGCCTACGGCCAGGTAAATGGTTTTGTTGATCACCTTCCCATTCTGCCGGACTTTGAATACGATCCCATCCATCCACACCACAAAGTACACCGATGAAAGAGGCCTGCTTTGCCACTCCGTTACCAACGTATGTACCCGCGAGGTAACGTTGGAAATAGTGGCATCCGAAACATTCACACCATAGATTTCCCGGATTTGTATTTCAATGTCGCGTACGCTCATACCCCGGGCATATAAGGAGATGATAATTTCTTCGATGCCTTCTACGAACCGGCTGCGCTTGGGAACCAGGACGGGCTCAAACGTGCTGTTCCGATCCCGAGGTACTTCTATCTGTAGTTCACCTCGCGTGGTCTTGATGGTCTTACGGGTTTTTCCGTTCCGTGAGTTCCCGGAGTTAATCCCTTCTGGTGAATGTTTGGCATAGCCCAAATGGCCATCGAGTTCACCTTCCAGCATTTGCTCCATGCCCTTTTTGAAAAGTTCATCGATAAAGCTGTTGAGGTCTTTCGAATTCTTAAATTGCTTGAGAAACTCAGGGGTGAGCATCTCTTTGAGTAGTGGGTGTTGTTCTTGATTTTCCATGGTAACTGTGTTTAAAGTTAAGTCTTTAAATGCAACCGATTCGGCTGAAAGTGGTACATTCCACATCCCCTTTCAGCAAGGCCGAATCGGGCCTTTACACAGTTGCTTAGTCGTTACCAAGATAAGCCTGCTTTCATTTTACCATTTTTCAGGTATTGATTGCCAAGAATAATTGTGTCGCCTGTTAAACTTACATTGTTTATAAAATTTGGTCCGGCATTGTTCAATTCACCATGCATCCGAATCGGGTCGGACCACCTTCCGGTGTGTTCATCAAACTCCGAATACCAGATATCCTCCTGGTCGAATTCACCAAACGTATTGTTCGGATGTGCAAATCTGCTGAAATACAATCGTTTGCCACAGGGAGCCATGACGGGTTTAAGTTCTTCGTAAGGTCCGTTAATGGCAGGGTTGATTGCAGTTGCTTGAGTATCAAATTTGACGTTTGCGTGATGCTTGATGCCTTTGCCTGCATTTTTAATCAGGCTAAGTGGTTTGTCTACTGTAAAGTTTGCCAAGCTTGTTTGCTCCGGTTGCGAAAAACAAGAATAGATACCAACAGTTAGAAATACTAAAAATACCATTCCTGCATTTAGGATTCTCTCGATGATTCTTACTTTAAGTGTCATTTTTTTGTTGTTTAAGTTTTCTACTTGATTTAGTGACACAAAGGTTTGATAATTGACAAGGCTACAAATCAGGGCATTCCTGATTTGTAAAAAATCAGGGAATAGGCCAAAATTTTTAGTCAAGACCCGGGCTTTTGAAAATTTACTGCTAGGAACATTGAAGACTCTAATCAGGGAAGCCAGCCAAATGAACTGTGGTCTAGCTGAAGTAAATCAGGGAAAACCCTGAGTTTTCAGAGTTTGTCCACCGAAATAATATGATTTTTAATCGCATACTTAATCAATTCAGCTGTGTTTCTGAGGCCAAGCTTCTCAAGAATATGTGTTTTATGTGTCTCCACTGTTTTTACACTAATAAACAAGGCTTCAGCTACCTCACGATTAGTTTTCCCACTCGCTACGTGTCCTAATACTTCATATTCGCGTGCGGTTAGCTCATTGGGTAGTCTTCTATCTGTGCTTTTCAATTTTTCGCTTGCATAAAACTCTTCAAATACAAGTTTCATAATAGCCTCATTAAAGTATCGCTCTCCGTTGTACACGGCACGAATAGATTCTATCAATACTTCCTTATCAACATCTTTGGGAAGATATCCCTCAACACCCGCCTTGATAGCAGCTGAAACATAATCCTTGCTAATTTCCATGGTAACAATAAGAACTTTTATGGTGGAGTCAATGTCCTTTATCCAGCGAGTGGTTTCTATACCAGTCATCCCACTCATAAGTATGTCCATCAAAATCACATCCGGTCGATTATTACGAACTGCGTTAACCGCAAATTCACCTGAATGCACAGAGCCTATTACTTCAATGTCCTCTATAGTCTCAAGCATTGCTTGAATGCCATCCCGGATTAACTTGTGATCATCTGTAATCAATACTTTAATCATGTTATATATTTAATGGTATGCTTACAGTGAATTTAGTTCCCTCACCAGGCTGACTTTTAACAGTTATTGAGCCATTCAGAAGTTCAACTGCTTTTTTTACAATGGAAAGGCCTAAACCGGTTCCTTCTATAGCCAAGGCTCTAGACCCCCGAAGAAACGGATCAAAAATTTTCGCAAGTTCATTACGTGGAATGCCTATTCCAAAATCGCTTACAGAAACAACCAAGTATCCACCTACACATTCAGCATCAAATAAGACACATTCTTTGCCTGGAGAGAATTTTATTGCATTTGAAAGTAGATTTGTAAAAATGCTTCGAAGCAATTTTGCATCACTTATCATGCATTCGGTAATGTTTATAAAATTCGTTTCAATCCTGTGAGTCCTCTCATCGCATTTTTCAAGATCTTCCTTAACCGCCTGAAGTAATTCACGAATTGTGATAGAGGACATAACGGGCTGAATTTTACCTGCTTCGCCTTTACCATATGTAAGCACATCATCAAGTAGTAACATCATGTGACGCACATTTTTCTCAATTTCATTTGCCTTTAATTGAAGGGCAGAAACACTATGCTCTTTTGCCAGCTTTTTTACTAATTCTAGGTCAGCTTGAATGGCCGCCAGGGGTGTTCGGAATTCATGCGAAGCTATGGAAACAAACCGGTTTTTCATTTCAACTACCTCTCGCTCTTTCCTTAGCGCCTGTAAAAGTTCCCTGGTTCGCTCTTCCACCCGTACCTCCAATAATTTCCGGTATTCCATAAGTTCAGTAACATCCTGACCAACAAGGGCAAATCCAACAACCGAATCACTTGAAGAATAACGCGCTGTACCACTTATTAGGACAATGATTCTCCCTCCATTTTTAGTAATCAGGGTAATTTCTTGGTTGCTCACCTGACCTTTTGATAATATTCGATCAAGCAATTCCCTAAATGAATGACGCTCAGTTTCAGGTAATATAGTATCCGCAAAACGTTGAGCAAACACTTCATTTTTTGAATAACCGGTAACCTGTGCTGTATGCTCATTCCATTCTGTTACATAACCTCGTGTATCAAGCCCAATAATAATTGCGTTGGATTTCTCAATTAGCCTATTTATGTTCTTTGCCTGACTAACCAGTTTCCGTTCAAAAATCTTTTGTGGCGTAATGTCTCGTATGATAATATAAATCATCGGTAAGTTATTGTGCCGGTCAAACACAGGTGCATAGGTTATGGAGAGGTAAAACGGACAGTTATTAGGTCCGGCATATTCAACTTCAGTTCGATACGGGACACGAGCCTTAATAACTTCGTTTATTATCTCCTGTACCATCCCCTCACGATCAGTCCGAACGATTTCATTCAATAGAATTCCAGGGGCTATAGGCCGTCTTGCTAATATTGCCACTTCACTGTGTTGGGTGCTATGAAAAAGAATTTTTCCCTCTGAATCAGTGACTATAAATAAATCACCTGTAAGCTTTAGAATAGAGGGTATATCGATATCCTCATTTCGCATCGTAGCTCTAACTAACTAGGCTGCTTATTTGGAATTATTACGGTAAACAAAGTATATTCACCCGCCTTCGACTCAACATTAATACTGCCCTTCAGCTTAGCAACAGCTTCTTTTACAATATAGAGTCCCAAACCCGCTCCTTCACTCCGTTCTGTAGCTCGGAAAAACATTTCAAAAATGCGTGGCTGAAGTTCTTCTGATATGCCAATGCCATTGTCGCGGATCAAAAAAACTGCTTCAAGGGATACCACTGAGACCTGTATTGATACATAGCTGTCGACAAACGGATTGCGATATTTGATAGCATTTGAGAACAAGTTGGTGAGTATTATTGATAGACGGCCGGTATCAGAATAAAAAGGTACAGACTGTTTGGTATGTAACTGGAAATCAATCTTATCGTACCCAACAAGGTATCTTAAATTCTGAAGCAGACTTATTATAAGGGTATCAAGCTTGACTTCTGTGAATACCATTTCCGTTCTGGAGTTTTTAGAATAGTCGATGATCTCTTTAACTGTTTCATCTAACTTGTGTATGCTCTTAGTCATCATATCCCAATAATGTTGAAAACGCTTATGGTTATCATCACGCTCGGCAAGTTGGATAAGACCTAGAACTGATAGCAGGGGCGCTCTTAAGTTATGCGAAACGCTATAAACAAAATTGTCAAGTTCACGATAAACTTTTATCAGCTCTTCATTTTGTTTTCGAAGATTTTTTTCGGCACTCTTTCTGTTGCGCTCCATTTCATAATGTCTCAGTGAACTTGCGATTGCTGTTGAAAGTCTTGAAAGATTCGATTTAAGAACGTAATCATCGGCACCAAGTTTTAGGCAGCTTACGGCAAATTCTTCCGAAACCGCACCGGTAACAAGGATAAAAGGTATGGCTACATGTTGATGCTTAAGCAGCTTAAGAGCTTCAATTGAATTGAATTGGGGCAGGGCATGGTCAGAAAGAATAACATCAGGAAGGTAATCATTAAGTGCCTCAACGAAAGCTTGCCGTGTTTCTACCCTTTTTCGGATAAACATAAGGCCATCCTTTCTGAGTTGCCGTTCAATAAGCATTGCATCATCCTCCAGATCCTCAAGCATAAGAATTTTAAGTTCTTTCATACTTTTCATGCCCTAATTACTTTTTGGGTGGTTGATTTAAGACCAGCCAAAACATTCCTAATTTTGTAACGGCTTCTACAAACTTATCAAAATCAACTGGCTTTACGATGTATGCATTTACTCCTAACTTATATGAGTCAATGATATCACGTTCTTCTTTGGATGAAGTGAGAACAACCACGGGAATCACACATTTACCCAAATCAGATTTTATTTTCCTGAGGACTTCAATACCATCAATTTTAGGCATTTTAAGATCCAAAAGAATAAGTTTTGGAAACGGGACTGACCGTGTATCAAACAGAAAGTTCAAAGCTTCTTGACCATCTTTTAAGTGAAGAAGATTGTTGGCCAAGTTATGTTGACGAAGTGTACGAATGGTTAACTCTGCATCCTCAGCGCTATCTTCAATAAGCAATATTTCTACAACATTAGGATCCATAAGGTCACCTATTTAGGTAATGAAAATGTAAAAGTTGCACCAGCATCAACTTGGCCGCTGGCCCAAATTAAACCACCATGCCGTTTAATGATTCGTTTAGTCAGGGCTAAACCTACACCAGTACCTTCAAACTCCTGTAAACTGTGCAATCGCTGAAACACCTCGAACAACTTATTGCTATAGCGTTCATCAAACCCGGCTCCGTTATCACTGACCGAGTAATGAATTTCCTCTTCCAATTCCTTGCAGGCAATTTTAATAATTGCAACTTCCTTTTTGCTAGTATATTTTAATGCATTCGATATGAGGTTAATCCAAACCTGACCTATCATTGTCAGGTCAGCTTTGGCATTGATCAATTCATCAATCGTGAGTTCAATCTTCCGAGCATTCTCATGCGATATTAGTTCATCAGCAATTCCGCGGACAAGTTGATTCATATTAACTTCTGAAACTCTTAACTCCTGCCTTCCTGTTCGGGATAAATTAAGAAGGTCGTCAATTAATTGCCCCATTCTTTGCGCATTGCGAATAACCGTATCAAGGATACGTATACCCTCATTGTCAAGATTACTAGCAAAGTCCTGTTTCAGAATCGTTGCGAAACTGTGAATGGATCGCAATGGAGCCCTTAAGTCGTGTGATACTGAATAGGTAAATGCCTCCAGTTCCGCATTTAATTGTTTGATCTTGTTCTCTTTCTCCTTGCGTTCGGTAATATCGCGAATAGCCGCAATTATAAACATACCATCGCCTGTTTGAATCGGACTTAGGCTGATCTCAACGGGTACCATACGTCCATCTTTCCGGAAGGCATTAAGTTCTATACCCGCTCCCATTGGTCTTTTTGTAGGATGTTTAACAAAAGCCATTCTATGGTTTGTATGAATTACTCTCAGATCTCCTGGAACAAGCATCTCAACTTTCTGTCCAATCATTTCATGCCGTGTAAATCCAAAAATTGCCTCGCTTTGATTATTGACCATTTGAATATTGCCATTCTGATCAGCGATTATCAAAGCATCAGGAGATGAGTCAATGAACGAGGCAAGACGCGCTTCCAGTTTCTTTCTGTCCGAAATATCAAACACTGTTGTTGTACTCTTATAAAAATTTCCTTGTTGATCAAAGAGAGCAGCGCTGTTCACCAATACAGGGAATTTAGTGCCATCTTTTCGTTTGAATTCAAACTCAAGGCCATGTACATACCCTTTGATTTTGTATTCTTCGAAGTCCTTTTCGAATGATTCCAGAAAGTGAGTTTTGCTTTCATCTGTAAGGAGATCCTCGTACTTAAGTTTACCGACAATTTCATCAACCGAATACCCCAACCAGTTAAGGAGTGTTTGATTGATATTGGTGATCCTGATATCCGAATCTACTGAAAGATAGCCGCATGGTGCATTGTCGTATAGAACATGTATATCACGTAATGCATTTGATAGAAACTTCTCCGATTTCAGATGCTTTTTCATGATATGGTTGACAGTGTAGAAAAGAATCGTGATAGTCAATCCAGTAACAATCAAAAGCCCTAGGAAGGCAACCTGAAATGCAACTAACTTTTCTTTGTTAAACGTATTGTACGGAATAACTTTACTATCTTGTTGGATTGCCTTAATGATATGCTTTATTTGAAGCAAAATATTTTTTCCAATTCCTGATGAAACGAGTTGGTTTGCACTATCTCTGCTTACCTTTCTTGCTTCGATAACATTATCAGTCCAACTCATTTTCTCTTTTAGCAAAAATTGCAGGGTATCCATACCGGTAGTTCGTGATTGGTCAGCGGTTACTATACCCTCCAAATCTTCAACAATGCGAAAAAGAGCATATTTCAAATTGTAGTAAGATTCCAAATAATAGTCATTAGCGGTTATTACAAAACCCAATTGTACTGTTTCCATCTCGATAGCATGAGCAAGAAGTTGGTTGGATACGGCAATCACTCTATTTGTTTGATTAAGTTGCCGTGAATTTCGAATTAATCCAACGATAGTTAAATAGGTATAAACACCAAGTCCGGAAATGGTTGCAATAGCCAGAATAAAACCTGCAAGCAAATTCCTGCTGGTATAAAGCATATCCAACTGCATTTAAATAATTTACCTTCCTCAGTTTATGAATTTTGAAGGGCTAATAAGGTTTGTTATGGGAGTAACTCCTATATAAGCTAAAGAATGATCTATGCAAAAATTCTCCTAACTAATGTACTTCCTGAGTGATACAGAAGTAATCACCACCGATGATTTGCTGGAGAATATTTTTTCAAAATTTTGTATCGGAAAGTAATCCGGATACCCTAATCCCTCTCCTTATACGACTTCAGGTGCGGCATGGCCTTTTCTTCGCGCACGGGCCGCAGTTTAAAAATATCGGTAGGTGTTTCGCAGAAAACAGCCATGCCCCTGTAAATGGCAATCGGGGCTTTAATCATGTTGGCGTTATACACCAGCACTTCCAGCCAGCCATCCATGGTGTAGGTATTCGTACCGATTTTTTTAACATAATCCGGGTGCGATTTATCCAGCAACTGGTCGGGCTGCATCTTCAGCAGGTTTACAATCTCCTTCCAATACGTAGGCGATAACTTTTCAGCCGTAATGTCTACCTCGTTTACATGGCTGCAAATATCCTTGGCAATGGCCTTGGTTTGCTTGCCCATGGTGGATTGCGGATTATAAACAAGGAAAAGTTCGTTCGGGTGAAACTGCATAGTGGTTGTATTTTATGACCTGAATATACTGAAAAATTCATTTTGTAACATCCGGTTAACAACCCGGTAACACAAATCCTATCACAATCGACCATCTAGGTTTTATGATTACTGATAATCCGTAAAGATACCTAAGACGAATATGCTCCCGGGCCGCATGGCCCCGTATACTCATCCAACGCTGTGCCCAATCCGCACCTGCCCAGCCAGTCCAAAGATTGGCCAAGGCGTTGTCTGAGTACATTGAAAATAAAACTCACATTCAAATAGTTAGTAAATTAAAGTGGTATGATTGCGGACTATCAAATTATGATTCAATTGATAATTGAATTACAATCATTAAATTTTAAAAAAATTTACGACATGACCCTCGCCCGTTGCATAGTAACTGCTACCCTGGCCCTCCTACTGACTTCAAGCGCTGCAGCCCAACAGTATTATGTGGTAATCGGAGCATTCGCCATTGAATCGAATGCCAAAAAATTTACCGGCTACGCCCGCAACCAGCGCTATGATGCGGAATACAGGTTGAGAACCGACCGCAACCTGTTTTATGTGTACGTTCTGAAAACATCCAGCCGGAAAGAAGCTTACTCGCAAACCGTGCAGTTACAGAAGGAAACCGAATTTAAAGATGCCTGGGCGTTTTACGGCTCCCTTGGCGATGAAAGACCGGTTGCTGATGTAAAACCCGAACCGGTTAAAAAGCCGGTAGAAGTAAAACCGGTAATTGAACCCGTGGCTGAACCAAAAGTGGTTATCATTGAGGAAGTCACACCCCAACCCGAGCCGGTAGTTATTGCAGAGCCCGAACCCCTTAAGCCCAAAGGAAAATTTTTCAGATTTCAGATTACCACCACCGATGGCCGTTTGGTGCCCGGTGAAGTTCATTATGTTGACCGGCAGCAGGGGCGCGACATTGCCACCTATAAAACCGGTGAGTTGGTTGATATTTTGAAACCGGGCGATGACCGGCCCATGACTATAGTATGCGGCATTTTTGGATTTAAGGAAGTAGTTAAAGTAATCGATTACAGCGACCCCGCTGCTACTGAAGGAGCTTCACAGGGCAGCAATGGCGAGTGGGTCATCTCCTACCAGCTTGAGCGGATGAAAAAGGGCGATGTGACCGTGATGTATAATGTTGCCTTTTATAAAGATGCCGTGGTAATGCTGCCAAAATCAAAAACTGAGCTTGATGAACTGGTGACCATGATGAATCTGAACCCGAAATACAAAATCAAAATCCACGGACACTGCAACGGCAATTACAACAAGCGTAAGATTATTGCGCTGGGTAAATCGAAAAACTATTTTGAGATGAAGGGTTCCGATGAGAAAAACGGTTCTTCGAAAGAATTATCAAAGCTAAGAGCGGAAGCCATTCAATCCTACCTGGCCGAAAACGGCATTGATAAAAAACGAACCGAAATCTTTGCCTGGGGCGGCACCAACATGCTGGTAGGCGAAAACAGCGCCAGCGCCCGGCTTAATGATCGCATTGAAATTGAAATACTGGAGGAGTAGTTGAGCGCCTTCAAACGATTGCAGCATACATTCATTTCCACTCAGACGTTTGCGTGGTGTAAACGTGAAATCTATTTCGTTACTTGAGTGTGCTTAATACAATACCTATGCGATTATTATTCCTTCTGTTACTTGGCATCGGTTTTACTGCGCTGGCCCAGCCACAGGTTTATCCGCCACACTGGTGGGTGGGCATGAAAAACCCGTCCCTTCAGCTGATGATTTACGGGCAGGATATCGGTAAAGAAAGACCTGCTGTAACCATAAAATATCCGGGCATTCAGGTTAACAAAGTTCATTATCCTGATAATGATAACTACCTGTTTGTTGATTTAACCGTATCGCCTAAAACGGCCCCTGGCAAATTTTCAATCACCATTCAATCCACCACCATCGACTATGTAGTAAAACCCCGCAGAAACGGAAACGGTACCGAGTTTGCGAAGGGCATCACCCCGGCCGACCTGGTGTACCTGCTCATGCCCGATCGGTTCAGTAATGGCGACCCATCTAACGATCGCATTCCGGGCTTGCGCGATCAAAGTTTAAACCGCGATTCAATATTTCACCGGCACGGAGGCGATTTGCAGGGCGTTATCAATCACCTGGACTACCTGCAGGATTTAGGCGTTACTGCCCTATGGATGACGCCCGTAATTCAAAACGATATGCCCGACCGAACCGAGCACGGTTATGCCTTTACCAACCATTATAAAATTGAACCGCGCTTTGGCGGAGAAGAGCAATACAAAAAACTGGGGTATGAATTGCACAGGCGCGGCATGAAACTGGTACAGGATGCCGTGTATAATCATGTTGGTCTTTACCATTTTACCGTGCAGGATAAACCCATGCACGACTGGCTGCACGAGTGGCCCGTGTACACCAATACCACTTATAAAGATCAAACGTTGTTTGATCCGTACGCTGCCGCAAGCGATCGCAAAAAGATGACGGACGGCTGGTTTACACCCAACATGCCCGACCTGAACCACCACAATCCGTTTGTTGCCACCTACCTCATTCAACATGCCATTTACTGCGTTGAAGAATTTGCCGTTGACGGCTGGCGCATAGATACCTATTTCTACAACGACCTGGAATTTATGAACCGGTGCAACAAAGCGCTGCTGGATGAGTACCCTAAGCTAACCCTGTTTGGTGAAACCTGGGTACACGGCACCGTAAACCAGGCCTTCTTTGCTGAAAATAACCTGGATATAAAATTTAAAAGCAACCTGCCAGGGGTAACCGATTTCCAGACATTATTCTACGGTATCCAGGCAGCCGTAAACGAAAAATTCGGGTGGACGGAGGGCGTTAACAAACTCTATCAAACACTGTCGAATGACATCCTGTACAAAGACCCGATGAAAAACGTCATCTTCCTTGATAACCACGACCTGAACCGGTTTTTCTCGGTGGTTGGCGAAGACCTGAATAAAATTAAAGTGGCCTTCACCTGGCTGCTTACCTGCCGGGGCATTCCGCAATTGTATTATGGCGGTGAAATACTGATGAAAGGCTTTACCAACCCTGACGGCTGGGTGAGACTGGATTTTCCGGGGGGATGGCCGGGTGACAAGGTTAATAAATTCACTGCCGAAGGCCGCACAAAAGACGAGAATGAAGTTTTCAACCTCATCCGCACGCTGGCCAACTACCGTAAAAAATCAAGCGCCATTACCACCGGAAAATTTATGCACTACCTGCCTGTTGATGGTGTTTATGTTTACTTCCGGTATGACGAGAAGCAAACCATTATGTGTATAATGAATACAAGCGATAAAGACCGGTTAATTGACTTTACAAAATATACCGAACGCACTACAGGCTTTACAAAAGCCACAAATATTTTATCGGGCGAAAATTTAACTACATCTTCACCCCTGAACACAAAACCAATGAGCCTGGTGGTACTGGAATTGAAAAAGTAATGTTTAGATGTTGGGCAGGTAGTCTATTCAAGACTAAGAAATAAGAACCAAATACCGAACAACCATCATTACCTTCGTTTCACTACTCCCCGTACCGCCTTGGCCGTCCACGGATCATCGGGCCAGGCATGTTTCGGGTAACGCCTTTTCAGTTCCTTTTTCACTTCGTAGTAGGTGGTATTCCAGAAACTCCTCAAATCCTGCGTAACCTGCACCGGTTTATAGCCGGGCGAAAGCAGGTGCATGGTAATTTTTATCCGGCCGTCATTTACGGTTGGTGTATCCGGCCATCCAAAAACTTCCTGTAAGCGAACTTCCATAACAGGAGGTTGACCATTGCTGAAATAATTTACCGGAATTAAAGAACCGCTGGGTACTTCTAATTTTACGGGCGTCAGTTTTCCGAGTTTTGTTTGAAGTTCCCACGGCAATAAAGCCGGCAACACTTCGCTAATATCAATTCGCTGGAGATCTGTGCGTGAGTTTGCCACATTCACAAAAGGTGTTAACCAGGAAGAAACATTTTCCAGCAACGCTTTATCCGAAACATCAGGCCAACCGTCATCCGGTCGCCAAAGCCGCAGGCTCAGCACGCGGTTTTGCCATTGGGTGTGTACTTCCTGCCAGTTGAGTACGCGTAATCCCTCTTCCTGAACGACTTTGCAAAGTATTGCAGCCCGGGCTTGGTTGTTACCTGCCGGCATTGTCTTTTTGGCCACTACCAGATTGCCTATTCGCTTTTCCTGAACACCCTCAACAAGTCCGCGCTCTTTGTCCCATCGAACTACATCAACGGTTTGAACGAATCTCATCAAATCTTCCTCGTTTATAGCCGAACCCAGAAAAATTTTTCCTTCACCAGTTCCGGCATCAAGCTGGGCGGCCACAATCCATTCGGCATGCATAAGCGGATCGTGTGCGGGCAGACTGGCTACCCGGCCATTGGTCAACTTATATCGTTCGCTGTGTTTATTAACACGCTGGGCGATACGTTCAGGATAAGCCAGTGCCAACAAGGCACCCACCTCACCTTCGGAAACAGAAGTATTGTCAACATCCAGCGAAAACAAGTTACGCCATGCTTTGGCCAATCGCTCAATCCGTTCAAGAAGCATCCTATCGGCTCCTGCTAAGTCACCGCTGCGCCATTTTCGAAGTTGATCAACACGCAGAGAAAGGTCGGCACTACGTTCATTAATCAGCGGGTCACGCTCTTCCAACAGTGCGGCAATATCCGTTGCCAGGGCCCGTCTTCGTTTATCATGGTCCACTGCTGTAAGCATGTGTGCTAACCTTGGATGCGTGGGCAATGCAACCATTTTACGTCCCCAGTCCGTTATCCTGTTTTCTTCCAGTGCTTCAAGTTTTACTAACAGATCGCTTGCCTGTTGCGTTGCGCCTGCCGGTGGGGGCGTTATCCAATTTATGTTGTTCAGATCATGGATGCCCCATGCGGCTAACTCAAGTACGAGCGAAGCCAAATCAGCTTCCAGTATTTCGGGTTTGCGCTGTGCCACCAGGCTTCGTTGAGTAGCTTCGCTCCATAGCCGGTAACAGGTTCCTGCTGTCAGTCGGCCGGCACGGCCGGCACGTTGGTCGGCTGCATCGCGGGTAACGCGCACGGTTTCCAGCCGGGTAAGTCCGCTGCGCGGATCAAACTTCGGAACCCGCGACAATCCGGAATCAATTACCATAGTAATTCCTTCAATGGTTAACGAGGTCTCGGCAATGGAGGTGGCCAACACAATTTTTCTCCGGCCTTGTGCATCGGGTTCGATGGCCCGCTGTTGCAATGTAAAGGACAGCTCGCCATATAGCGGAACAACCAGGGCCTGAATTTTTTCAGCTTCGAGCAATTCCATCGTGCGTTTTATTTCACCCGTGCCCGGCAGAAAACAAAGAATATCGCCCGAATGCACGGCAAGCGCTTTTCGAACAGCTTTCACCATTTTTACCGGCAATGGGGTGTGCTGGTCATCACCCAGGTAAAAAATTTCAACGGGGTATGCTTTGCCTGTGCTGCTGATAACCGGTGCGTTGTTTAGTTGTGCCGAAAGTTTTTCCGCATCAAGAGTAGCCGACATGATCAGTATCCGTAAATCGGGCCGAAGGATGGATTGAACCTGCAGGCACAGCGCAAGGGCCAGGTCGGCTTGCAGGCTGCGTTCATGAAACTCATCGAAAATAACCAGACCAACATGGGTAAGCGCGTTATCCTTTTGGAGCATCCGCGTTAGTATTCCTTCGGTAACAACTTCTATTTCGGTACGCGCGCTCACTTTGGCATCGAAGCGGATGCGATACCCTACACGATCACCAATTTCCTCATTAAGTAAAGAGGCCATGCGCATTGCCACCGAACGGGCTGCCAGCCTGCGCGGCTCAAGCATGATAATTTTTTTACCGGCAAGCCACGAGTCACCCATCAGGGCTAACGGCACAACGGTAGACTTGCCCGCTCCTGGCGGAGCCTGAAGTATAACCACAGATTGGTTATGTAACTGTTCCTTCAGAACAGGCAGTACATCATGTACCGGGTAGGTTACCTCCATGAAGTAAAACTAAAAAATTGACAACCATCCGGAACAACCGGGGATTGAATAAGTTACGCAATGACGAAACCCGGTTATTCCGCATGCGTACATAGTGATGTGCTGATATTTTTTTAAACAGGTTTAGCATAATGAGCAAAACATTTGCAGTTGTATTGGACAGAAGGCAGGCGAAATGTTTTGCTGAAGAAGAGTTTTGAAAAATTTTTTGGTCTGATTGGCACTAAAAGCAAAATGAAAACAAAGAAAAGAAATTGGATTCCTGTTTACCTGGTTGGGCGCGATTGCTTTCAGAAGCCGGTACTGGAAGCGCTCGACCGGTCTGACTTGCCCTTTATGCCGGGCTACTTGTTTGACAACTCCCTTTCGGGCGACTACGGGATGTTATGGGTTGATGAGCAGGTTAACCTTCGCGAATACAAAAAAGCCATTGGCGGAAAGTTAATCTGGAAGCACCGGATACGGTTTTTTACCGACCTGAATGAATTTACCTCCAATTCGAAGGCTCCTGTAAACACGCCTGAGGAGTTTGACACTGCAGCATAGCGGCTTTCCGGAAACGGGTGTAAACTGTATATTTACTCATGCCAATGCTGCCCCTTCATGAGTAAAGTTGTCATCAACGGTTTTTCTGAATTTGAAAAGTTCACCGGGCTTGAAATCGGGGTATCCGGTTATCTGAAAATCACCCAGGAACAAATCAACAAGTTTGCCGAGGCCACCCTTGACCACCAATGGATACACACCGACCCGGAACGGGCAAAAGCTGAAAGTCAGTTTAAAAGTACCATTGCCCACGGCTACCTTACACTTTCGCTCATACCGTACCTCTGGGAACAAATTGCCCAGGTAAACAACAGCAAAATGCTGGTGAATTACGGTATTGAAAACCTGCGGTTTAACCAACCGGTTTTGGTTAACCAGGAGGTACGGCTACGGGTAAAACTGAAAAGCATTGCCGACCTGCGGGGCATTGCCAAAGCCGAAATGCTGGTAACCCTCGAAATCAGAGATAACCCAAAGCCGGCTTTTACGGCCACCATTGTTTTTCTGTATCACTTTCGTTGATTTTTCGATTAGCGGGCCTTACTTGAATTTCTTAACATTGGCGTAATATGCCCTATGGTTTTTTCAGGCATTTTTGCCGGCTAAGGCATGTATTATTTTTTAAAACCCCATGGCGCCCCACAATGAACTGATTGATAACCGCAGGAAGAACCGGATTACCCATCCGTACCTGAATTTACTTGAGTTTGCCACCCGGGAACGCACCTTTCTTATTATAATCGGAATTGCCTTCATCATGGCAGCCTTTGCTACCCTCAACTGGCACTTTGCCATGTGGCTTGGATTTACGTTTGCTTCCTACTCGGCTGTAGCCAACGACAGCATTCAATCGCTGGGTACGTTTATTGAAAGTAATAAAAAACGAAAGTGGTATATTCTCTGGCTGTTTACAGGGCTTATTCTGATAGTTACCATCTCGTTCAGCTATTTTTATTTTAAAGGTGATGTTACTTACCAGCGCCTGCTGGACGACCAGGGCAATACGGCTTACCCGCACCCCGAGACCTTTTCATTTTTTCAGATAATTGCCCCGATTGTTCTGCTGATTCTTACCCGGCTGCGCATGCCGGTGTCCACCACCTTTTTGCTGCTAAGTGTTTTCAGTGCTTCTGCGGAAGGCATTACTTCCATTGTTTCGAAAAGTATTTCGGGTTACCTCATTTCCTTTATTCTTTCATTCGTAATCTGGTACGCAGGATATGACCTTATCCGCAAATACTTTAAAAAAAGAAAAGCCCATGTTGCCTGGCCGATTATTCAATGGGCTGTCAGCGGAGCATTGTGGTCGGTTTGGCTGATGCAGGACGGAGCTAACATTGCCGTTTTCTTGCCGCGTAAACTTGAATTTTACCAGTTTATAATTTTCACAGGCACCATCTTCCTCGGGTTGGGCCTGTTGTTTTATCTGCGCGGGGATAAAATCCAGGAAATTGTAAGTGAAAAAGTAAGAATATCAGATGTACGGGCAGCTACGCTGGTTGACTTTACTTATGTGTTGCTGCTGATCTATAAATTACTTGACAGCACCGTTCCGCTGAGTACCACCTGGGTATTTCTGGGTGTGATTGGCGGGCGCGAAATTGCGGTGAACATCGCGCGGAATAAAAAAGGCATGAAACACAAACGCAAAGCACTCGGCCAAATCGGCCGTGATTTGCTGTATGCCACCATCGGGCTTATTATCTCAGTAGCACTTGCATCAGGTGCTAACCCGTTAATACGGAAAGAGATTATGGATTTTCTCTCGTCACTTACAGACTTCAGCGCCTTCAGTTGGCTGGCGTGGTGGCTTCCGGTATATCTACGGTAACTGTAGTTCCCTCTCCTTCGGTTGAGGTTATCGCTATCGAACCATTCAGTTTAGCCAGAGTTTCTTTTACAATATAAAGCCCAAGCCCCGAACCGGCCCCCTCATCCGTTGCACGGTAAAACATCTTTCCGAGGTTCGGCAAATGTTCTTTGCTTATTCCTCGTCCGTTATCCGCAACCGAAATTCGATATAAGATTGTTCAGGATGATTTTCAGTCGCCATTTGTCGCAGTAAAACTCCTGAGGTTGGTTAATCTCAACAATCCGTTCAAATTGAACGCCCTTCAGGTTGGCATAACTAAGTTGCTCAAAGGTTTCGTCAACCAACTGGCTTAACTGAACCGATTCGGGTTTAACTTCCAGCCGGGCGTTGCGCGACTGATCGAGAATTTCGCGAATGAAATAATCCTGCTGCCTTGCGCTTTTTTCAATCATTTCTAAATACATAATCGAATTGGTGCCCTGATCTTTTTTAGCCAGATTAATCAATCCAAGTATGGAAGAAATGGGAGCCCGTAAATCATGCGAAACGCTGTAAACAAAATTATCGAGCTCCATATTTCGCTTCATTAACTCTTTGTTGCTTTGCTCAAGCTTATCCTGGGTTTCAATACGTTTATTAATCTCGTCCATAAGCGCTTTCGTACGTTGCTGAACGGTTGATTCCAGGTTCTCATTAAACCGCTTTAAATCGTTCTGAGCTTGCTGGCGTTCATTAACTGCCGAAGAAAGCACCAGTGCCGAAAGACTTATTACCCCTACGTAAACCTGCACCAGGAATATTGAATTAGCAGGTGGCCCGTCCATTGTAAAAGGGCCTACATTATGGCCGGTAAAATAAAAGGCTGTTATAGCAACTAAAATCAATGCAACGGTTGATACAACCGTGTGGAACCGAAACGCAAGCCATAACAAAAGCGGAATGACAGCAAACGGGTACACATACGGAGCCACCTGATTAACATAGTCGGTTGATAAAAGTGCAAATACCAGCAATGCGCTCAGGATGAGCAAAGCGAACTCGCCTGCTTTCTGGAAATCAGGCTTCGTAATACGAAGTTGAGCAACCGAAATTAAAAGTGGGGCGAATAAGATCATGCCGGTTACGTTGCTGAGCCACAATTCAAAAAAGCGGGTAAACACCAACTCATTTGAAATAACCGATGAAAGATTAAGGCTAAGTACAATGAAGGAAGAACTGATAACCGAAACAACAAAAACCACCAGCACAAACTGGAAAGCATGCAGGGTAGTTGAAAACGGATAAGTTTTTTTAACAAGCCGGTTAAGCAGGTAGTGACCGGCCAATGGCTCTAACACCCGGCCTGCGGCAATTGCTGCCGAAACGGCAATGATTATTTCAACCGAACCAATTGCATTATTCCAGAAACCTTTTACAGCAATAATCAGCGAACCGATGGCTATACCAGGCCAAACCCTGCGCCCGAGCAGCATAACCAACGCCAGACCAATGCCGGCAGGCGGCCACAGCGGCAGAACTCCTGTAGTGCCAAAGTACAGAAAGTACCCGAGCTCGGCCATCAGGTAATATGCCAGAGCAACCAGCAAAATCATCAAATCGGGCGATTGCCAAATCATCAACTTTTTCATAGGGGCAGGTTTTCCAACCTACATATTAAGCTGTTCATGTTTGTGGCAACAGAATTATTGTATCAAGAGATTAAAAGTCCGATATAAAGACAGATTACCCGCTAAACAGCAGGTACTTATCGTTTCATGAACAAAAAATACTTCAAATAGCATTTAACTATAAACTAACTCTAAACACAAATACGCTCTCAATATTTGATTTATTGAATCGATAGAATAACTTAACTACTGAATATAACCCGATAACTCATGAAAACGACCTCCCCTCTCCTTATCCTTACGGTCTGGTTACTAACAGCCTGCTCCTTTAGTGCCGGAACCAAGAAAGACTTAACCACGGGTCTCTCCTACTCCTACAATGGATTTACGGTTTCGGAGGTTTATTTTGTTGATGCCGAAAACATACCCAAAGGCACAAACGAAGTTGACCTCAACACCGAAGTGGCCCTGGTTGTACAGGGCATCTCAAACTATACGCTGGTTGATGAAAAAGCCTACCCCGGTATGAGCCTTTATGTTACCGATAACAACGGAAACCAGGTTATTGCAGAAGCCGATATGTTTGCAAGTAACATTGGTTACTCGGCCGAAGATGCGTCCGTGCTGCGGGGCACCATCACGGTTGGGGAGCCGATGGTGTCAGGCGAAACCTACCATGTAGAAATGAAAATATGGGATAAAAATAAAACCGATAACACTATTTCGGTCGGGGTTGACCTACGCGTTAAGTAATTGGCTGCAACCAAAATCGCTATTCGCGGAACAACCATTTTTTGAATTTACCCCACAAGCTATCGGGTTGCTGTATGGAAGTAATTGGTTGTGATTGAACAACTCTTTTAGCTGATGACTTACCTGTCTTTACACGCTTATAGCCTGAAACTTTAGCCTGGTATTTCTGCGTACGTCTTTGCTTTTGCTGTTCTGCTTCAAGTTGCTTTTGTTTTTCAAGGTCGCGCTGTTGGCGTTCACGGGCTATGGCAATAGGATTTTTCTGCTGGCGTCTAAACCGTTGGCGATTCTGGAATGTTTCCTTAATCGATAACTCAGCAGTCTTTTTATTTTCATTTTCAGTCGGGACAACTTCCTTTTTCTTCTTTTCAGGCAAATCTATCTTACCAATTACTTTAAGCCCGGGCAGTTCAACCTTTGGCGCTTTTATCAATTCAGGTTTTTGTTCTGATGCCTGATTCATTTCTTCGGTAAATGCTGGGGAGTCAGGAATCACCTCCTCTTGCACGGGTGGCACACCACTTTCCTGGGGTACTATATCAACCTCATCTTCTGCTAAAACTTCTGGTAAAAGGTTTGCCCAATTTTCAGGTTTAAAAAACTGCACAACCTCCTTAACCTGGCCATCGGTAAGCCGGGTATTTGAAGTAGTATCAGGCGGTACGCTTCCGGCCGGGAGCGCAGCCATTACATCGGCAGGGCGAAGATTTAGCTTTCGGGCAAGTTGTCCGAGACGCATAATAGGTTCGTTAAAAGAAGGCAAAAATAGATACAGCCCGGCAATTGTAAAAATCAACTGAATGACCCGAAATACAACGGATAGTGGTTGGAACAACCGGGGTTAAACAGCGCCCCGCAATGCAGACACTGGTTGTTACACGCCAGGTATTGGTTAATCGTCAGGGTTCGTTTACATACTCCGCATAGCACCGCCTGCTCCTCATATTCCTCAGTAAGCCAAACGGTTGCCGGGTGGCCGGCCGCCTCATGGTGGCAGTAGTAACAGGCATACCACGTATTACAGCATTTAAACTTGATGGCTATAACATCGCGGTGAGTATGATAATGAATACAGCGGGTCTGTTCATCTACCAATGTACCTTTAACCATGTCAGTAAAGTTTCTTTCGCCATTGTTTCTTTTCGGCTTTACGCTTTTTCCCTTCCAACCGTTTCAGGCGGGAGGCACTGGTTGGCCGGGTTGCCATCCGCTTCTTTTTTACAGCAAACGCCTTTTGCAGCAGGGTGTCAAGTTTTTGAATAACCTGAGATTTGTTTTGAAGTTGCGACCGGCTAGTTTGGGCGTGCAAAACAAGGTCACCGTCATGCGAAATGTATCGTGCCAGCTTTTGTATACTCAAAAGCCGTTGCTCGTGAGTTAATGCTGTTGAGTTGGCCACATTCCAGCGCAACGTTACACGCGAATTGGTTTTGTTAATATGTTGCCCACCCGGACCGCTGCTGCGCGAGGTTACAAAATGAAGTTCATGGACTATATTTTGGCTTGTTATTCTTTGCATTATCCTACTTCTACGGCTCGCCCGTTTTCCCAAATTAACCCGAAAAGATGACCGTACCGCTTAACCCAATCGCGATCGGTTGCAAAATCAAAAAGTTCGATTAACCCTTTCTGGTACAGTTCTTTTAACTCCTCATCCGGCAAACCGGTTATCGAAATGAATCCGCCCGGTGAAAAGTTAAAGCGGGCGCGGTTAAACAAACGGGCTTCATTAACCAGTTTCTTTAATTCTGCTAACCGGGCATTGATCTCTTCAATAAGGCGGATGGCTTCATCAAGGGTTTTGGTTATATCGGGTATTTCACCTTCATTATTAAAATCGTGGTGGCGCAATATCGGAACGGGGTTCAGGTGAATTTCACCTGTGTAGCGGTTAATCATAGATTTCGAAGAAAAAATTGAACTCCAAGGTAATTATTTTACCTAAGAGTAATCCGGCCGTTAACTGCCCTGACTTTCAGCCAGCCGGAAAAAGATGGGAATAACCATTCGCTGGCGTACCGGTTTGCCGCGTTGTTTGCCGGGGTTCCACGGTGGCGCGTTTTTCAAAACGCGCACCGCTTCTTCATCGCAACCGGCACCGATGCCTTTTACCACCGTAAACTGAGTTAGGGTACCATCGCGATCAACCACAAACTCAACAAATACTTTCCCCTCAATACCCATGCGCCTGGCCTGTGCCGGATAGCGGATGTTATCGCTGACATATTTATAGAATGCAGCCATACCGCCTGTTGGCGATGCCGACTGCTCAACCACCAGAAAAATCTTATCCGCTTCTTCTTCGGGTTCTTCAATCTTCGGGGTTTCGATAACCGGCAACTCCTGGATGACGGTTTTATCGGTAACATCAATATCAAACTCCACTTTAATTTCTTCCTTTATTTCCTCTTCATTGGGCACTTCCACAATCCGGGGCTGCTGCAAAACAGGTGGTGGTGGCGGAGGTATTTCAGTTTGAGGAATTTCGGTCATTTCCTCAAACGTGTTACTGCTGCGGGAAATAGCTTTTACATCAGGCTTATCGATGGTTTTCCACTCAAAAGCCAAAACCACCATCAGCATCGTAATGGTTAAACTTATGCTTAACAACAGGGGCTTTATTTTTTCCAAATCGGCCCCGCTATATTTTTTCGGTTCATAAAAAGGGCCCATAAAAAAATCATTTGCCGATTTTACCTCATTATTTCAAAACACTAAATGATATTTGTTAGGAACCGGTATGACAATTAGCAGGATATGATGACAGCCAATTATATTTGAATTAACTTCCAGTTTATGAAAGCCGTTGTAATCGTTTTACTTCTTAGTAGTCTTTATCCCGCTCTTGCCCAGGACAGCCTGGTTTATTTAAATGAAATACAATTCGATTCGCCTTTCGAAAAATATGTATTTGGTACAGTGAATGCCAGTAAAGATTTTGCTCCATTTGATCTGCTTATTGCAAACGGGACTCTGTTGAACGAAGCGCAGATTGCCAAATCCAGGAACCGATTTTATGACTACCTGAAGTCACAAGACAACGAAAAATTTCATAAGAAAAGTGCTCCTGCCAAAATAAAAATCTTAACAACCGACTTTCGAAAGGACTACCTTTTGAAATATGTTGCACTAAGCCGGTTTGAAGACATCTTTGCGGCCGGTCATTTTAGTGAAGTTTCAGGTACAGCGCTTTATTGTATCGCCTTTGAGTACCTGAACATTCCCTATAACATTCGTGAAGAACAGGCAAATACCTATGTGATTGCCTACCCGGAAACAAGCCGAATTGTTGTAGAATCGACAACCGCAGCCATAACATTCTTTACTTACGATGCTACTTTTAAACAGGAGTATGTACAATCTTTACGAAGGCAAAGGATTATTAGCGAGCAGGAGTTTGCCAAATCAACTATCAATACGCTGTTTGATAAATATTACATCGGGCAAAACCAGTTTATTACCATCAGGGATCTGGCAGGACTTCAATACCTGAACGAAGGTGTTATGCTGCTTCAAAACAACAATCCGGAAGGGGCATTCAGCAAATTGGAAAAGGCTTATTTTCTTTCACCATCACCAAAGATTACTTATATGCTCATGCAGGCGGGTAGTCGTGCATTTTTAAATCGTTCAAAAAGAGATTTAAACCATGCTGCGTTACTTGGTAAGCTAAGCCGGTATTCGGGAATTGGGATAACGGACGATGCTGTTAGTGGAGAATTTTATCAGGTAATCCAGGACCTGCTTTTTGACCGGGGCCAACCTGACCAATTGGAAGCATATTATAACGTTCTTGCTGAAACCATCCGCAAACCCGAAACAAAGCAAGAAATTGATTTCATCTATCAGTTTGAGAAGGGCCTATATTATTACAATAAGGATCGATGCTATTCTGCCCTCACCCATTTCGAAAATGCCCTGAAACTAAAGCCTGCCAACCAACAGGCAGCCAACATGATTATTGGGTGCATGGGTACGCTTGCCGAAAGCTGGGTACATGATGAAGACTTTATTAACAAGTTGGCGTTCTTCCGACAACAATATCCATCACTGGCAGATAATAACACTTACAATGCACTGGTAGCCCATGCTTACCTCATTAACTGCGCTTCGAATTTTGAAGACAATAAACCGACCGAAGCCGAGCGGTTCAGGAATATGTTTGAAGAATTAGTGAAGATGGAACCGGACCTCAATCTGCGTAGTGACCTGGTTGGCCGCGCTTACTCAGCAGGCGTTGTATATTATTTCCGGAAGGGGCAAACCAAACGCGCCCAGGCTTTACTGGATGCCGGATTAAAAATTTCGCCAGGAAATTACGAGCTTACGGTAAGAAAAAACATGATTCGTTGAATACCCTGCTAATTGTGCTCAATAGCAATGTTGTACCGTTTCTCGGTAATGTAATAGTTATCCTGAACCGTTTTTACTTTAGCAATTACATTAATGGTTCTCATCATAAAAGTTCCTTTCGGCAAGTAGAAGTCAAGCGTTGCCACACCATCCCGATCAAAATCATCAACCTTCTCAAGCCGGTTGATCATACAGCCTTCCTTGCTTAATTCCCCTATAAAAAATTCGACCGCCCGATGATTATCGGATAACGAAAAACGGAGCGTATATGTATCGTTCTTTAATAAACTATTAATCGCGGTTATCACGATGGTGGGATAGTTTTTCTTAATAGTTCCATCGCGCAAATATTCTACTAAACCCCTACAAGGCTCATCCTCATAGTAGGTTGCAACCGAAAGCACAGAGCCGTCTGACTTGAATTTTTCGAGTTTGCCATGCCGCCTGTTTGAATCGTAAGTAGTTACCTGATGGATAGCACCGTTTTCATAGTACCGTTTGGCAAGGCCGTGTTTTAACCCGTTTCTATATTCAATTTCCTGGTAAATAATGCCGGTTTCATAAAATTCCCTGCCAATACCGCTCTTCTTCCCCTTTTGATAGGGTATCTCCACCTTCAGTTTTCCATTTTTGAAGTAAGCCTTGTAAACACCATCAGTAACGGCAGGTTCATTTTGCGTTGCCTCGCTTATTCCTTTCGTTTTCTTTCGCTGGGCCTGCGTGTCGCACGACAATTGACTGAGTGACACGATTAGGCAAAAAAGCGAAAATAAAACACTTGCTCTTTCTACCATCGGATACACCAGTATCCGACTCATTTCGCAGAATGATAATCTGAACTTTTGCATAAACACAAAACAGAAAACTGGAACAAAACAGTCTTAAAATTAAACCGTATCTTTGAGGCTGACAATACAACTCCATTACCCCTCCTTTGCGGCCTAAGGCCTCTAACCGGGAAATAGACTGTAGTTCCCAAACAAACTTAAATCCAACTCATGAAATCATTTCAAAGCCTGGGGTTATCCCGGGAATTAACACAAGCCGTTGAACTAATCGGCTTTGAAACACCCACACCCATCCAGGAAAAAGCCATTCCGGTACTGCTTAAAGGCAATCGCGACTTTATCGGGCTGGCTCAAACCGGAACCGGCAAAACAGCCGCCTTCGGCTTGCCGCTGCTAGAACTGGTGGATGAAAAAATTGAAACTACCCAGGCGCTGGTGCTTGCCCCAACACGCGAACTGGGCCTTCAGATTGTGAGTGACCTTGAAAACTTTACCGAAAATTTCAAAAACCTTAGCATTGTTGCCATTTACGGTGGGGCCAGCATCAGCGAACAAATCCGAAAGGTTAAACGCGGAGCACAACTTATTGTAGCCACACCCGGCCGGCTGATTGACATGCTCGGCCGTAAAGCCGTTAACCTCAGTTCCATCCGCTATGTTATCCTTGACGAAGCCGATGAAATGCTTAACATGGGCTTCAAAGAAGATATTGACGAAATCCTGTCAAAAACTCCGGATGAAAAAATAACCTGGCTCTTTTCGGCTACCATGCCCGCAGAAGTACGGGGCATAGCCAGCAACTACATGGATAATCCGGTTGAACTAACCGTTGGCGAAAAAAATACAGGTAATGTTAACATTGAGCATCAGTATATGGTGGTTAATGAAAGCGACAAGTATATCGCCTTAAAGCGATTGCTTGACTTTACCCCCGATATCTTCGGATTAATCTTCTGCCGCACACGCATCGACACCCAGCGCATTGCCGAAAACCTGCTGAAAGACGGGTACAATGCCGATTCACTGCATGGCGATTTAAACCAGGCCCAACGCGATAGGGTGATGATGAAATTCAGAAACCGGTCGCTGAACATCCTGGTTGCCACCGATGTTGCAGCCCGTGGCATTGATGTAGAAAGCATCAGCCACGTCATCCACATGAATTTGCCCGATGAGATGGAATTTTATACGCACCGCAGCGGACGTACGGCACGTGCCGGTAAAAAAGGAATTTCCATAGCGTTAATAACACCTAAGGAACAGGGCAAGATCAAGCAGATAGAGAAGCGGCTGAAAAGTCCCTTCAGGCAAATACCAATTCCAACCGGGGCAGCAGTATGCCAAAAACAGTTATTGGCTTTGATGCGAAAAGTACATGAGGTGAAGATTAACGAAGACGAAATTGAATCCTTCTTACCTGCTGTATATGAGGAACTTAAGGACCTATCAAAAAATGAACTGATTAAGCGCTTCGCCTCAATTGAATTTAACCGGTTTCTGGATTACTACCGCGATGCCCCGGATTTGAATGTTAAAATACGGGAAACCCAAGCCGCAGAACGGTATACCACAGGTACGCGTTTTTTTATTAACCTGGGAAAAATGGACAACCTGGACAAGGCTACCCTGCTGGAAATGCTGGACGACTGTTGCGGAGTTAGCAAAAAGTACATTGGAAAAATTGACATCAAGGGTGCATACTCCTTTTTTGAAATTGAGCCCGGCAAAGCAGATGACATACTGGCCGGATTGAACGGGATCGAATTCAGAAACCGACCCGTTCGTGTTGAACGAACCGATGATCGAAAATCAGCATCCAGCGGATGGCCCGGCAGAAAAAATAAGAAGAAAAAAACGTTAACCGGAAACAGTACCAGGCCGGTTAAACCACGTTAACATGATATACATCCTGCCGGTTTCGGCAAATGCCGGAAACAAAAAAACCGCCCGGCTGGGGTATATCCTCAA
The DNA here is from genome assembly GCA_015180985.1 of Flammeovirgaceae bacterium. Taxonomy (NCBI): domain Bacteria; kingdom Pseudomonadati; phylum Bacteroidota; class Cytophagia; order Cytophagales; family Flammeovirgaceae; species Flammeovirgaceae bacterium. Next base: position 2,743,793 of record CP054185.1, read on the forward strand.
CCAGATTAAAAACCCGGCATGATTTGCTTAGGCCCTCAAATATTAACAGAAAGGAATACGCCTGACCTGGCGGCACCAACGTCCACACCGGGGCATAGGTAATATTTTCAGCATGGAGTAAGGCCCGCCCGATTTGGTGCATGTTGATCAATGAGATAGGTACTTTTCCATATCCGGATAAGCACTTCCTGCACGGACACCGGAACATGGCAATGGATGTAGATGCAGGCTTCATTCAGTAAATCGGGTCTTTCCGAAAACAATTTATTAAGGTCAATGCGGGGCTTTGCCGTAACCGGCAGGGTTTCGGTATGCGATATTGGTATAGAACCCATTTCCAAAAATACCAATGGAGCCGGTAATCCTGACGATTGACGGCAAGCATCCTGATTTTACTCATACCCGCCTGTTTATTAAGCAATTACCTTGGCTTCTAAAATTAAAGGCATATGAAACGGATACTTGTTACCCTTAAAAAGAAAGTGGACCCCGCCCCAAAACTAATGGTTACCGAATGGGTAACCGAAGAGGAACTGAAGGCCATCCGCAAAAAATACGGTAACCAGTTTGATCCGGAGGAACCCATAATTAATTTCCTCAGCGACCAGCTTGTACTGGTTTCGTTTACCGTTTGGGTGAATAGCTGAGTAAAAAAAATTAAAGCCCAACGGTTAACGGAGCACTGAAATATTTTATACTTTTCAGTTCTAAATTTTAAGTTGCTATGGCTAAGAAAAAAGCTACCAAAAAGTCGAAAGCGAAACCCAAAAAGGCTGCGAAGAAATCAAAAGCCAAGGGTAAGAAGGCGGCAAAACCGGCTAAAAAGAAAGTGGTAAAGAAAGCTGCAAAGAAAAAGGCTGCCCCCGGCAAGAAGGCCGCCCCTAAACCTGCCCCAGCCCCCGCACCACAACCGGCCGCCCCTGCTCCAGCCCCCACCTTGTTCGGTACAAGCGAAGGCAGCGGAACGGGTATGTAATACCGGGTTTCCCGACACAAAAAAGAAGCGACCGTGGGTGGTCGCTTTTTTTATAAATGCCCCAGGCCATATTCGGGAATTTTACCCTGAATCGGCCTGAAAAACGAAAGTATCTTTTCAAAATCGGCAGCCGGATTGTCCGTAACCTTAAACGGCTCAGAAAAAATTACCTGTTTATTTCCAAAATCCAACGCCACCATAACAATCGGCACATTTGCCTGCTTTGCAATATTGTAAAATCCGGTGCGCAGCCGGTCAACCCGTTTACGGGTACCTTCGGGCGACAAGGCCAGTGCAAATTCAGTATTAGCGTTAAACAGTTTTACCACCTCTTCAACCGCATTCTGGCTCGAGGTGCGGTCAACAGGTGTACCGCCAAGCCACCGGAAGATGAACCCAAAAGGCGGCCTGAACAACTCTTTCTTACCCAGGTAGCGGGCGTGCTCAAGCCGAAGTACACTGCGGTAAAGTACACCTATAACGAAATCCCAGTTGCTGGTATGCGGAGCCACAATAACCACGTATTTTTTTTCATTTACCGGAAAAGCACCAAGCGGTTTTGTTTGCCAACCCAACACCATTAAAATAAATTTTGCAAGCCAGCGAAACATAGAGATTACACGGCAATCATACTGAGTTTGGTATTACGCGGCAACACAACTTTAAACGTTGTACCTAAATCAATCTGGGAGGTAAAAGATATTTGGCCATCCAGTTTTTCAACGGCTTTCTTAACAATATAAAGTCCCAGTCCATTGCCTTTCGAATAATGGCTGGCCCTGAAGTACATATCAAAAATTTTATCGTGGTAGGCCGCATCTATCCCATGGCCGTTATCAGTCAGTTCCAATACTACCTTGTCGCCTTCTTCATAAACCTGTAAACTTAGTTTAGGATTTACGGGTGAGGCAAACTGAAGGGAGTTCTCAACCAGGTTTTCTAGAATAACTTTTATCAGCACCGGGTATGATGTAAAGGGGGTTGCCAGGTTAACGGTGCAGTCTATCAAAAAATGTTTGCGTGTCAATTCTTCACGGTAACTGTCGCAAACCGAATCAAACAGTTCCCGTACTGCCACTTCTTTGTAATACAGTTCCAGGGTACCCACATCGCTGATGGATTGAAGTTTTACCAGCATTTTATCCAGGTTCATGGCTGTTTCGCGCACGCGTTCAAACAATTCAAGCGCGGCCGGATCTTTAACGGTAATCTTAGCAACCTCGGCCAAACCCAAAAAAGTGGTAAGCGGCCGCCTGAAATCGTGCGATGAGCGGTAAAAAAAGGTGTCTAACTCTTTATAGGCCTGTTTTAACTCGTTGGTACGCCTGCTCACCTCTTCTTCAAGGCCGCGGTTAATTTCGTTAATGGTTTGGTTGGCCTCCATCAGTTCTTCCGACTGGGCCTGGATTTCTTCCTGCTTTTCGGCCAATTGCTGATTAAGTTTAGAAAGTTCACGGTTCGCCTCAGTTAGTTCTTCCGTTTGGGTTTGAATCTCCTCATGCTGCTCTTTTATTTCCAGGTGGGCCCGCTGGATAGTTTGCTTTGACTTGTAAATATTCCAGGCCAATGCACTTATCAGTACAAAAGCAAAAATTGCAGATGCAATAACCAGCCGCTGTGTTTGAATTTGAGTTTGTTGTATTGACAATTGGTTCTCACGGATTTGCTTCTCCTGGTTTAGTAGTTTAATCTGCTGTTCTTTCTGTTCAATCTGGTAGATAGCCTGCATCTCGGCCATCTTGGCCCGGCTGCTGGTAGTATAAATACTGTCGCTCAGTACCTTTGCCTTTCGCTGGTATTCGAACGCCTTTTTATAATCGTTACGGCTACTGTAAAACTCCGCATAATTTTCATAATTATTTTTTAGAAGCAATCGTGAGTTCGTCTCAATGGCTGCCTTGTTGGCCATGCGTAAATAGCCTTCAGCTTCGCCCAGCCGGTTAAGCCGCATTAAGGTTTTGGCAATGGCATTGTACGAAATACCCTGACTGAGTTTACTGGTTACCCGCTCTTCAATACTGATGGCCTGTTTTTGAAGAGCTAATGCTTTTTCCAGTTGCCCCATGTCTTCATATACCAGCGACAGGTTGAAAATGGTTGCCGATACACCTTCAAGGTGCCCGATAACTTCCCTGATTTGTTTTGATTTCTCCAATTCCTGAATAGCCTCGGCATGCCGTTTCTGCAGGAGGTAAATGAGCCCGCGCACATTGTGGCAATACGAAACACCGTGCTGGTTGCCAATTGCCGCATGGATGGACTGCGAACGATTTACATAATCTAAGGCCAAGTCATAATTACTTAATTCCTTATACACCCAGGCCAACTCGCTATAAGCCGTTGCAGTACGCAAACGCAGGTTGTGCTTTTCGGTAATTTTAAGCGTTTCGTAAAAATATCTGGCTGCCATCTCAAACTGACCAAGTTCCTCATAAATTTCACCAATGCGTTGAAGTACTTCGGCCTGCTGGGGCGGGTATTGGTACTGCTTTAGTATCTCAAAGGCCTCAAAAGCTTCTTCAAGCGCTTCGGAGTAATTGCTTTGGCGCATGGCCAGATCGGCCAGGTTAAGATGGTACTGAATGAGTTGATAGCGATTTGCAATCCTGTTTACCAGGGTCAGGCTTTTAAGGTAGTATTCCTTTGCCTTATCATATTGCAAAAGGTTGGCATAGGCCTTTCCGGTATATAACCAGATGCCTATTTGAACAACAGGATCAGAAACCTCATCGGTATATTGTTGGGCTAACGCCAGTGCTTCCAGCGCTTCAACATTCCGATACCGGACTACATTAGTTAAACCAATGTTTTTATACGCTGTGGCAATGGATTTTCTATCGTTTGTGGCCAGCGCCTCTTTCAGGGCCAGGTTGTAATAATGCTCGGCTGAATCAAAATTGGACAGATCGCGGTAGGCGCTTCCCATCATAGAATAATTATACAGCGTCAATTCGGTTGAATTTTCAACCTTTACCGAATCCGATAACCGATAGTACCGGAAAGCTGTTGGAAAATCGGATTTACTAACATAGCCTATGCCCACATAACAGTAACTGCGTTTAATGCCTTTAAGGTAATTTGCAGCCAATGCCTGCTTCAGGGCTTTTTCAGCAAACTCAAGGGCTAAAGAATCATCAAAATCATAAAGTTCATAGGCAATATCGCAGAGAATGTCAACCCGTTTTGCCGGGTCTCGCTCAATCGTAAGTATCGTACGAAGACTATCGGCAACAGGGGTTTGACCCAAAAGGCTGTTTGTAATGAGTAAAGCAAAAAAGCCACCCAGCCAAAACCTACTACGAAACCTCACTGCAGACAATTTAATGACCTCAAGCTAAGAGTTTTATACGGCTCAATCAATAGATTTAATTTCACAGCAAAATCCTTATTAACTTTCAGCCTGATGCTTGGTAAATTATCATTTGTTGGAAGCAAAGGACTTCAGCAGGAAAAACAAAAGGACTACCGCAACGTGGTGCTCATCCAGGTAGCTATTATTACCATGGGGATGCTCCTGTCGGGTCCACTGCTGGAGGATTCCCGGAGCGAGATTTCTAAATTCATTATTTCGGTTTTCTCATTTTTTGGTGCGCTTTATGCATTTTTGCTATGGGACCTGCTTCGGAATTTCACCACCAGCAACCTGCTCATCCGGGTCATCCTCTTCATCTTAATAGGCATTGTGGTATTCGGCATTCTGATTGAATTCCCCTATTATAAGCTAATAGAAATTGAAAACAGGCGGGCTGCCCTGCTGGTTATCCACGGCTTGCTCTTCCCTATTGAAATCATCGTCATTGCCTTTACGATACGGGATATATTCGGGTCAGAATTTCTAACCCCCGATAAACTTTGGGGCTCGGCCTGTGTTTACCTCATGACGGGTATTTCGTTTGGAAGTTTGTACGACCTAATCTGCATCAGCGGCTTTGGCAACCTGGGTATCGATTTGGAGCTGGGCATACCCAACTATGCCGAGTGCGTTGGCCATAGCCTGAGCCTGCTGGGCGGAATAGACTCACGTTATCCGGATGCTACCTACCTGATTAAAAACCTGGGCGTAATTGAAGGACTGTGGGGCAGTTTGTTTACCGTGCTCATTATTGGCAAATTGCTGGGCTTACCCAAACCCACTGAGAAAAGTTAACATGCACTTAAACCAAAATTAAAATACCACTATGAAAGGAAACCGTTTCTTACCCTTTATTATCCTCGGTGTAATCGCCCTGTTTGTGATAGCCGGGATATCATCAAGCTTATTTTACACCGTTCAGGCCGATGAGCGCGCTGTTATTTTTTACAAGTTTGGCAGCGGGCTGGATAAAGAAAATGTGATTCAACCCGGGTTTCATACCAAAGCCCCGTGGAACGATGTGTACATCTATACCGTAAGGGAAACAGCCACCGATGAAAACATGGATGTACTTGATAAAAATGGCTTACCCATCCATGTAGATGTAACGGTTCGTTTCTTTCCTGTGCCTGAAAAAATCGGCTACATCCACGAAAAGTTTAACCGCGGTTATGTAAACACCCTTATTATACCCGAAGCCCGCTCGGCCGTGCGCCAGGTGATGGGTCGTTACACTGCCGAAGAAATTTACTCGACCAAACGGGCCGAAGTAGAAAACACCATCAAGTCTGAATGTGAAAACATCCTCAGCCAGAACAATGTACACATGGCCGCCCTGCTTATCCGGTCTATCCAGTTGCCCGAACAGATTCGGGTGGCGATCCAGAACAAATTGCAACAGGAACAGGAGGCGCTGGCCTACCAGTTCAGACTTGAAAAAGAAAAAAGCGAAGCCGAGCGTAAGCGCATCCAGGCCGAGGGTGAGGCCAGGGCCAATAACATTATTAACAACAGCCTTACCGATAAACTGCTAAAAATGAGGGGGATAGAGGCAACTTTAGAATTGGCTAAATCGCCTAACTCAAAGGTGGTTGTTGTCGGCTCCGGCAAGGATGGTTTGCCGATGATACTGGGAAATAATTAATTACAACAACCATATTTTTTTGAAAAAGGCAACCTGTTATCTTTAAAAGCATCAGAAAAAAATACTAAGCACCAGAAAAACAAACTGACATGGCAAAAACGGTTGAACTTATTATTGAGGGTAAATCCTACACCTTCCCTGTAGTTGAAGGCAGTGAAAAAGAACTGGCCATCGACATCAGCGACCTGCGCGACAAAACCGGGTACATAACGCTCGACATCGGGTATAAAAATACCGGTTCAACCAAAAGCGCCATTACGTTTCTGGATGGTGAACAGGGCATATTGCACTACAGAGGGTATGCCATCGAAGAACTGGCCGAAAAATCGACTTTTCTTGAAGTTGCCTATCTGTTGATCTTCGGTGAGTTGCCTACCAAGGCTGAGTACGAAAAGTTTACAACCGACATCACCAAGCGCACGCTGGTGCATGAGGACATTAAAAAAATATTGGATGGGTTTCCGTCCACCTCCCACCCGATGGGTGTGCTTTCTTCGCTTTTCTGTGCGCAAACGGCCTTCTACCCCGAATCGCTTAACCCAAACCGGCCTCCGGATGGCGTGTACCTGAGCATCATCCGCTCGCTGGGCAAAATGCCCACCTTCGCGGCCTGGTCGTACAAAAATGCCATCGGCCACCCCGTGAATTACCCCGACAACAAGCTGGATTACTGTGCCCGTTTTTTAAAGATGATGTTTGCATTACCCGGGCAGGACTATGAAGTTGACCCTGTTGTTGCCGATGCCCTGGATAAACTCTTCATTCTGCATGCCGACCACGAGCAGAACTGCTCCACCTCTACGGTTCGCATAGTAGGGTCATCCAAAGCAAGTATCTATTCAGCCATATCAGCAGGTATTAATGCGCTGTGGGGCCCCTTGCATGGTGGCGCCAACCAGGAAGTGATCATTATGCTGGAAAACATCCGCAAAGACGGTGGCAACATTGATAAGTGGATCGCCAAAGCAAAAGACAAAAACGATCCGTTCCGGCTGATGGGTTTCGGCCACCGTGTGTACAAAAACTTCGACCCCCGTGCTAAAATCATCAAGAAAGCTGCCGATGACGTGTTGACAAAACTAGGCGTTAATGACCCGATATTGGACATAGCCAAGCAATTGGAAGAAATTGCATTGAAGGACCCTTATTTCGTTGAGCGCAAGCTCTACCCGAATGTTGACTTCTATTCAGGTATTATTTATCGGGCATTGGGCATTCCTGTAGACATGTTTACCGTAATGTTTGCCATGGGCAGGCTGCCCGGCTGGATTGCCCAATGGAAAGAACTGCGCGACCAGGGCGAACCAATTGGCCGGCCGCGCCAGGTGTACACCGGCAAAACCATCCGGCCGTTTGTGCCCATTGATAAACGGTGAGCCGCGTTCGTCATTTGAATTTCTAAGGCTGAAGGATTACTTTCAGCCTTATTTTTTTTATGGAACTCAGCGAACAATTTAACCAGGCCGTAGGCCGCTCGAAAGAACTGACCAAACGGCCGACCAACGAGGAACTGCTTCAACTCTATGCTTTGTACAAACAAGGATCCGAGGGCGATGTCAGCGGAGAGCGACCCGGTGGCTTTGATTTTAAGGCGATTGCTAAGTACAATGCGTGGGCCGAACTCAAAGGTAAAACCCGCGAACAGGCTATGCAGGAATACATCATCCTTGTAAAAAAACTGGAGGAAACCTATCGGTAACGGGTATGCAAACCCTGTTTTATCAGCCCGGCATTCTAACAGGAGTAACACACCTAAATCCGGAAGACTCGCGTCACTGCGTTAAAGTACTCCGAAAAAAAAGCGGAGATACGATTTATATTACCGATGGTGCCGGGTCAATTGCTGAGGCTGTTATTAACGATGCTTCGTCCGACCGATGCATTTTTAGAATACAGCAAACAATACAGCATGCTCCCCGTGGCTATTTCTTTTGGTTGGCCGTTGCCCCCACAAAAAACACCGATCGGATGGAATGGCTTGTTGAAAAATGTGTTGAAATCGGGATTGACCGCATTTCGTTTATTCAAACCGTGCATTCAGAACGAACGAATGTAAATATAGAGCGAATACAGAAAATTGCCGTCAGTGCAATGAAGCAGGCCCTTCTACCCTTTTGTCCGGTCATTGATCCGGTGCTTTCCTTTGATCAGTTTATAGGCAGCATAACCAGTGGCCAGCGGTTTATTGCAAAAGGTAATGCCGGTAACATGCACCTGATGGATAGTGCAAAAGCCGGCCAGGCGTGTACGGTTTTGATTGGCCCGGAGGGCGATTTCACCGATGATGAACTTTCGATGGCCATCCATTCCGGTTTCATCCCTGTTTCATTGGGTAATTCCCGGTTGCGTACAGAAACGGCAGGGCTGTCTGCCTGCCTCACCATCAGCTTGATAAACAGGCATTTGAACCAAAACCTTACACAGCCATGAAAATGGACACACCGCCCGTGGAGGATGTCAATGTTTCTAAGTAACATTGTGGTATGGAACGAAAAGCCGAAATTCAAAAAACCATCTACGACAACGCCAAGTCGCACTTTTTAGGAAATTTTCCGGACTCACTGCCAATCGAACAAGCCTATGTGCACATTGGCATGTACCTGGGTTGGATTATCGACAATGACCTGTACTCAGAATACTTTGAGGAAGAAGCCTCCATCCAGATTTTCCGGTTTAAACGAAGAGAAATTTCATGTACAATATTAAGCGAGATATGGGACGGATACCTTGGTTATGAATTGTTTAACCGGCAGGGCAATATGTTTACGTACTACTACTACGGTGGCGGCCTGTATCGCAACGATTATGATGAAATCCTGGTAAAATCCTTACCCTCCATTTACCACGTTACCGATAGCTGGGAGAATTACGAAAAGATGAAAACGCGGATTGACATGCGTTTTCAGGATTGGAAAAAACTGGTGGGCAACTAAGCTATTTTATCTTTCCGGATTTATCCACTACGATTCGCTGCTCGCCAGCCCGCAGTATTAAATCGCCAGTATCAACTTGAAATTGTAGTTCTTCCGGAACAAAGTCCATCGGCAGGTTAATAGCCCACGATAACCCATCGGATCGGTAAATTTTTGTAAGCGTAGCCGGGTATTTTTCTTTAACCTTCTGGCCCCACCAAATAAGCACGAAAAATATATTTTCTCCTTGATCCACAGTAAGACGTGCCCTGATACCTTCCAATCTGCGTTCTTTCAGGTTCGCTTTATCAATAGGAAACTTTACTTTGATAGTTGGTTTACGCGAGGGGGTAATGTTATAAAAGTATCCTTCGCCATTCAGTGAATCCGTAAAAACAATGCCTGCCGAGTATCGCTGTTCAATAAGCAGGGGCTTAAATTTAGATTTACGCTGAATGGTGAGCGGAATGGAATCTGAACCGGCCAGCAGCCAATTGATGGCTTCTGTCCGCTGTGCCAACTCCTCGAATTTTTTCTTCATTTCACGGTCGGCAAATTCACGTTCAGCTTTTATCCAGCTTTTAAGCAACGAAGTACTGTTGTAGGTGCTGGTAACAAAGTGCTGATAGTTCAGGGCTTCTTCATCCACATTGCGCATCAACAACTTAACAGCCAGACTATCAACCTTTTTCAGTTGCTTAATCTCACGTTTGATCAGTTCAAGCTGCAAAAAAACATCGGCTGAATCTTTTAATTTTCTTGAATCCACCAGGGCCGATTTATATTCCAAATCAGCCATCTTCAATGCTAAAACATCCATGGGCAATGGTTCCGGATCCAGCTTTTTGAGTTTGTCGTTCAGTAAACTTTCGGCCAACCGGGCCAAACCGCTTTGCACCGATACCGAGTCGGCCTTTAACTTATCGGAAAGTTTATTGATTTCGATGTCGTAAGTAACCAGATCAGCTTTTACCGGCTTGAGTTCATTGTCAATTATCTTAATGGCCTGTTCAGCAAACAATTTATAGTTCCAAATCAGCAGGTTGTTTTGGTAAAAATCTGTCATTTCGGCTCCATCAGTTTTGAAGTCCTTAATCTCGCGAAGATTCCATTGTTGATTATAGGGTGTTTTGCCCAGGTTGCTGATACTGGTTTTATAGTTTTCGAATGACTTTGAAGCTGCGTCAAACGTTGTTGAAAGTTCCTTCAACTGAGCCACTACACGGTCATCGGCCCGCAGGTAAAATTCGCGTAAACCCGGATAGCCCTGTTGCAGGCCCACAAACAACTCGTTGCAGCGGGTATAGGCTGATTGTGTTTCCGTAAAGTAATGTTTAACCATGTTTACCTTATCCTTCCGCTCGCGCATACCGTTAATGCGGTTTTGTAAATCGAACTGGATATGCGCCAGTTTTATTTCCATAACACCGGTGCGCAGGTCGCGCTGTGAATACATGGCATAATAATCCTTCTCCTTTTTAATTTCCTTATCGGTAATCATGGCGTTGGCCTTGTTAAATAACAGAATGGCCGAATCCATGTTGACCAGCGCCTGCTGGGTATTCTTCAGCACGTCCTCTTTAATGGCTTTTTGTTCATAAATTAAGCCCAGGTACAGGTACGCGTTTGGATTGTCGGTAGTTTCTTTAAGGTACTTTTTAAGAAAGGGTTCAGCCGCTTCGTACTGGTTGGTGCTGAGCAGAGAAAAAATATCCTTATACTTCAGTTTTTGCGGAAAGGCCACCACCGAAGCTAAAGCAAAAAGAAGAAGATTGAAGGCTCTAATCATTCGTTACTACGGGTTTTCGGTCGAAATTAAGTATTTTCCGAATATTGCATAATTTGTACCAACAACGCGTCCAAAATGAAAATTTTTAAAGCTCAATACAAAACTACAGGCCTATACCGTTTTGCCAAACCACTTTTAACGGTGTTGGTTATTATGCTTATCCTCCATTACTCTGGAATGCTTGCCGGGGTGACGGGCTTAACCAACAGCCAACCGGCCTATTCGGGCAAAAGAGAATTTAGCGAAGAAAGTACCGCAACAACCGAACGCTTTAATTACGACTTTATGGTTAAGGATATGGATGGTAACCGGTTTAGCTTTACTGACTACAAAGGCAAGGTTGTATTCCTTAACCTGTGGGCAACCTGGTGCGGCCCCTGCCGGGCTGAGATGCCCGGTATTCAAAGCCTGTATTCAAAAATTAAAAACGAAAATGTTCGATTTGTTATGCTCTCTATTGATGAGGACAGGCAGCAGGCAAAGGTAAAAAAGTACGTAAGCGACAAGCGGTTTACTTTTCCTGTATTTATGCCCAGCGGCCAGTTAACGCAGCAATTGTCAGTACCATCTATTCCTACCACGTTTATCATCAATAAATACGGCATAGTGGTTCAAAAAAAAATCGGAACCACCAATTTCGATACACCTAAATTCAAGAAATTTCTTGAGGACCTGGCCGCTGAATAAAATTTAAACACGCTCCCCCACCAGCCGGAGGCCGTCAAGTGTCAGGTTTGGATCAACCGCTGTAAATGTTCCGTTTAACGGTGTGATAATGGACGATAATCCGCCTGTTGCAATGGATTTTATTTCCGGATCATTGAGTTCTGTTTTGATCCGCGTAAGCATGGATTTAACCAATCCTTCATAACCCATCAGAATACCCGCCTGAATGGCGTGCACGGTATTTTTACCGAGCACCGAGTGGGGTAGCTCCAGCGGAACATCAAAAAGCTTAGCCGTATTTTGCGAGAGCGCCCGGATAGCGGTTTTTAAACCGGGCACGATGGCCACACCTTCAATGCTGCCAGCCCCCGAAATGGTAGTGAACGTTAGTGCAGTACCAAAATCAACCACTACACAGTTGGCTTTGTACTTATCGTAAGCAGCCACTGCATTGGCTACCAGGTCGCTGCCGATTTCATAGGGATTAAGCACTTTAATGTTCAGCTTAGGATACACGTCAGGGCCCAGCACAACCGGGTTCTTTTCAAAAAGTGTAACCGTTACGTTAATAATTTTTCCGGTAAGGTTTGGCACTACGCTGCTCATGATGATGCGGGCCACATCGGCAGTCTGAATACCGGCTTCAGAAAAAAACTCACGGATTTTAATACCATAAAACAATTCAGGCCTATCAGCCACGGCTGGAATACGCCATACGTGCAACCAGGAAGTACCTTTGGCAAGGCCAATGGTTACATCCGAATTGCCGATATCAATTACGAGTATCATGCCAGTTCGATGAGTTGTTTTTTTAATTTCTTCATTCCGCTACTGGCTTTATCGGCTATTCCGGTCAGTTTGGAAATACCGTAAACATCCGGAAGTTTTGGATCAACAACAAATTTAGGGGTATCATAAGGAACATAATGGATGAGTCCGGCTGCCGGATAAACCACCAGCGAAGTTCCCACCACCAGAAAGACATCGGCTTGCTGAGCATACAGAATGGCCTCGTCCATACGAGGCACCAGTTCGCCAAACCAGACAATGTTGGGCCGCAACTGCGATCCTCTTTCGCATAAATCGCCAGGGTTAAGCTGCCAGCCGGTTATGGGATACACCAGGCTTTCATCGGCTGTACTGCGCGATTCAAACAGGCTTCCGTGCAGGTGAATGACACGGGTTGAACCCGCGCGTTCATGAAGGTCATCCACATTCTGCGTAACAACCGTTACATGAAAATACTCCTCAAGTTCGGCAATTACCCGATGCCCTTCGTTAGGTTCTGCTTCACGAGCGCGCTTTCTGCGTTGATTATAAAAATCCAACACCATAGCCGGGTTACGCGCCCAGCCTTCAGGTGAGGCCACGTCTTCAACACGGTAGCCTTCCCACAAGCCACCGTTGTCGCGGAAGGTGGGTATGCCGCTTTCGGCACTGATGCCCGCCCCTGTAAGCACCACCAGTTTTTTCATGTTTATTCAACCGCTTTCTTCCTGCGCGTAAATCCACGGCCTTTTCTTTCGGGTGCAGCATCGGCAAGAGCTACACACTCCTCCAGAGTTAATTCCTTAGGGTTTTTATCTTTCGGGATCTTTACATTCTTCTTCCCCGCCTTTATGTACGGACCAAACCGGCCATTCAATACCTGGATATCCGGGTTCTCATCAAATACCTTAATGGTTTTGTTGGCATCGGCTATACGCTTGTTTTGTATTAACTCAATGCACCGATCATAAGTAACGGTGTAAGGATCATCTTCTTTCGGGATGGAGACATACTTCTTATCGTGCAATACATAAGGACCGAAGCGGCCAATGCCTACAACCACAGGCTTGCCTTCAAACTCGCCCATCTGCCGGGGCATCTTCATTAACTCCAGCGCCTCTTCAAGGGTAATGCTTTCGATAAACTGCCCTGGCCGCAGGCTTGCAAATTTTGGTTTTTCACCGCCATTATCATCGGGGTTTTCGCCTATTTGCACATAGGCACCAAACCTGCCCAGCTTGGCATACACGTTCTTACCCGTTTTCGGGTCAACACCCAACTCACGACTTTTACCTACCGATGATCGCTCAACCTGCTCGGTCTTCCGCACCTTTTTGCTGAACGGCTTGTAAAAGTTATCAATCATTTTACGCCATTCCAGCTTCCCTTCGGCAATCTCATCAAACTCCAGTTCTATCTCCGAAGTAAAGGAGTAGTCGGTAATATCGGGGAAATGTTCTACCAGAAAATCGTTTACCACCATGGCGGTGTTGGTCGGGAACAATTTATTCTTCTCAGCACCAGTAATCTCAGTCTCCTTCGTCTTGGTTACTGAGTTATTTTTCAAAATAAACACATTGTATTCCCGCTCAACGCCCTCGCGGTTCTCTTTAACAACGTACCCGCGTTTCTGAATGGTGGAAATTGTAGGTGCATACGTTGACGGCCGGCCAATACCCATTTCTTCCAGCTTTTTAACCAGGCTGGCTTCGGTATACCGTGGCGGTGTTCGCGAAAAAGCCTGCCGCGCCAGCATTTCGTTCAGGTTTAGAGTCTGTCCCATGGTAAGTGGTGGCAGTACTTTACCGTTTTCCTGCTCATCATCCTCATCGCCCGACTCCATATATACTTTCAGAAACCCTTCAAACTTCACCACCTCGCCAGTGGCCGATAGTGTTTGCGGATTGGTGGATATTGAAATAGTGGCCGTGGTTTTTTCCAGTTCCGCATCGGCCATTTGTGAGGCGATGGCGCGTTTCCAGATTAACTCGTACAACCGGAGGGCGTTTCGGTCCATGTTGGGATCCAACACCGAAAAATCCGTAGGCCTGATGGCTTCGTGTGCCTCCTGGGCTGAAGATGATTTGTTTTTATACTGGCGCAGTTGAACAAATTCATTTCCATAAGCCGAAATGATTTGCTGCCGGGCCCCCTGTTGGGCTTCGTCCGAGAGGTTAACCGAGTCGGTACGCATGTAGCTGATCTTACCGGCTTCATACAACTTCTGAGCAACCACCATGGTTTGCGATACCGAAAAACCAAGTTTGCGTGCCGCTTCCTGTTGCAGGGTTGACGTTGTAAACGGAGGCGCTGGCGAACGCTTAACGGGGCGGGTTTGTAAATCAGCAATGGTATAAACTGCCCCTTTGCATGACTCAAGAAATTCAAGCGCTTCTTTTTCCGTTTCAAAACGCTCACCTAATTCGGCCTGCAATTGCTTACCATTGCCTAAATCAAACTGGGCGGTTACCCGGTAAGCACTCTTTATTTTAAAGTCGGCTATTTCACGTTCGCGTTCCACCACCAAACGCACAGCCACCGACTGCACCCGGCCGGCCGAAAGACCGGTTTTAATTTTCTTCCAAAGAATAGGCGATAGCTCATAGCCCACCAGCCTGTCAAGCACCCTGCGTGCCTGTTGCGCATTAACCAGGTCGGTATCAATGCCGCGAGGATTTTCAATGGCGTTGAGAATGGCCTTTTTGGTTATCTCGGTAAAAACAATACGCCTGGTTTTCTTATCATTCAGGTTCAGTACTTCCTTCAGGTGCCAGGATATAGCCTCTCCTTCGCGATCTTCATCGCTGGCGAGATAGACCATCTCCGCATCCTCAGAAAGTTTTTTAAGTTTATCAATAACCTCCTTTTTATCGGGGCTTATTTCATAGGTAGGCTCATATCCATTCTCCACATCAATGGCATCACCGCCCTTGGGTAAATCGCGCACATGCCCCATGCTGGAAGCAACTTTATATTCCTTTCCCAGGTAGCTTTCTATTGTTTTTGCTTTCGCAGGAGACTCAACAATTACAAGGTTTTTTGCCATGCTTTGGGTTTATCAACGGTTTCAAATATCTGTAAAATTTTAAATAATCAAATTTTGATCAGTACAGCATGTACACGAACCGGATAACTAAGTAACTGAATTACACCAAGGTTATTGCAACTTTACACACACGTTTGATAATTCTTTTTTGATGTATGTATCATCCGATTTGCTGGTAAAATCTCTGATAAAGTACTTCGCGGGCTGTGCACAGAAGATATAGTATATTCACGCAAAATTTTTGTTCGTATGACGCACGATGAGTCAATACAATCCTTTAATCCGAATGCTCCCGGTCTTACGGGAAATGTATTTGGATTACCATTTACGCCAGAAAATGCGGAACTCATTATTGTACCGGTTCCATGGGAAGTAACAGTATCGTACCAAACGGGTGCGGCACAAGGGCCGGAAGCTATACTACAGGCATCGGTACAGGTTGATTTATACGACAGAAACATTGCCGATGCCTGGAAGATTGGAATTGCCATGGTTCCGGTTAATGATGAAATTTTAAAGGAAAACATCCGCCTGCGCGAATTGGCTGCCCAGCACATCGCATCGCTTGAAGGGGGAGACGAAACAGGCGCCAACAATCCGCTGCTCAGAAAAATCAATGAAGGGTGCGAAAACCTGAATGTATATGTAAAAGCCACCACCACAAACTACCTGAAAGAAGGCAAACTCGTTGCTTTGCTGGGAGGCGACCACAGCACACCGCTGGGTTTCATCAGGGCGCTAAGCGAACGGTACGACCGGTTCGGTATTTTGCAGATTGATGCCCATGCCGATTTGCGAAAAGCATACGAAGGATTTATTTACTCGCATGCCTCTATCATGTACAACGCACTAAAACTTCCGTCAGTAAACCGCCTGGTACAAGTGGGAATCCGCGATTTTTGTGAAGAAGAAATACAGGTGATGGATCGATCGATGGGGCGCATAAAAACATTTTTTGATGAAGACCTTAAAGCCCAGCAATTTGCCGGAAAAACCTGGGATGCCCTGTGCGATGAAATCATCCGTGAATTGCCTGAACTGGTGTACATCAGTTTTGATATTGACGGCCTCGACCCGAAACTTTGTCCCAACACAGGTACTCCTGTTGCCGGTGGGTTTGAGTTTCACCAGATTACCTACCTGCTAAGGAAGCTGGTTCAGTCCGGACGGAAAATCATCGGTTTTGATTTAAACGAAGTGGCTCCGGGTAGTGACGAGTGGGATGCCAACGTAGGCGCCCGCATGCTGTACCAATTATGTAACTGGATGGCCGTCTCGCAAGGTAAAGCAAAACCTGCACGCTGATGCTAACGGGTAATTTCCTATTTTGCTGCCTTAACACCTCTTCATGAGCCAACTTATTCAAACCATTGCCAACGGCATCTGGACGCCCGTACTCTTCCTGTTAATACTTGGCGGCCTGTTCTTCTTTTTCTACTCACGGTTTATTCAGTATAAATATTTTTTTCATGCCATCGCCATTTTACGCGGCAAGTACGACAACCCGAACGATCCGGGTTACATTAATGCCTACCAGGCATTATCCACTGCCCTGGCTTCAACAGTTGGCATGGGCAATATTGCCGGAGTAGCCTTTGCCATTAGTATTGGCGGGCCGGGCGCGTTGTTCTGGATGTGGGTAGCCGCATTTGTAGGTATGTCATCTAACTTTTTTACCAGCACACTTTCGGTTATGTACCGTGGTAAAGATTCGGAGGGTAATATTCAGGGCGGCCCGATGTATGTTATCCGCGAAGCACTGGGAAAAAACTGGTATCCGCTTGCCGTAATTTTCAGTGTGTGCTGTTTAATCGGATGTTTACCCATCTTTCAGGCTAACCAGCTTACGCAGGCTATTATTGATATCGGATTTCCTGCAGTTTCGTTCGGTGAATTTGTTATCGGTGACTTTGCAGTTAACAATTTTAAATTACTGATTGGTGTGGTGCTGACAGTTTTTGCCGGTATTGTTATTCTGGGCGGCATTCAGCGCATTGGTAACTGGGCCGGTAAAATGGTGCCGCTGATGATTGTGCTGTACTTTCTTTCGGTACTAGCAATTTTGCTGCTCAATATTGAGGTCGTTCCCAAATACCTCTGGATGATCTTTACCGATGCCTTTTCAGCCGAATACTATAAAGGACCGCTGTTTGGTGGTGTTGTTGGCGGACTCATTCAAACCGGAGTGCGCAGGGCATCGTTTTCAAATGAAGCCGGGATTGGTACAGCACCCATGGCGCTGGGTGCATCACGCAGTACGGAGCCCATCCGCGAAGGACTCGTATCCATGCTGAGCCCGGCCATCGATACGCTGCTGGTTTGCACGCTTACGGCACTTGCCATACTTGTAACCGGTGTATGGCAGTCGAGCGACTCAAACGGAGTAACGCTAACGGCTACCGCGTTTCAAAACGCCTTGCCCGGCTTTGGTAAATACCTGTTGCTGTTGTGCTGCTTCTTTTTTGCGGTTACTTCGCTGTTCTCGTACAGCTATTATGGCAGCAAGGCCATGTCGTTTCTTGTTGGCGTTAAAAATGGAGAGCTGTATAACTATTTTTACCTGGCCACTATTATTTTCGGAGCTGTGGTTTCCATGGAAACCATCATCAATATTATTGATATCGCCTACGCCATCATGGCGTTTCCTACCATGATCTCGGGGTTTATACTGGCACCTAAGGTTATGGAAGAAGCAAAACGGTATTTTGCCCGCTTAAAATCAACCACCTAAAAACAAAAAGGGCTGTTTGCAAAAACAACCCTTTCTGTATCAGGTAGTACCTTAATCAGTAGGTGCGCTTTGCACTCCATGTACCACTGCCCTCGCCTTGCGCCCAGGTACCGCTCATCGAGTTACCGCTTATCGTTCCGGTAAATTCCATATCGCCTGTACCATCGCCATCTATGTCGCAATCGCAACCCAAGGTATTGCCATTCAGTTCGCCGTCCAGTTCAGCCTCATCATCAGATGAGCCACCGTCAGGACGTGCCAGGGCTGCCCATTCATCATCAACAATTAAAAAATTGATAATACCCGAGTCGGAGCCGGAAAATGTTCCTTCAAAACACCGCACCAGGGCGTTGGATTTCTCCTTAACAAGAATGAAGGATACATCGGGATGGCCCGGGATTTCTACGCCAAAAAACCCGAATTCGGTACCCGTGGTATTGGTATAAAATCCAACGGTAGCAAGGCCACCGGTTACTGCCCCGGTGAAGTATCCCTGAAACCCAACATCCGGATTGTATGTCTGCTCAGTTTCCAGATCATAGGATTCACCATCCAGATTTAAGGTTAAGGAGATTACGCCATCGCCAAGGTTATCAAGGTTAACTTTAATAAAGCCGGATGAGCCGATAAATACACCTTTGTAAACTCCTTTGCCGCTGGCATCGTTTTCAGAGCGTGCTTCCGGAGTAGTTACGAAAGAAGGCCCGGAATCATCATCACCACAGCCTGTGTAAACAAGCAGGGATAAAAGCAAAAATAACGATGAAATTTTTGTTCGCATAAGGTTTAAAATTTGGTTTAACATTTATGGCCGTCCATCCTGCCATTTGCTGAAAAGTAACCCCGTAAGCGGCTGCTCATCGGACATCCACGGAAAAAAATCCTGTAAATCAGGGCTTAAGAAGTAACCGGGGTTGGACTATTTTTTTAGATAATCAACGGCAGCCGGATTTTCCATTTTAGTGAGCGGGTACTCAAATAAGCCGTTTTCTTTAATGGCTTCTTCTACCTTGTGCGGCACAAACTTTTCCCAGCCCGGTTCACCCTTCTTAATCATGGCCAGTACGTTATCGCTGATGATGTGCAGGTTATTCACGTTGGCATCGTCAATATCTTCAAGTTTGTTATTGTCCATCAGGTAGCGGAACAGGTTTTTAAGGTTTTTGGGAAGTGTGTGTTCAAAATCACGTAGGGTGAACAACTTACCCGTATCGTTAATCAGGGCAGGATAAATATAAAGTTTAACATTTGTGCCGAATAGGGAAGCGAAGCACTCAAGAATACCTCCCCGGATATTGACATAGGTACGCTCATCGAATACTTTCTGTAAAGCATTTATCCCCATCACAATGCCTATTTTTTTACCTTTCGTAATGCGCGACAGGTAATCCATCAGCCGGTAGTATTCAAAGTAATTTGAAATCAGCACGTTCTGGCCAAGCGAACACAGAATATCAGCCCGGTTTAAAAAGTCTTTTTCATCAATGGCGCCATCCGGCCCAAGGTCGTTCAACGTAAGTTCGGTAAGAAGCACCATTTTTGACCGATCAACATCCGGTTCATTCTTAAAATGCCTGCGCGAGGTAAGCAGCATATCCACGTTTACGTGGGTTGGCGGTCGAAACCTGCCACGCAGCACCAGCACATTTTTTTTGTACAATTCATCGGAGGGTTGCATTACCTCGCCATCGGGGCCAAACATGGCGGCACGGGTCAGGCCGTTCTTCACCAGCTTCAGTGCCATTAACCGGTTATCAACATGTTTAAAATCCGGTCCGGTAATACGAAACATGTCAATTTCTATCCTGCGGGTACTCAGCCCATCCATTAACGCCATCAGAATCTGCTCCGGATCAGTATAAAACGAGCAGGCATAAATCATATTAACTCCCACAATGCCCAATGCCAGTTGCTGCTGTATCGAATCATTATCATGCATCTTTACATGAATGATGCAATCGTTGGGTTCGGCTTCAGGCCGCAACTGAAAACGCAGGCCCATCCAGCCATGCGCCTGGTTGGTACGCTCGAAGTTTAAAACCTCCACGGTATCGGCAAAGGCAAAGAAGCGGGTATCATTAACACGGTGAGGCAGCCGCTCCGGTAACAATTCGTATTCGTGGTCGAGCATTTTAAAAAGCCGTTCTTCGCACACATAGCGTTCGCAATAACCATAAATGGCATCGCTGAATTTCATGTCGTAAGCGCTGATGGTTTTGGCAATGGTGCCGGAGGCTCCACCGGCTTTAAAGAAGTTTGCGGCTACTTCCTGCCCTGCCCCGATTTCGGCAAAGGCCCCGTAAATATCTTTTTTGAGATTGATGCGGAGGGCTTTCTCCTGTGTGGTTAGTTTCCTGAATTCATCCATATCCAACTGCGACAGTAAAAGTAAATCAAATTAATCAGGTCATCAAAATGCAATACAAAGTTTACTGTATAAGTAACCTGTTTTTGATTATTAAGGTTTAAGGTCTATTTTTCGAAATTCAACCCCCCTCACTGCATGGAGTTACGTGGTAGTTTTACGAGTCGGATTGGTTTTATTCTGGCCGCTGCAGGTTCAGCCGTTGGGCTTGGCAATATCTGGCGGTTCCCCTACCTGGCCGGCCAAAATGGTGGTGCGGCTTTTTTGCTTATCTATCTGATCTTCATCTTCTTACTCTGCTTCCCGGTACTTGTTGGTGAAATAGCCATTGGACGTGCAGCCGGGCGTGATGCCTATGGGTCGTACTCCCACCTGGGTGGTAAACGCTGGGGGTACCTGGGTATATTTGGTATTCTGGCCGGGATTTTCATACTCTCCTTTTATAATGTAGTGGCCGGTTGGGCTTTTGGCTATTTTTTGGAGATATCCTTCGGCAACCTGCTTGGCGAACCGGATTTCGGGAAATTCTTCGGCAATTATGTAAACGACATCAGCGACAATTTTTGGTTTTCGCTTGGTTTTATGGTCATCACTGCCCTGATCGTTTCACGGGGCATTCAAAAAGGTGTTGAAGCGGCCAACAAAATCATGATGCCGGCACTTTATATAATTTTGATTCTGCTTATCGCATACAGCCTCACCTTACCCAACGCCTGGGCCGGTGTACGGTTTTACCTGGTACCGGAATTGAATGAAATCAACGCTCAAACTATTTATGACGGCCTCAAACAAGCATTCTTTTCGCTCTCTCTTGGAATGGGGTGCCTAATTACCTATGGTTCGTATGTTAGCAAAACCCAAAACGTAATAAAGTCGGCTGCCATTATATCTGTGGCCGATTCGATGGTAGCTTTTCTGGCGGGATTTATGATTTTCCCGATGGTCTTTTCTCAGAACATCTCTCCTACCGAAGGACCTGCCCTGGTGTTTATTGTTTTACCCGATGTATTCCGGGACATGGGCCCGCTGCTCGGGCGCATTGTGGGCGGTTCATTCTTTCTGCTACTTTGTTTTGCTGCCCTTACTTCAACCATTTCATTGTTGGAGGTGCCCACAACTTACGTGGTTGACCAACTTAAGTTCAGGCGCACACGCGTGGTTTGGTTTCTGGCATTACTCATTTTTGTACTGGGCTTACCCACCATGTTTAGCCAGGGCATGATACCCGCATTGAACAAGTTACCGTTTTACCTTAACCGCGACTGGCTGTCGTTTGTATCGGATATGTGCGACATCAGTTTAACTGTGGGGGGCTGCCTGATGTGCATTTTCATCGTCAGACAATGGAAGATTAATAACATGGATGCCGAACTGGTTAACGGAAACCCCGGTTACATGAATTCCTTTATGCGGAAGTATCTGCATGTTATGATAACGTGGGTTTGCCCGGTACTTTTAGGCGGACTATCGGTGTTGATAATTGACCGGTATTTCGGTTTAGGCGTGTTCTTTTAGCCTTTCTTTTTATTAAGATATTTTTCCTGGGCTTCGCGTTTTATTTCGGTCCATTCATCGGGCGGTGGCGGGGTTCCGTTTTCGAAGACCTGGAGCAACCAGGGCACAATTTCTTTTTTCATCCCAAACCGTTTGGCTACATCCTGGCAAAATTCAATCTCCCGTTTTTCTACTTTTTCATCGGCATACACCATTAAAATCAAATCGTACAGCAGGTTCATCCGATCGTTAAAGTTATCAGGGATGTTCAGCTCAAATTTCTCTTGGCTGTCCACCAGGTTTTTTACCTGCCATTCTTTAAGGCCGTACCGCTGCCCGATTTTGTAAAGCAGCTCAACTTCTTTTTTGTGCATGTGTCCATCGGCATTGGCCAGGGCCAGCAGGTTGCGGATGTGATTTTTTTTGTACGACAGGTACTGGTGTTCAAAGAAACCGATCATAACCGTTGGATGTGTTAGAGACTCACCTTCAAAAGTATCAAACAAATCCTTAAAGGCCAATTGCAGTTATTCAACCCAATCGGCCACAAACAGGTTGGTATCGCGGGTACCGTTATTGTTGCGGTTGCTTGAAAAAATAATCCGCTTGCCGTCAGGCGAAAACATGGGGAACGAATCGAATACCTTGTCGTAGGTAATTTGCTCCAGGCCGGTGCCGTCTTCATTAATCATAAAAAGATTAAACTGAAAACCGCGCTGGCTGTGGTGGTTCGAGCTGAAAATGATCTTCTTTCCGGAGGGATGGTAAAACGGAGCCCAGTTTGCTTTCCCCAGGTTAGTAACCTGGCGAAGATTAGAGCCATCGGCATTGCAAACAAAAATTTCCATGGCCGTAGGTGCTACCAGCCCCTGCTTCAGGTAATCAATATATTCCTGTTTCTCCTCCGCTGTTTTAAACCGAGAAGCCCTGAATACAATTTTGGAGCCATCGGGTGAAAAGAAGGCGCCTCCGTCATAACCCAATTCATTTGTAATCTGCTTAACGCCAGAACCATCAATGTTCATCACATATAAATCCAGGTCACCGTTTCGCATGGAGGTAAACACAATTTTATCGCCTTTAGGCGACACGGTAGCCTCAGCATCATAGCCGGGTGTTGTTGTAAGTTGCTTCCTGATTTTTCCTTTAAGATCAGCAACAAAAACATCGTAGCTATCATAGATGGGCCACAGGTATTTTCCGCCCGGGGTGCGGCCCGGTTCGGGTGGGCACGCTTTGTCGCCCAGGTGTGTGGAAGCATAAAGTATTCGTTTGTCGCCCGGAAGAAAATACGAGCAGGTAGTACGGCCTGAACCGGTACTGATAAGTTGCGGCTTCTTACCCGGCTGCAGGGCGGGGCCATCCACATTCAGGTAAAAAATCTGATCGCACGCAAGGCCCCAGGCCTTGTTGTTGGATTGAAAGGCTACCATCTTGCCGTTAAAACTCCAATAGGCCTCGGCATTATCGCCACCAAAAGTAAGTTGGCGTAAATTTCTCAGGTGCTTTTCCTGTGAATAGCGCAGAGAGTCAGTTGAAGTACCTCTGTTTGCAGGCGCCTTATCTATAAACGATAAACACAGCCCCAATACAAAAACAAGCAGCAAAACCGAATAAAGCCGTTTCATACCAAAAAATTTGGCAAAAATAGATTCTTTAGTTGAGGTAAAATATCCTTCTGCGTAATAATTATGCCGCCCGGGCTGGTTCTTCTTCACGCAATAGCCTTCGCATAATTTTACCAACATTCGACTTTGGCAGTTCATTCCGGAAGACAAAGTACTTGGGAACTTTATAGTTGGTCAGGTTTTTATGGCAATACTCCCTGAGTTCGTCTTCGGTAAGACTTTGATCGCGTTTCACTACAAAAGCTTTTATCACCTCACCCGACCGCTCATCAGGCACACCAATAGCGGCCACCTCCAGGACTTTCGGATGGGCGGCAATTATGTTTTCGATTTCGTTCGGATAAACATTAAAGCCCGATACTTTGATCATATCCTTTTTCCGATCGACAATTTTGAAAAAGCCCTGCTCATCCATCAGGCCGATGTCGCCTGTTTTAAACCACCCGCCCGGATAGAACACATCCGAGTTATCTTTCTCCCAATAGCCGGAAAACACCTGGGGCCCTCTTGCACAAATCTCACCGGTTTGTCCTTGTGGTAGTTGGTTGCCGTTGTCATCGAAGATGGCTACTTCCGTGCTGGGCATCGGCAAACCGATGGTACCCAGTTTGTGGGTGCCATCCAGCGGATTGCAACAGAGCACTGGCGATGTTTCGCTCAGTCCGTACCCTTCAACCAGGGGCTTACCGGTAACTTGCTCCCACTTTTTGGCTACCACATCCTGAACGGCCATGCCTCCGCCAACGGCTCCTTTCAGTTTCGAAAAGTCGAGATTTTTGAAATCCGGATTATTCAACAGGCCGTTGAATAATGTGTTCACCCCGGTTATGATGGTAAACTTGTGCTTCTTAAGTTCTTTTATAAATCCCGGTATATCGCGTGGGTTAGTAATCAATACATTTTTGGCACCAACGCTAAGCTTCAAAATTCCATTAACCGTTAGTGCAAATATGTGGTACATCGGGATGGCCGTGATAATAATATCCTGTTCAGCCGACTGGCTGTGGTACGGTTTAAACCATTGGGTAATCATGGAGTTGTGTGCCACCAGGTTAGCGTGTGTTAACGCAGCGCCTTTTGAAAGACCGGTGGTGCCACCGGTATATTGAAGTACGGCAACATCGGTAAGCGAAAATGATGGTTTAGTAAATGCAAGCACTGCACCTTTTTTAAGAGCCGAATTGAATGAAACAGCGCCCGGCAGATGGTAAGCCGGTACCATTTTCTTTACACGCTTAACCACAAAATTTACCAGGGCACCTTTCAGGCCACCAAGCATATCGCCCAACTCAGTAATAATTACATGTTTTATTGGTGTGTTATGAATAATCTGCTGCAGGTTGTTGGCGAAGTTGGCTACGATAACAATAGCCTTGGCACCCGAATCTTTAAATTGGTGCTCCATTTCGCGTGGTGTATAAAGCGGATTCGTATTGACAACAATCAGGCCGGCACGGAGCGCACCAATAAAAGCAACCGGAAATTGAAGCAGGTTAGGCATTTGTATAGCAATCCTATCACCTTTCTGTAATCCTATCGACTGAAGGTAGGCCGCAAAATGTCTCGACAGTTCATCAACCTGTTCATAGGTTAACTGTTTACCCATATTTTCATAAGCAACACGACTACTGTACTTTTTAAATGAATCTTCAAACAACTCAACAATGGAGTTGTAGTCGTAAAGGTTAATTTCAGCGGGAATACCTGTTGGGTAGCTTTTTATCCAGGGAAAATCTTTCATGATTAGTTGTGGTTAATGCCGAACGATTGTTTGTTTTCAAATATAGGCATCGGAACAAAAAAGTCCTGACCGTTGGTCAGGACTTTACCCTAAATAATAACCGCGAAAAAGTGGCTGTAGAGGGAGGGCTCGAACCTCCACGGGGAAGTTAGCTACAGAACAACCAGTGGTGGTCAACCCCTGTCTGCCGCAGTACCTTCGGCAGGCTATATCCTGCGTTTATCCTTGACTCCCCACCCCCGAGACAGGAGGGCTTGTCTGCCAATTTCAACACCCTACAGTGTACAAACGTTGACAAAGAGAAAAATTGTTATGTTTTTATTCAACATATTCATTTTTTTTTATAAAATATTTAATTAATTTGATATTAAATGAATATTTTTTATAAATGAAAGAGATGTATGCCCCAGAATTATAAAATTGACAATACCGATTTGAAGATTCTTGAAATCTTAATGCGTGATGCCAGCAGGCCGCTTAGCGAGATAGCCAACAAGGTTCATGTTTCAGTAGGCACGGTACATGTGCGCACCAACAAGCTTCGTGAGTCCGGCATTATCGAGAAGACAACCCTGAAGGTAAACTACGCAAAACTCGGTTACGACATTACGGCATTCATAGGTATCTTCCTGGAAAAGAGTGCTTTATACGATTCAGTGATGGCTAAACTTAAAGCCATACCGGAAATTACCAATATCCATTATACCACAGGTAACTACAGCATGTTCGTAAAAATCCACTGTAAAGACACTAACCACCTCAAACTGGTATTGCACGATAAAATCCAGCAGGTTGATGGAATTGAGCGTACAGAAACCATGATTTCGCTGGAAGAAAGCCTGGATCGTAACCTTAACCTGCTTTAAACAAAGGTTCGAAAAGAACCTATTTACCGCATTTCTGTTATATCTTTGAGCTTTATTTGAAATTAGTCTAAATAATTACCCTTACATGAGCAAAGACAACCAGATTCTGGAAGAGCTGACCTCCAGGGAATACGAGCACGGCTGGACTTCCAACATCGAAATGGAGTCGGCTCCTAAGGGCCTTAACGAGGATATCATCCGGTTTATAAGTGCTAAAAAACATGAACCCGAATGGCTGCTGGAATGGCGCCTGAAAGCTTACCGGCAATGGACAAAGATGGCCGAACCAAAATGGCCAAACGTAACCTACCCGGAAATCAACTACCAGGACATTATATATTACGCAGCCCCTAAACAGAAAGTAAAGCCGAAGAGCCTGGAAGAGGTGGACCCGGAGTTATTAAAGACTTTCGAGAAGCTGGGTATCTCTCTTACCGAGCAAAAACGCCTGACGGGAGTGGCCGTTGATGCCGTACTGGACAGTGTATCAGTAGCAACAACGTTTAAAGAAAAGCTTGCCGAACTGGGTATCATCTTTTGCTCGTTCAGCGAGGCGGTGCGTGAACATCCGGAACTGGTAAAAAAATACCTGGGCTCGGTTGTGCCAATGAATGACAACTATTTCGCAGCTCTTAATTCGGCCGTCTTCAGCGATGGTTCTTTCTGCTACATACCCAAAGGCGTTCGCTGCCCGATGGAATTGTCAACCTACTTCCGGATCAACGCGGCCAACACAGGTCAGTTTGAGCGTACGCTTATTGTTGCCGATGAAGGATCATACGTAAGTTACCTGGAAGGCTGCACCGCACCCCAGCGTGACGAAAACCAACTTCATGCGGCTGTGGTAGAGATTTATGCAATGAAAGAGGCGCATGTAAAATATTCAACCGTGCAAAACTGGTACCCGGGCGATAAAGAAGGCAAAGGCGGCATCTATAATTTCGTTACCAAGCGGGCCTTGTGTGCCGGAGAAAGCTCCAAAGTTTCGTGGACACAGGTTGAAACCGGTTCGGCCATCACCTGGAAATATCCTTCGTGTGTACTCAAAGGCGATAACTCCAGCGGTGAGTTTTACTCCGTGGCCGTTACCAACAACCACCAGCAAGCCGACACCGGCACGAAAATGATTCACATCGGCCGAAACACCAAATCGCGAATTGTCTCAAAAGGTATTTCAGCCGGTCATTCACAAAACAGCTACCGCGGCCAGGTGCATGTACTGAAGCGTGCCGAAAATGCCCGCAACTTCTCGCAGTGCGACTCGCTGCTGATGGGCAACAAATGCGGGGCGCACACCTTCCCCTATATTGATGTGGAGAACAATACGGCCCGCGTTGAGCATGAAGCAACCACATCGAAAATTGGTGAAGACCAGATTTTTTATTGCCAGCAGCGCGGTATCGATGAAGAGTCGGCTGTTGCCCTGATTGTAAATGGCTATGCAAAAGAA
The DNA here is from genome assembly GCA_015180985.1 of Flammeovirgaceae bacterium. Lineage (NCBI taxonomy): Bacteria > Pseudomonadati > Bacteroidota > Cytophagia > Cytophagales > Flammeovirgaceae > Flammeovirgaceae bacterium. The sequence goes on from CP054185.1 coordinate 2,771,222, forward strand.
GTATTGAATCAATTACCGATGGAATTTGCCGTAGAAGCGCAAAAACTGTTGGCGCTCACACTTGAAGGAAGTGTAGGGTAATCGATTCAGCACCCGTATCAATAACCTTGAACCTTGAACCTTGAACTTTGAACCTTGAACTTTGAACTAAGCATATGTTATCAATAAAAAACTTAAGCGCCCAGATTGACGGCAAACAAATTCTTAACGGAATAAACCTTGAAGTAAAAGCCGGTGAAGTGCACGCCATTATGGGGCCAAACGGCTCAGGAAAGAGCACCCTGGCTTCGGTTCTTGCCGGCCGCGAAGAGTTTGAAGTAACCGGTGGCACCGTTGAGTACCTGGGAAAAAATTTACTCGACCTGGAACCAGACGAACGTGCCCGCGAAGGTGTATTCCTCGCATTTCAGTACCCGGTTGAAATACCCGGGGTGAGCACCATCAACTTTATGAAAACAGCGGTGAACCAGGTGCGGGAGCACCGCGGACAAGATCCATTGGATGCTGTTTCTTTTTTGGGGCTGATGAAAGAAAAAATGAAACTCGTTGAAATCGATCAGTCGCTTTTAAACCGGTCGCTCAACGAGGGCTTCTCGGGCGGAGAAAAAAAACGCAACGAAATTTTTCAGATGGCCATGCTGGAACCCAAACTGGCTATACTGGATGAAACCGATTCAGGGCTTGATATTGACGCCTTGAAAATTGTTGCTAACGGTGTAAACAAACTACGGTCGAAAAATAATGCCATTATTGTAGTTACCCACTACCAGCGCCTGCTTAATTACATTGTTCCTGATTTTGTGCATGTGCTTTATAAAGGAAAGATTGTAAAATCAGGTGGCAAAGAGCTTGCGCTCGAGTTAGAGTCGAAAGGATACGATTGGATTAAAGCCGAAGCAGAAGTTGCATGAGCGAAAATTTAATACATACCAACCTGCTGGATACACTTACCGAATCTGTTTATCCGCAAACTGATTTACAAAAAGAAGCCTTATCGGTTCTACGCCAACTTGGACTACCGGGTAATAAAAACGAAGAGTATAAGTATACACCCCTGACCCGTGCATTGGAAAAGGGCCTACAGTTAGGCCACTCATTTGTAACCAGCGGGGATTTACCAACGGATGAACACTGGAAAATACCCGGGCTGGATGCTTACGAGGTTATTTTAGTGAATGGTAAATTCATTGCCGAAAAATCCTCCCTGCCGGTTACAGCAAAAGCAACTCCCATGCACCAGGCCTCCGATCGCCTGCATGCCGATAAACTTATCGGAAGGTATGCTGATTTCAAAACCGATGCTTTTGCGGCCTGGAATACTGCAACGTGGAATGACGGCCTTTACCTGGAAATTCCGGATGGCATAAAACTGGATAAGCCACTCATTATATATTACCTCCACGATTCCGCCAACGGACAAGTTAAATCAGTAAGCCGGAACATGGTAGTGGCCGGTGCATCAAGCGAAGCTACTTTAATTGAAAAATGGTGTTCATTCGGAAACAACACCGCCCTATCTAATACGCTTTCGGAGATTGTGCTGCACGAACATGCTCAGCTAAATCACCTGGTCATTCAAAACGATGTACCTACACATATTCAATACCTTTTTAACCAGTTCTGGCAGCGCACCGGCAGTAAACTTAACAGTCATGTAGTTACGTTAGACGGTGCCTTCATCCGCAACAACACGCGCGTTTCATTAGATGGTGAAAACTGCGATAGTCACCTTTACGGATTATACCTGCTTCATAACCATACGCTGGCCGATAATCATACGGTGGTTGATCACCGGAAGCCGAACTCATACAGTAATGAACTGTATAAAGGGATTCTGGAAGACCAGTCGAAAGGTGTATTTAACGGAAAAATTTTTGTGCGGCCGGATGCACAAAAAACCAATGCCTTCCAATCCAACCGTAACATCCTGCTTTCGGATAAAGCAACAATCAATACTAAACCGCAGCTTGAAATATGGGCCGATGATGTAAAGTGCTCGCACGGTTGCACCACCGGTCAGTTGGATGAAGAAGCCATCTTTTATCTGCGCTCGCGTGGTATTAACCAAGAAACTGCCCGGGCCATGGTACTGTACGCTTTTGCCAGCGAAGTGCTTGAAACAATAACTGACACTTCACTGAGAACCTATATTGATAACCTTGTCAGCGAGAGGCTGCATAAAAACTTCTGAAGATGGATAGTCAGGTTATTGCGGCTAATGTTGCGGAAATCCGGAAGCAATTTCCGGTACTGAACCAGCAGGTAAATGGCCGTGACCTGGTTTATTTTGATAATGCCGCCACCACGCAAAAACCTTTGCGGGTCATCAACGCATTAACTGAGTACTACAAGGGCTATAATGCCAATATCCACAGGGGTATTCACACCCTGGCCGAAAAGGCAACCAAAGCCTATGAAGAGACACGGCAGGCAGGTAAAGACTTCATTAATGCTAATTCTGCTGAAGAAATAATTTTTGTTCGTGGCGTAACAGAGGCCATAAATCTTGTTGCTTCTTCATACGGAAGAACTTTTCTGAAGCCGGGTGATGAAGTAATCATCTCCGGTCTTGAACATCACTCCAACATAGTTCCCTGGCAATTGGTTTGCGGAGAAAAGAGAGCCCATCTTAAAATCATTCCGGTTTTAGAAAATGGCGAACTTAATCTAAATGCCTACCGGAAATTGCTTTCCGATAAGACCAGAATTGTGGCCGTCAATCACGCATCAAACAGCCTGGGCACGATTAATCCTGTTAAAGAAATTATTGATTTGGCTCATCAGGTTGGTGCGGTGGTTCTGATTGACGGAGCCCAGGCGGGCGCACATGTACCCATTGATGTGCAATACCTCGGTTGCGATTTCTATTGCCTCTCCTCACATAAAATGTACGGGCCAACCGGCACGGGCATTCTGTACGGAAAAAAAGAACTGCTTGAAAAAATGCCTCCTTACCAGGGCGGAGGGGAAATGATCAAAGAAGTTACCTTCGCAAAAACAACGTATAACGACCTGCCCTACAAATTCGAAGCCGGCACACCCAACATTGCCGATACCATTGCCTTTAAAAGTGCTATAGACTTTATTAATGAAACCGGAAAGGAAAATATAGCTGCTCACGAAAGTAATTTGCTTGCTTATGCTACAGGAAAAGTGGAAGCCTTACCCCGTACTCGGATTATCGGCCAGGCATCACAAAAAGTAAGTGTTCTCTCATTTATTATCGATGGCATTCATCCGTTCGACATCGGCCAGATGCTGGATGCGCGAGGTATTGCCGTTCGTACCGGGCATCATTGCACGCAACCCCTGATGGACCAGTTTGGTATTGATGGAACTGTTCGCGCCTCATTCGCAGTTTATAACACAAAAGAAGAAATTGATCAACTGGTGGAGGCACTTAACCGCATCATCAACTTTATGAGATGAAATCCATCGTTGACATACAAAACGAGATTATACAGGAGTTCTCGCTGCTGGATGGCGACATGGAGATGACTGTATTTTACATCATGGAGCTGGGTCAAAAACTGCCTCCAATGAACGAATCGGGTAAAACGGATGAAAACCTGGTGAAAGGATGCCAATCAAAAGTTTGGCTAACAGCCCGATTGCAGAACGACAGTGTGTACTTTGAGGCCGACAGCAACACAGCCATTACCAAAGGCCTGGTAAGTTTGCTGGTACGTATTTTCAACGGCCAAACTCCTGAAGCTATACTAAATGCCGATTTGTACTTCATGAACAAAATCGGGATGGAGCGGTTTATCGGTACGCAGCGGTCAAACGGTTTTGCCGCCATGATTAAACAAATGAAGTTGTACGCACTGGCTTTTAAAACAAAACAGGAAGTATGAAAGAAGAAAACCAAACAGACGTACAGCAAACCGAAATAGCCAACCTGCGTGAGAAGGTGATAGGCGCGATTAAGAGCGTGTATGATCCGGAAATACCCGTTGATATCTATGAACTTGGCCTGATATATGAAATCAACGTCTATCCTATCAATAATGTGTATGTACTGATGACGCTCACCTCACCCTCCTGCCCCTCGGCTGAGGTAATACCCGGTGAAGTGGAACAGAAGATAAAAGCCATAGAAGGCGTAAACGATGTGAAAGTTGAAATCACATTCGATCCACCCTACTCGCAGGACATGATGAGCGAAGCGGCTAAACTGGAACTTGGCTTTTTATAATTCAAGGTTTAAAATTCAAGGCTCAAGGTTTAAGGTTTAAGATTGAAAGGAAAGTGGCAACAATAAATTCATTCGAAGACCTGGAGGTTTGGAAAAAAGCCAGAACGCTGGCCAGGGAAATTTTTGAAATTACGCTACGTGGAAATTTGAGGAAGGATTTTTCGCTTAAAGAAGCAATCAATAAAACTACCGGTAGCATTATGGATAATATTGCCGAAGGTTTTGATCGGGGAGGAAATAAGGAGTTTATTCAATTTCTATTTATTGCCAAGGGCTCTGCCGCAGAATTGCGATCTCAACTTTACCGTGCACTTGACAGAAACCACCTGGAGCAAGGTGAATTTGAATCACTGAAAGTCCAGGTAGAAACCATCAGTAAACAATTATCTGCATTAATCACCTATTTGAAGTGTTCAGATCTCAAAGGTCCGAAATACGTAAACGAACCACTTGAAAATTATGGAAACCTGAAATAAACCTTAAACCCGAAACTTTGAACCTTGAACTTTGAACTTTGAACTTTGAACTTTGAACCTTGAATCTCTAACGAATGTTGAACCAAAAAAAAAATGAAGTATGTATCCCGAACCACTTGTAGCCCCCATGCGCTCCGACCTGACCAGCGCAGGCTTTAAAGAGTTGCGCACCCCTGCCGATGTTGACACAACCCTGAAAGACAGCAAGGGCACCATCTTGCTCGTATTTAATTCTGTATGCGGGTGTGCTGCAGGCGCTGCACGCCCCGGTATTAAATGGGCATTACAAAACAGTACTAAAAAGCCCGACCAGCTAACAACCGTATTTGCCGGTGCCGATATTGAGGCGGTGGCCCGTGCCAGAGAATATACATTGCCTTACCCGCCATCATCGCCATCCATCGCGTTATTTAAAGATGGCGAACTGGTGCACTTCATTGAACGCCACCATATTGAAGGCCGCAACGCCCAGATGATTGGCGAGCATCTGGTAGAAGTGTTTGATGAGTATTGCTGATTTTAGTTTAGCATTGTATTTAATAAAAGCGACTGATTGAGTCGCTTTTATTGTTTAAAACGTTGAGTATCTTCTACAAGATTACCAAAAGGTTAACTGATAATCCGTAAAGATACCTAAGCTGAATACGCTCCCGGGCCGTATGGCCCCGCATACTCGTTCAACGCTGTGCCCAATCCGCACCTGCCCCGCCAGTCCAAAGATTGGCCAAGGCGTTGTCTGAGTATACTGAAAATAAACTCACATTCAATGGTTAGTGAATTATAGTGGTATGATTGCGAGCCATCAGAAAAGGTTAATAGTAAAATTAACAAATCAACCATTTGCATAAGTGCCAAAATATAATGAAACTGGAAGAGGAAATTTACAATTTATGAAGCAGGCTTGGCTACTAACAGCTCTGTTACTTTTTATTCTCGGGGGCGTATTCAATATCCAGGCGCAGACAAAAAAGGTTAAAGAATCATTTAAGGTACTGGATGATGGTACTGTTCATATCCAAAACGAAGCCGTGCAGGATGAGAACTGCTTGTTTGGCAGTGATGGTGAAATCGATATCAGTGTGTATGGTGGTGTTTCACCTTATACCTACGAATGGACAGATGGTATCGGTACGGTGGTTGCCACAACGCAAGACCTGATTGGCGTTGTTGCCGGTGACTATTCGGTTACCGTTACCGACAACACCGGGTGCTCCTCCTCGGCAAATTTTACCCTGGGTTATTTTTGTCCCTATACCTGCTCCGGCCTGCTGGAAGTTACCACTATTGATCCAAGTTCCTGCCAGGCATCTGATGGGGAGATTAACGCCACTTTACTGGAGCCGGGCCCCTACGTGTACAACCTTTACCGCTATGATCAATACAACAATTCCTACACCCTAATTGATAATGGCTCATCAGTAGGCGCCACCTTCAACCGGCTGTTTACCAATTTACCGCCCGGTCGGTATGAACTTGAAGTTACCGCAGCCGGACCCTGTACGTATACTACATCAGCCGACCTTGCCGGCACCGACTTTTACCTTACCGGTTCTTCAAGTACAAACAATACTTCGTGTGTAACACCCAACGGATCCATTACTGTTGATATTCTTGACACTACCCTTCCGCATAATTTTCAGGTTCGCTGGAAAAACATTTATACCGGGGCTGAAGATTCGCAGCTCGAAAACTCCACAACCATAACAATCAGTAATCTGGTGGCCGGTTATTATGTTGTTGAGGTGCGCGACCTGGATACCGGGTGTATGATTCAGCATGGATTATTTGTTAATAGTTCAGCTCCTTTTCTTACCGTTACCACCAACAGCATTGTGCCACAATCCACCTGTACACCTCCTAATGGCTCAATTAGTATTGACGTAACCGGAGGAAGCGGGTCATATACCTTTACCTGGTTCACTCCTTCGGGTGTACAGTCCACCAAAGACATCACAAATCTTACGGCTGGGTCTCATTTTCTTTATGTTAATGATTTGGTGAGTGGCTGCACCAATGACGTTGCCAGCAACACCTTTACAGTTGCTAATACTGCCGTTACCCCTTCAGCAATCTATGTGGTAACGCCAAATACATCCTGTACCGGAAATAATGGCGCCATCGACCTTACACCCATTGGAATAGGCCCCTTTACAATTACCTGGTACAACGAGATGTTGGATCCGATAGCCGGCACCGAGGATTTGATTAATGTTGCGCCCGGAATTTATGGCGTGCGTATTACAGACCAATCCAACGGATGCTCGCGCTTTTTGTTTCCGGGAGACGGTAGTCCGGAAGTTACCGACCATTCCTTGCCGGCCATATCCCTCACCAGCCAGGTGTTTAACAGCACCGATTGCAACGGTATTCCCGGTAATGGAGCTATTGACTTAACCGTAACTACTGCTGCACCAACAGTAACCTACCTGTGGAACGGGCCTTTTGGCTTTACTTCGCCCGATGAAGATATTGCCAACCTTCCGGCAGGCGACTATACAGTTACTGTTGAAGTGACCTGCATTGCCAACACGCCTCCTGTAATTACTCCTGATCCTTTATCGGCAACCAGCGGCCAAACCCTCATTGACCTTGACCTGCTGGCTATTATTACCGATGCCGAAAACAACTTTGTGATTGACTCCCTCAAAATCATTCGCCAGCCGGTTAGCGGAGCCTTTGCCGAACTGATTAAAACACCCACTACGGCATCGCTTCGCATTGATTATTCCGGCATCAGCTACCTTGGTATTGATTCGGTTCGCATTGAAGCCTGCGATGCCCTGGGCGCCTGTTCGCAGCAGGAAATTTTTATTACGGTAGAGGTAACCTCATCCATAGTTATCTACAATGCCGTTTCACCGGTTGGGGCCCCCGGCAACCAATACCTCCGTATTGATGGACTACCACAATCCGCAAACCGGGTTAGCATTTACAACCGCTGGGGTGATCTGGTCTTTAGTATTAATGATTATGATAACCTGACCAGACGGTTTGAGGGTATTAGTAATTCAGGAAAAGATTTACCTTCCGGTACTTATTTCTATAAAATTGAAATCAGTGGTGGCCCGGTAGTAACCGGCTTCCTTTCATTAAAACGCTAAGGTTATGAAACTGCGCTACATCACATTAGTTCTCCTGTTCTTTTACTCGGCAGCTAAAGCACAGGTTGACCCGCTTTACGCCCAATACCTGAACAATCCATTCCTGATAAACCCTGCTTATGCCGGCATGAACAAATACCTTAATGTAATGGCGGGTTTCCGCAAGCAGTGGACTGGTTTTGATGGCAGCCCCACCACCCTGGCACTCACCGGGCACACCAGCGTGGCCGATAATAAGATGGGGCTGGGAATACTCATATCGCAGGATAGAATCGGTGAAAACACCAACACACTTGTTCAGGCGGTGTATGCCTATAAAATAAATCTGAATCAAAGCACGTTGTTGTCATTTGGGTTACAGGCCGGCATGATGAATTACCGAACCGACAACAGTGAACTGAATCCCTACGACCCGACCGACCCGCTCTTCTCGGGCGTGCAAAACACCACCAAGCCAACGTTTGGCGCAGGTGTTTTGGTCAAAAGCGATAAGTATTTTGTTGGCCTGGCGGTGCCCCGGTTACTAAAAGCAACAACCGATTTTGAATCAACTTCCGGTACCGGTGAGGTTGACCTGTACACCCAGCATTTCTATGGATTTGCCTCCTATTTATTTATGATCTCAGACCGGCTTCGGTTTAAACCTGGTGTTTTGGTGCGAGCGGTTTCCGGTTCACCGCTTTCAGCGGATATCAACGCACAATTGAATATCGAGGATCGTTATGCAGTAGGATTATTCACACGTAATTTCAATACCTATGGGCTGTTGGCCCAAATCAAATTCAATCAATTCCGATTTGGGTATACCTTCGAACTACCTACCAACAAATCGGTGGGTACTAATTTTACCACCCATGACCTGACCGTGGGTATCAACCTGGGATTGCTCCGCTTTCACGATACGCTTGAACTGAGTGATTTTTAGAGACGGAAGATTTTACCAAAGCCATAAACTTTAGCATACCAACCACGCTTCATTATTCCGAAAGTTATTCAAAGAGGTTACTCGCAACCTAAAAACCCGCTTGTGGAACCATGGGCCTCTTTTTCATTTCTCAATAAACCGGTAGTAATGCCGCTGCATAAATGAATCTGGTATTTCAGATTTGAAATAAACTCCGTGTTGGCGGACAAACGAAAAAAGCGCAAAAGCGCTGGGCCCTTCCAAGTTGCATTGATGCAGATCTAGTTCTATTGGGCTTTTTGATTCTGACTTATAAAAAATCAATACCGGCAGCGGATATACGTGATTTCCTCTATCGATCTCCTGATTAAACTTTGCGTACACATTACCGAGTTCTTTTTGATTATTCATTTCATTTAATTGAAGAAATTCCTCTACTGAAATAACTCCATTTACAGTTGCCCTACTTAAGAAATCAGCGAACTTAAGAACAAACTCATCATAAACGCTCTTATCTGACAATTGGGCTTGATGAAGGTACCAGTACTGGTACACAGGAGGATGGACTGGTTGAGGCAAAGCCCCCCCATATGTGCCGCTTTTATAGTCACCAAAACTAATACCGGCATATAGATGTGTGGTTACATTCATCATAAAAAGTGAGTATGTAAAAAACAACTATTGTTACAAACGGTTATAAAGCTAAAGTTATTACTTTGCAAGTACTAGTAGAAATTAAAATTCGAAATAATGAAAATTAGCAAACAGTTTTTAAGGGAAGCACTGGCCATCATTTTTAACGACCAACTCTTCACATTCAGTCCTTCCGATGATTTTCATCATGCGGATCCTTATCTTTTCGAGCAAAGTTTAAAGAAGCTTGCCGCCTTAATAAACAATAATCCACATTCCCTGTATTACTTCAGGGCAGGCTTGGCATTTCTTTATAATAATCCAAAGCTTGTTCACCCTGGTTTACTTTCTTTGCACGCTATTCCATTTACAACACAAGAAATAAAACCTATTCTAGCCAAGGCATTTAATCACTTTTGGCCTGATGAGGATATTGCCTCATACAACATTGATCATTTGCTTCCTGTTGAAATTGTAGAGATGAGCGAGGATGAGTGGAGAGTTCGCACAACCCCTGATTCCTCAGAAGGCGGCCTGTTTAAGAGTTAAGCTGGCTTAACTAACATTTAGAAACTGAATTTATCCAGAAACGCACGTAGTTCCGCTTTGAACGTTTCAGCGTTGCGTATATCCAGAGACTGGTTAACTAACTGATTAACTTTTATGCTCAACTGACTAAACCGGATATGCTGGTTAATCATAATAAATTCCAGGTCGGGAATGAGTTGCTTTAATTCATCCACAATATCAATCACCTTCAGGTTGCGGCTTACCAGGTTATAGGTGCCGCCCGGCAGGTTGGTATGCAGGGTTGCCGCCAGCGCCTGTGCTACCTGGTTGATGTGAATAAACGCGCGCGCCTGGTTGCCATCGCCATGAATGGTGATGCGCTTTTCAAAGTTGGCTTCAAACACAAACTTGTTGATAACAGCATCGAACCGCATGCTGCGGCTGTAGCCATATACGTTGCCGCACCGGAAAATAAAGGTATCCATCCGGCCGGCCAGCCTGCGCACATGTTCCTCACCACGAAGTTTGGATATCGCATAAAAGGTAGTCGGGTGGGGTTTGTATAATTCATCAATTTCATCATCCGAAGAACCATACACCCCTGCGCTGCTGGTATAGATGAATCGGTTAACCTTGCTCTCTTCAACGGCATACACCAGTTCAGCCGTACCCCAGTGATTTACCTGTTCGTACAAATGCGCATCGGCATTGGCAAACGGTGTGGTAACCCGTGCAGCCAGGTGATACACTACATCTATTCCCTGCAGTGATCTTTTAAGTCCGCGGCTATCCAGCAGTTCGCCTTTCTGGAAATGAATCTTTCCGTGCTCTTCAATCTTGCCGCCCAGAAACAAATTAAAATTGCTTCGGCTCAGGTTATCAAAAATCACAATCCGGTCAACAGCCGGATTGCGGGCCAGCAGTTCAACCAGTTCCGTTCCGATATACCCGGCTCCACCGGTAACAAGCACATTCATTGCTTAACCATTTACTTCGAAACTAATTCTGTATGCAGTCCGCATTCTACTTTCTTCAGTCCAAACCAGCGCGCCTCACGCTCCTGCATGTTGGGGTCTAACCTTCGGGTGCATGGCTCACAACCAATGCTTACATAGCCCTGTTCTTCCAGCGGATGCCTGGGCAGTTTAAATTCCTTCTGGTATTCCCAAATCATTTTGCTTGTCCAGTCGAGCATCGGGTGAAACCGCAGTTTTCCATACGGGGCCGGTTGTTCCACCCGCATGGCGGCTCGCACCGAACTTTGGTCGGCCCGCACCCCGTTTATCCACACATCGAACTCGCGCAATACGCCATCCATGGGCTGGGTTTTATTCAGGTAGCAGCAATGGTCCGGGTCGGACGTAAACAGTAACTTTCCTTCGGCATCGCGCTGCATAAACTTGGGCACTTCGGGCTTTAAATCAATGGTATTTATACCAAACAATGCGGTCACTTCATCGCGAAAGCGGATTGTTTCAGGAAAGTGGTAGCCGGTATTAATAAAGTACACGGGTATGGTGCGGTCTATCCGGCTCAGCATGTGCAGCAACACCAGGCTGTGCGACTGGAACGATGAACTTGTAAACAGTTTCTTACCGGCTGCCTGGTAACGGTGAATCTGGTCATATAGAGCTTCGAAAGTCATAAAAGCTGTACCCAATATTAAAAATATTAATCGGCAAACCGGTAATTCCTGAACCTTTTAACCGCAATCCTGTTTAACTTTAGACGCCACAAATGAAAGTAAAGATTTCGCGCAAGGAGCACTTTAACGCAGCCCACCGCCTGTTTAATCCGGCCTGGACTGACGAACAAAACCAAAAGGTATTTGGCAAATGTGCCAACCCGAATTATCACGGCCATAACTATGAAATTATTGTAAGCCTTACCGGAGCGCCTGATAAAGAGACCGGGTATGTGTATGATATGAAAGAACTTAGCGACCTGATACGCGAACAGGTAACATCAAAGTTTGACCACAAAAACCTTAACCTTGATACCGAGCATTTTAAAAACCTGAACCCCACTGCCGAAAATATTGCCATGGTTATCTGGAATATTCTTCGAAGCAAAATTGATAAATCACTTGACCTGAAAATCACACTTTATGAGACAGAAAGAAATTTCGTTGAATATCCGGCCGATTAATCCTGAAGTTTATCTTGACGACCAGGGCGATGACCATGTAGGCACCTCGTACAACACACCCCTTCGAGCCGATGCCTTTGATATGCCCGATGACGAGAAAGTGGAGAAGATTGAAAAGCATTTCCGCGAAATCATGCACATTCTCGGGCTTGACCTCACAGACGACAGCCTGCAAGGTACACCACGAAGGGTGGCGAAGATGTATGTAAAAGAAGTGTTCAGCGGACTGAACCCGAAAAACCGCCCCCATGCGAGGCTGTTCGAAAACAAATACAAGTACAACCAGATGTTGGTAGAGAAGGAGATCACCTTCTACTCACATTGCGAACACCACTTTGTGCCTATTTACGGCAAGGCCCATGTGGCCTACTTCTCAAGTGGTAAGGTTATCGGCCTTTCGAAAATCAACCGCATTGTTCAGTATTTTTCAAAACGCCCGCAGGTACAGGAGCGCCTTACCGTACAGATTGCCCGCGAAATGATGCGCGTACTAAAAACCGAAGATGTTGGTGTGGTGATTGACGCTACCCATTTGTGTGTTGCCTCCCGGGGTGTGGGCGATACGAACAGCCGCACGGGAACGGCCTATTTTTCGGGTAAGTTTAACGATGAGAATATCAAACGGGAGTTTTTGAATTATATCAACAGCAAATAGGCCCTCCACATAATTTGCCCGGAATCCCGACAGGCCACCGGCCAGATCGCAAATAATCCAATTACTTAGTAGATTAGCGGGTCTAATTAAATTACGCATATGGTATTCGACCTCGACATGATTAAAGCGGTTTACCGGGAACTGCCCGGCCGCATTGCGAAAGCCCGCAAAACAGTAAACCGCCCACTCACCCTATCTGAAAAAATCCTGTTTTCGCACCTGCACAGCGACCAGAAACTGGAAGATTTTGCGCGGGGCAAATCCTATGTAAACTTCTCGCCCGATCGCGTTGCCATGCAGGACGCTACCGCCCAGATGGCCCTGCTCCAATTTATGTCGGCCGGAATACCCAAGGTACGCGTTCCCTCAACCGTGCACTGCGACCATCTGATTCTGGCTAAAAACGGAGCTGCCCAGGATTTGAAAGAATCGCTTACCGCCAGCGGTGAAGTGTTTAATTTTCTTGAATCGGTATCCAATAAATACGGCATCGGTTTCTGGAAACCGGGGGCCGGCATTATCCACCAGGTTGTTTTGGAGAACTACGCTTTTCCGGGCGGTATGATGATTGGTACCGATTCGCACACGGTAAATGCCGGAGGGCTGGGCATGGTAGCCATTGGCGTTGGCGGAGCCGATGCAGTTGATGTGATGTCGGGCATGCCATGGGAACTGAAGTGGCCTAAACTGATTGGCGTCAAACTAACCGGTAAACTAAGCGGATGGACTTCTTCAAAAGATGTGATTCTAAAAGTGGCGGGCATTCTAACTGTAAAAGGAGGAACCGGTGCCATTGTCGAGTATTTCGGACCGGGTGCGTTAACCCTTTCGTGTACCGGCAAAGGAACCATCTGTAATATGGGTGCAGAGATTGGTGCCACCACCTCCACTTTCGGTTACGATGAAAAGATGGCACAATACCTGCGCGGCACCGGCCGCAAAGAAGTGGCCGACCTGGCCAACAAGGTAAAAGAACATTTAACGGGCGACCCGGAAGTATATGCCAACCCCGAAAAGTATTTCGACCAGGTAATTGAAATTGATCTTTCCACACTTGAACCGCATGTAAACGGACCCTTCACCCCCGACCGCGCCATACCGGTTTCGAAGTTTGCTGATGAGGTGCGTAAGAACGGCTGGCCGCAACAATTGGAAGTCGGCCTGATTGGTTCTTGTACCAACTCCTCGTACGAAGACATAACACGTTCGGCATCGCTGGCAAAACAGGCGGTGGATAAAAAACTAAAAGCAAAAGCCGAGTTCACCATTACACCGGGTTCGGAACAAGTTCGCTACACGGTTGAACGTGACGGCTACCTGGGCATATTCGAAAAGATGGGTGGCGTTGTGCTTGCCAACGCGTGCGGCCCGTGCATCGGGCAGTGGGCGCGGCACACCAACGATCCGAACAGAAAAAATTCCATCATCACTTCGTTTAACCGGAATTTCGCCAAGCGCAACGATGGCAACCCGAATACCCATGCGTTTGTTGCTTCACCTGAAATAACAACTGCTTTTGCTATTGCCGGAGATTTAACCTTTAATCCCCTAAAGGATACCTTAATTAACGAAGAAGGCAAGCCTGTAAAACTGGACGAGCCCACTGGTGTTGAGTTTCCGCCAAAAGGCTTCGATGTGAAAGACCCGGGCTACATTGCCCCGGCCAAAGACGGCAGCAAAGTAAAGGTAAAGATCGATCCGAAATCAAACCGCCTGCAGGCGTTAAGTCCGTTTGCCCCGTGGGACGGCAAGAACCTGACCGGCATGAAGCTGCTGATTAAAGCCAAAGGAAAATGCACCACCGACCATATTTCCATGGCCGGCCCGTGGCTGCGCTTCCGTGGGCACCTCGATAACATCAGCAACAATACCTTAACGGGAGCAGTGAACTACTTTAACGATAAGACCGACAGCGTGAAGAATCAATTAACCGGTGAGTATGGTCCTGTTCCTGCTACACAGCGCGCGTACAAAGCGGCTGGTATCCCGACCATCGTGGTGGGCGACCATAACTATGGCGAGGGATCCTCGCGCGAGCATGCTGCCATGCAGCCCCGCCACCTGGGCATCCGGGTTATTCTGGTCAAATCATTTGCGCGCATTCACGAAACCAATCTGAAAAAACAAGGCATGCTGGCGCTGACGTTTGCCAACGAAGCGGATTACGATAAAATTCAGGAAGACGATACCATTGATATTGTTGACCTGACTTCCTTTGCTCCGGATAAACCGCTTACACTGGTGCTGAAGCACAAAAACGGAACTACTGACACCATTAAAGCCAACCATAGCTACAATGCCGGGCAGATTGAGTGGTTCAAGGCGGGCTCAGCCCTTAACCTGATGGCTAAGCAAATTGCCGCATCAGAGAAAAAGCCTGCCAGCAAAAAAGTGAAGAAGAAACCGGCTAAGAAGAAACCGGCAAAAAAAGCTGCACGCAAGACAGCTAAAAAGTCAGTTGCCAAAAAGAAAGCAAAGAAAGTTGCCAAACCGAAGAAAGCTGTGAAGAAACCTGCAAAAAAGAAAAAGGAACGGTAAACCGGTAAACCAATGAAACAACAAATCGTTACTCCGGCCCGGTCGCTTACCAAAGAAACCGAGGCGCTGCTGAACAAGCAGATAGTGATGGAAGGCAAATCGGCTGCCGCTTATTTGTCGATGGGCTCCTGGTGCGAAACCAAAGGGTATGAAGTCTCATCGCAGTTTCTGTTTAAACATAGTGATGAAGAGCGCATGCATATGCTGAAGCTTATTCACTATGTGAACACAGCCGGGGGTCATGGCCTGCAACCCGAGATCACTAAAATAAAGCATACCTTTAAAAGCCTGCGCGAAGTTTTTGAAACCGTGCTCAACCACGAACTTGAAGTAACCAAATCCATCAACAGCATTGTTGACCATTGCTTTACCATCAAGGATTTTGCCACGTTTAATTTTCTGCAATGGTATGTGATGGAACAACGCGAAGAAGAGACCCTGGCCCGCAGGGCAGTTGAACTGTTCGACCTGATTGGCGAAGAGGGTGTTGGTTTGTGGATGATTGACCAGGAAATCGGTAAACTGGAAATGTACGCTGCGAAAGTTTCGGGTAAACCGGCCTGAGTATTTACAGTACATCGCGAAGCACAAGCCTGAACTCATTCAGCATCATGGCGGTAGCGCCCCACACGATTTCGCCATCAATTTCGAAGTGGGGCGCCAGCATGGTGTAGCGGTTAGCGACAACAATCTCTTTTGATTTGATGGCGCTGTCATCAAGAATGTCCGACAGTTTACCCATCAGAATCTTTACAACTTCATGCTGATCCGGCTTGAATACCGGTGTTGCTTTTGCAAAGCCCACGACAGGCGTTACCATAAAGTTGCTGGGGACGACAAAAAAATCTGTCAGTCTGCCAAGTACGTTTACCTGAGCGGGGTCAATACCGATTTCTTCTTGTGCCTCGCGCAAAGCGGTTTCAACGGCTGTTTCCCCGGATTCAGCCTTCCCTCCCGGCAAACTTATCTGGCCACTGTGCAAACCGGAATAATCCGGTCGCTTGATGAGCGGAAAAATAAAGCTATCGGTTTGCGGGCACAGCAGAATCAACACACTGCCGGGCCTTGGCGGAGTTTTATGCTCAAACCGCGGAATAACCTGCCCCACCGGCTTTGCCCGCAGGGGTTCGTGGGCAAAAGAACCAGGAAGTTTACCTGCCAAACGTTTGGTAAGCGTCTTTAAAAAAGATTCATCGGTCAGGTACATGACATGGTGAAGTATATTCGATAAACTTTTGAAAGTAATACAAGTATTACAAAAAAAATACTTATAAATTTGATAAGGTGCGGATTATCCACACCTACAGGCGTATCTAAACCAATAATCTATGAAGAAAATGTACCACTTAAAAAGTGCTGCCTTGTTGCTACTGATTTTAGTAACAGGGTTTGTTTATGCACAAAACTACACGGTTACCGGAACCGTGAAAGACGCAAAAACAGGTGAGGGAATGGCCGGAGTGAACGTTGTTGTGAAAGGCACTTCACAGGGAACGATCACTGACAATACCGGTGCCTTTACCATCAGTGTTCCAACCAGTCCAGCGACCCTTCAAATCTCATTTATCGGCTACAGGACTGCTGAGGTTCAAGTAAGTACATCTGTAACAAGCATCAGTGCATCATTAGAAGAAGATGTTACCAGCCTTGAAGAAGTTGTAATATCAGGGCTGGCAACAACGGTAAAACGAACAAATCTTGCTAATGCCGTTGCCAGTGTTGATGGAAAAGAGTTGATGGGGACTACAAATCCACAAACATTAGATTATGCATTGTATGGCAAAATGACAGGGGTAAACATGAACTCTAATGGAGGTGCTCCTGGCGGAGGTGTAAACGTTAACTTCAGAGGGATAACCACATTGGGTGCCGGTTCTTCACAACCCTTATACATTATTGATGGCGTTTACATGAATAACTCAGCCATTCGTAATGGACGTTCGGAAGCAAATCAGGCCGGAGCCGGTTCAAACACCAGCAATCAGGATGATGCCGCAAATCGACTGGCCGACCTGAACCCGGATGATGTTGAGCGCGTAGAAGTATTAAAAGGCCCATCAGCGGCTGCCATCTATGGAACCCGGGCCAATGCCGGTGTAGTTATCATTACCACCAAGAAAGGAAAGCAGGGCAAAACCAAAATTTCGTTTAACCAGGATTTGGGTTTTGCAAAAGCACAAAACCTCAATTTCTACGAGCCATGGAACGAAGACAAAGTGACTTACTATCAAACTGAGTACTTAGGTAATCCGGGAGCAATACCAACAGAAGTTGCTGCGCTGAATCAGGCCCTTGCAGAGGGTAGAAATCTAGATTTAGAAAAAGAGATGTACGGAGAAACCGGATTTCTAACCAATACCCAAATCAGCGCCTCAGGTGGAAATGAAAAAACCTCATTCTTTGTATCCGCAGGCATTCAGGATGAAGATGGAATAATCAAGCATACAGGTTTCAAAAGGTATTCAATAAGAACAAACATCGACCATAGTATTTCAGACCGGATTAAGCTTGGTTTGAATACAAACTATGTTAAAACAGACAATCAACGGGGTTTCACCGGGAACCAGAACAACACCGGGGGTAGCCTGGGTTATGCCATTGCTTATACACGGTCATACCGAAACTTAAAGCCCGATGCCAATGGAAATTATCCTGATAACCCCGATTTCAATGATAATCCATTCGCCATACGCGACTTAGCAGAAAATAACCAAACAGTAAACAGGTTCATTACTGCCGGAAACCTGAGCGTTGGCATCTTACAAAAACCAAACTACGACCTTAAAGTTATTCTGAATGGCGGTGTTGACTATATGGGAGCCAACACAAAAGTTTATATGCCTGAAATTCTGCAACACCAGCGCGCATTACCAAATCCGGGCGATGTTATTTATGGTAACCAGAATGACCTGAACTCGAATATCCAGGGCTTTCTTGTATTCAACCTGTCGCAGGGCGCCACAACTTTCACAACGCAGGCCGGTGCTGTTCGGCTTGACCAAAATTCCAGATACCAACTAATCCGTGGGCAGGGACTCAATGGCGGCCAAAGCAATTTGGCCTACGCTCAGGTTGTTTCAAACATGTCACAGATAAATCAACGAACTTCGGATGTCGGATTATATGCACAGCAGGAAGTGAATTGGGGCGATAAAATAATTGGTACACTCGGGCTACGCTTCGATAAATCAACCCTAAACCTCGATCAGGATAAGTTCTACTCATTCTATAAAGGCTCAATTGCAGCAAATATTTCCAATTTTGAGTTCTGGAATGTTGAACAGGTTAATCAATTAAAACTTCGTATGGCATTTGGTCAATCCGGTGGTCTGCCCCTTTATAACAGAACGTTTGTTGTAATGAATTCTCAACTAATTGGTGGCGAGATTGGCTTTCAGGTTGGAACAAGAGATGTTGACCCTAACCTTAAACCCGAAATTGCGAATGAGTTGGAATTTGGAGTTGATGCCGGGTTTTTGAATAACAAAATCTCGCTTGAGGCCAGTTACTACATCAAAAATGTAAATGACTTAATTATCGACCTGGTACCAGCCGAATCAACCGGCATTACTGCCATTGCCACCAATGGTGCTGACTTACAAAACAAAGGTATCGAACTTGCATTGGGGGCAACGCCTGTTAGTACAAATCAAATCAACTGGTTTACACGCGTTGCGTGGTGGCGGAACAGAGCTGAAATAACTGATTTAAAAATTCCAGCATACACATTTGGAGGATTCGGTACGGCACTCGGAACGTACATTATTGCGGAAGGCTACTCACCAACCACCATTGTTGGAACACCTGCCGATGTTGACAACCCAACACCAGTTCCGGGGGTACAGGTTATCGGTGACCGCCAAGCTGATTTTGATATGTCGTGGTACAATTCAGTAACCTTCCTTAAAAACTTTGAATTTTCGTTCTTATTGCACTATAAAAAAGGTGGTGATAACATTAACCTATCAGCCTTACTTTGGGATGATGGAGGCTCAACACAAGGGTATATGAATGATCCGGATGGCGATGGGCTGGTTTTTGGATTAGGTCGCTTATTGGATTGGGTCGGTACCGGACAGGGGCGCGTTCCGGCTACCTATATTCAAGATGCCAGCTACTTGAAACTTCGTGAAGTTGGTCTTTATTACAATGTTCCGAAATCAATCACAACAGGATGGTTTAACGGAGCTATTAGCAATGTAAAAATTGGTTTTTCAGCTAACAACATCCTGGTTTCAACTAAATATGGCAGCTACGACCCTGAAGTTTCAAACTTTGGCGCACAACCCATTAACTCGAACGTTGAGGTTACTCCTTATCCCAGTTCAAGGAGATACTTCTTCCACTTAAGTGTTGACTTCTAACAATTAACCATGATTACTATGAAAATTAAAGTTATAATCTTATCCATCAGTTTGGTGATACTCACGCAGACTGCCTGTGAAATAGAGCCTGTAGTTGACCCGGATAACCCAACACTGGCCGGTGTGCTTACCAATGCATCCAAAGCTCAATTACGGGTGTTGGTTACAGGCCTGGAAGCACGAAGCCGCGGGTATTTTGAGAATGCGACAGAAATGTTTGGAAGTTTTGCACGCGAAGTCGCACCTTTTTTTGCTTCCGATCCGCGGTTCGGCAACGATTGGTATGGAACAACCACGTACCCTGATTTCTTTGCTTCGAATGGCACGTACCTGACTCCCTATCTTGCAGTGAAACAGGCTAACATTCTTATTCAATCTGTAAATAATACTTCAGCAGTAACTGCCACAGAGGCCGCTGGCTATATTGGGTTTGCCAAGACCATGAAAGCCTACCAACTTTTATGGCCTCTTATGCAGCAATATCAAAATGGTATCCGTATTGACGTAGAACAAACGCTTAATCCCGGGCCAATCGTTGATTACAATACTGCACTTGCTGCCATTCGTTCGCTACTTGATGAGGCAAAAACCGATTTACAGGCTGCCGGAAGTTCCTTTGACTTCAGTTTGACAATGGGTTTCTCATCTCCCGCTGAATTTTTGAAGGTTAATCGGGCAATAGCCGCTCGTGTTGCACTTTATGCAGAAGATTTCGCTGGTGCATTAACTGCGCTAAATGAATCATTTATAGACCTTAGTGTAACACCCGGAACCAGCGATAAGATGTTTATCGGGCCGGTGCATGTTTACGGAAATAACCCCGATGTTGAGAATCCCTTGTTCTATACCAGAAATACCCCGACAAATACTATTCTTATCGTTCACCCTGCCATGATTGATGACCTCCTGCCTGGTGACACCCGGGCCAGTAAATTCTATCAGCGAACAAACCTTGTTACTTATGGACCGATTCCTTTTCCAGGCGAGTATCAGGATAATCGCTGGGATTCAAACACAGACCCAATTCCATTCATCCGAAATGAAGAGCTGATATTAATTAAAGCCGAAGCCGAAGCCAGAAAGGCTGCCCCAGACTTTGCAGCTGCCTTTGCAGCTATTAATGTTGTTCGTAATACATGGGGATTGACTGACTACACCGATGGTACTCCCACCGTTGATGAAACCATTGAGGAGATATTATTCCAGAGAAGATATTCCTTGTGGGCTGAAGCTGGTCACCGTTGGATTGATCTCCGAAGAACCGGACGGCTGGACGCTGCTCATGTTGACCTGACGTATGACAGAGGTGATCCACCTTCAAGTACTCAGTTAATAACACAAGTAGCCCGGAGGGCATCTGAAACCAACTGGGACGAAAACAATTAAAGCATAGAATTTCAGTAAGGGGCTCAGGCCCCTTACTTATTTACAATAACTTAAACGCAACTTTCTGCTTTCATTCCGAGTGATTGATTCCTTAACCGCTTTACAAGCTTCAGCCTCATTACCGGCAAGCCAATACGCTTCGGCCAGGTATGAAAAGACATCATCTACAAACGGGTCCATATCAGCAGCCTGCTTAAGCAGCCGTATTGCGGCTTCTGCATCGTTTATTTTCAGGTAATAAATCCCCTTGTTACGATAAGCCCACGCGTTGGCCGGACCGTTGGCAATACTTTGGTTAATATCTTCAACAGCAGCCTGTAATTCACCCTTCATCAGGTTAATGTAGCCGCGGTTATTAAGATAATATGAATCTCCGGGTTTCAGAAGCAATGCCTGGGCGATGAACTTTTCAGCGTTTACTAAGTCTGATTGGGCAGCATAAACCAACGCCAGCGCATTATAGGCGTTGGATTCATCGGCATTAATGATTAACGCTTCCTGAAGTGCCCATCTGGCGCTGTCGTACTGGCGGGCATAAAAGTGCACCGTACCCAGGTTTATCCATAGTTCCGTGTTTTTTGAATCCAGCACAAGGGCTCTTCTGAACGAAGCCTTCGCCCGGTTATACTCGCGCATTTTGGTGTGAATCAACCCTTGCAAAAAGTAAACGGGCATCGAATCAGGCTTAAGCTCTGCCAGCCGGCTAACATCCTGCAATGCTTTATCAGCAAAATTTAACTCATAATACGTGTTCGCCCTGTTAAATAAACTGTTTATGAAGTCGGGCATACACCCCAGGGCGCGGTTATAGTATTCCAATGCTTCAGCATAATTCTTTTGCCTGAACTGTACCGTACCCAGGTTATTCAGCGCATCGGCATAACACGAATCGAACTCCAGGGCTGCGTTGAAATTTTTTACGGCCGATTCAAAGTCTTGTTTAAGCAAGGCCTCATTGCCGATTAGAAGAAATCGTTGTTTGCGTGTTTGGTCTGACTCACAGGCCGAAGCAACCCCAAGTACCCCCAAGATAACAGGTGTGTACAGCTTAGAAGCCCAGCGGATTTTTAATATAAAATTCTTTACTTGCATTGGCACGTTATGGCTATTAACCCGGAATACGAAAACGAAGTAAGGCTGCTCCTGAAACAAAATAAACGTTTCGAGGCCGTTCGCTATTTACAAAACACACTTAACGTTTCAAACACCGATGCCGACCGGCTGGTTCAGGCTGTAGAAAATGAAATTGCACTGGAAAAGCAACAGGTATTAAACCCTGCTGCTGAAACGGCAAAAGGCTGCGGCAGTATGGTTATAAAGGTTATCAGTTTCGGGTTTGGCTTTTTCGGTGTAGTGTTTATACTGATTGGCATTGGTGCCTACCTGCTGTTTAACTATATCGAGGCTGATGCCGTAGAAGTTCAGGGCCACGTGGTTGACCTGCGTCCCAGCCCGAACGGAGGCGATGGCTTCGCACCCGTTATTGAATACGAATGGAACGGCCAGACCAAAACCCATCAAAGCGAAGTGTACTCCTCCCCTCCCGATTTTGAAACCGGGCAAATGGTGCCGGTTTATGTTAACCCGTCAAACCCGGATATTGTTACGATTATCTATGAGGAAACAGGCTGGATATTCATTTCAGTTTTTGGAGGCATCGGGGCCGTCTTTATCGTAATCGCCATTGTATTATTCCGGTTTGGAAAGAAAATGAACCGCCCGCTTTGAAAATTGATACGTGTTTTGTTGCTTTGGCCCTGCAATGAGTTACCGGAATAACATAAACAATCATCACCACCACCATGTTAACACCATGTTGCGTGGCAGGTTTATGTTTTAACTGAACTATAAAGACTTTACTTAAAGGCTTGCCGCGATAACGGCAGGCCTTTTTTGTTTTATACCCGATAACAAATTACTCTAATTTACATGAACGAAACAGTACGGATTGCCATTCAGAAATCAGGACGGCTGCAGGAAGGATCCCTGAAACTGCTTAAAGACTGCGGCCTGAGCATCAGCAACGGCAAAGACCAACTCAAAACGCAGGCATCCAATTTTCCTGTTGAAGTACTTTTTCTGCGCGATGATGACATACCCCAATACATTGAAGACGGGGTGGCCGATGCCGGAATAATTGGCGAAAATATATTCGCTGAAAAACAGAAAAACGGAGCAATCATTAAGCGACTCGATTTCGCGAAATGCCGCCTGGCCCTGGCTGTTCCCCGCACAACCGACTACCCGGGTTTAGCATGGTTTAACGGCAAAAACATCGCTACCTCGTACCCGAACATCGTCAGCAACTACCTGAAAAGGAATACCATTACTGCAGGTATTCATGAGATCAGCGGCTCAGTTGAAATTGCCCCGGGCATTGGTTTGGCAGATGCCATCTGTGATATCGTGAGCACAGGCAGCACCTTGCTCAGTAACGGACTTAAAGAAGTTGAAGTGGTTATGCAGTCGGAAGCTGTTTTGATTGGCGGAAATCTTAGCACAACAAAAAAGCAAATCCTTGACAAACTGGTGTTCCGCATCGAAGCTGTACAGCAGGCCCGAAACAACAAATACATTCTGCTAAACTGCCCAAACGAAGCCATTGAACCCATTACCCGAATTATACCGGGTATGAAAAGCCCCACTATCCTGCCGCTGGGCAAACCCGGCTGGAGTTCACTGCACTCAGTGGTAAACGAAAATGACTTTTGGGAAAAAATCGATCGGCTAAAACATTTGGGTGCCGAGGGAATTTTAGTAGTACCGATTGAGAAGATGATTAAGTAGACATTAGTAAGAAGACGCAAGACTTAAGACCTATGAATGCAGGTAACTAAGAACCAAGAACTTTGAACTAAGAACTAAGAACCCAAGAACTAAGAACTAAGAACTAAGAACCAAGAACCAAGAACCAACAGCACACAAACCCAATGAAACTTTATATCAATCCCTCCCGCGACACCTGGCCGCAACTGTGCGAACGCCCGCAATTGCAGCTGGAGTTCCTGGAGAGTTCGGTAAGAAATATTCTGGCCAGAGTTAAACAGAGTGGCGATTACGCTCTTAAAGAATTTACCCGCCAGTTTGATAACCTGGAACTGGAGAACCTTATCGTAACCAAAGCCGAAATACAAAAGGCTGCTACCCTGGTTGAACCCGCACTAAAGACTGCTGTACAAACTGCTGCATCGAATGTTAAAAAATTTCATCAGGCACAACTGCCATTGGCAATTCAAGTAGAAACAATGCCGGGTGTAACCTGCTGGCGCAAAAGCGTACCGATTGAAAAAGTTGGTATTTATATACCCGGAGGAACTGCCCCGTTATTTTCAACCGTACTCATGCTGACAATTCCGGCTGCGCTGGCGGGCTGCCACGAAATAGTGCTGGTTACTCCTCCTGATAAACAGGGCCTAATCCACCCGGCCATCCTGTACGCTGCACAACTAACGGGTGTAAAAAAAATTTATAAAGTCGGGGGCGCACAAGCCATTGCTGCCCTCGCTTACGGCACGGAAACCATTCCGAAAGTGAACAAAATTTTCGGGCCCGGTAACCAGTATGTAACCAAAGCCAAGCAACTGGTTAACCAGGAGGGAACGGCAATTGATTTGCCGGCCGGGCCCAGCGAATTGCTGGTATGGGCCGATGACTCGGCAATACCTGAATTTGTTGCTGCCGACCTCCTGTCGCAAGCCGAACATGGTACCGACAGTCAGGTGATGCTGGTTACCAACAAATCAATACTTGCCGAAAAAGTTTTCGATGAGATAGACCGCCAAGTTGCGCTATTACCCCGGATGGAAATTGCCGGGCTTGCCCTGCAAAACAGTCGGGCACTTGTTTTTGGTAACGATAATGAGGCATTGGATTTTATAAATACCTATGCACCCGAACATCTGATTATTAACAAAAGACAGGCGGATGAACTGGCAGAAAAAATCACCAATGCCGGTTCGGTGTTTATCGGCAACTACACGCCCGAAGCAGCCGGTGATTATGCCTCAGGAACAAATCACACGCTGCCGACCAATGGATTTGCTACTACGTATGGCGGTGTCTCAGTTGAAAGTTTTTTAAAGCACATCACCTTTCAGAAAATCTCAGAAGAGGGTATCCGGCAGGTTGGTCCGGCAGTTGAAGTGATGGCACAGGCTGAAGAATTAATTGCGCACAAAAATGCGATCACCATCAGGCTTAACTACCTGTCAACCCGAAAACAGAATCCATAACATGGACATACAATCGCTACTCAGAGAAAATATAAGAGCACTAACGCCCTATTCAACTGCAAGAGATGAATACAAGGGAACAGCCGAAGTGTACCTGGATGCCAATGAAAACCCTTTCCCTTCCGGTTACAACCGGTACCCCGATCCACATCAGCAAAAACTAAAAGAAAAAATCAGTACCCTAAAAAATATGCCGGTAAAAAATATTTTTCTGGGTAACGGCAGCGATGAAGTTATTGACTTGATTATTCGTGCATTCTGTGAACCAGCAGCCGATTCCATACTCATCACCGAACCAACGTACGGCATGTATGCCGTTTGTGCTAACATTAATAATGTACCGGTTAAGCGGGCCCTACTGAGTTCCGGTTTCGATTTGGATTTGCAGGCTATAAACAAAAGGCTGGATAAATCGGTAAAAATTATTTTTCTGTGTTCCCCCAACAATCCATCGGGTAACCTGCTGAACAAAGAAAAAGTAAGAAGCCTGATTACCAGCTTTGCCGGCATTGTGGTGATTGATGAGGCCTATATCGACTTTGCAAACGATGCAGGTTTTTTACCGGTTTTGGATAACCATGCTAACCTCATCATTCTGCAAACATTTTCAAAAGCATGGGGTTTAGCGGGCCTCAGAATGGGCATGGCATTCGCTTCCGAAGAAATAGTTTCGGTGCTGAATAAAATAAAGTTCCCATACAACATTAATACCCTAACCCAGCAAACAGTTATGGAAAAACTTTCCTCGGATGAAAATAAAAAACGGCAGGTAGAAATAGTTATAACTGAGCGTAACAAACTATCCCGGCAGCTGGCCGGTATACCGGGTGTAACTAAAATATTCCCCTCCGATGCCAACTTTATCCTGGTACGATTTAACAATGCTGCCCATGCGTATAATCAATTGTTAAAGCAAAAGATTATTGTACGCGATCGCTCGTCCTTAACATTATGCGAAGGTTGTTTACGGATAACCGTAGGCACACCTGAAGAGAATACTAAACTTATCGAAACACTGAAAACGTTATGAAACGGGTATTGTTTATTGACCGGGATGGAACCCTTATCATCGAACCAGCAGACGAACAAATCGACAGCCTGGAAAAACTGGAATTTTATCCGGGCGTTATCCAATGGCTGGGCCGTATTGCCAGCAAAACGGATTTCGAACTGGTGATTGTAACCAACCAGGATGGATTGGGTACCGCCAGGTTCCCTGAAGAATCATTCTGGCCGGCTCATACCAAAATGCTTAAAACTTTTGAAGGAGAGGGTATCCGGTTTTCAAACGTATTTATTGATCGATCATTTGCACACGAAAACAAGCCCACCCGAAAGCCGGGTACTGCCATGCTTACCGAATACATTACCGGAAATTATGACTTAGCCAACTCGTATGTTATTGGCGACCGGCTTACGGATGTGGAACTTGCTTATAATCTCGGCTGCAAATCAATCCTTATAAACGATGGCCGGCTTACAGAAAAATTAAGTGAAAAGCCTTACGCGTACGTAAATCAGCTAAGTACAACCAGTTGGAAAGAAGTGTATGAATGGCTCTCAAAACCCATGCGTGAAGCAACAAGTACCCGAAAAACCAATGAAACCGAAATAACTATCTCGCTTAATCTTGATGGAAGCGGAAAGTCGTTTATCCATACCGGCATTGGCTTTTTCGATCACATGCTGGATCAATTGGCAAAACATGGAAATATGGATTTGCAAATTCAGGTTCAGGGCGACCTGCATGTAGATGAACACCATACCATTGAAGACACCGCCCTTTTACTGGGCGAAACTTTTTATAAAGCACTGGGCACCAAGCTTGGTATTGAACGATACGGGTTTGTGTTGCCGATGGACGATTGTCTGGCGCAGGTAGCGGTTGACTTTGGCGGAAGACCCTGGTTGGTTTGGGAGGCAGAATTCAAGCGCGAGAAAATCGGTGAAATGCCAACTGAAATGTTTTACCACTTTTTTAAATCATTCTCCGATACGGCACGGTGTAACCTGAATATTAAAGCTGAAGGAACAAACGAGCACCATAAAATTGAAGCCATCTTCAAAGCCTTTGCCCGGGCCCTGCGCATGGCAGTGAAACGAAGCGGAAATGAATTACCAACTACCAAAGGAACGTTGTAACATCAAATGAAAACAGCCATTATAAAATATAACGCAGGCAACATTCAATCAGTAGCTTACGCACTGGAACGGCTTGGGGCCAGCTTTATTATAACTGATATCCCTGAAGAAATTGCATCGGCTGACAATGTAATTTTCCCCGGTGTAGGCCAGGCACAAACCACAATGGCGTATTTACGAAAGCAGAACCTGGATAAACTAATCCGTAAACTTAATCAACCCGTATTAGGCATTTGCCTCGGCATGCAACTACTATGTGGTTTCTCCGAAGAAGGAAACACCCCATGCCTCGGAATATTTGATGAGACCGTAAAACGTTTTGCGCCCGATGCGCAACATAAAGTTCCGCACATGGGCTGGAATCAGGTGGAGTTCAAAACTAATGGAATAGGGCTATTCATGCAGCCGGCTAACTTCTATTTTGTTCATAGCTATTATGTTCCTGTAAACAAATACACCATCGCCCAATGTCATTACGGAGAACCCTTCAGCGCCATGATGCGAAAGGACAATTTTCTGGCGGTGCAGTTCCATCCGGAAAAATCAGGTCAAGCCGGTGAACATGTTTTACGCTATTTTCTACAATCGTTTTAGTTGTACCTATGAAAATGAAAATCATACCAGCAATTGATATCATCAATGGAAAATGTGTCCGCCTTGTTCAGGGCAACTTTGGCAAAGTAACGGTGTACAGCAAAGATCCTGTTAAAGTTGCCCGCCAGTTCGAAGAAGACGGATTTGAATTCCTGCACCTGGTTGACCTTGACGGTGCCCGGCTGGGCGGTGTAACAAACTGGAAGGTAATTGAAAAAATTGCGGAGAACACGGCCTTAAAAACCGATTTTGGCGGTGGTGTAAAAACCGATGAAGAGATTGAGCGGCTACTGGGTTTAGGCATTGACTACATTAATGCAGGCAGCCTGGCTGTTCAGCAACCTGACACGTTTAATGCGTGGCTGAAGAAATACGGCTCAGATAACTTTATCCTTAGCGCAGATGTACAGCATGAAATGGTAAAAATTTCAGGATGGCAGAAGGAGGCCGGTATTTCGGTCTTTGATCTGATCAGGAAATTCAAGGCTGTACGGCACGTAACCTGCACCGACATCAGCACCGATGGCATGTTAAACGGACCGAACATTACACTCTATAAAAAGCTGAAAATAAAATTCCCGAACCTGGGCATCATCGCCAGCGGTGGAATAAGTACTGCTGATGATGTGGAGGAACTGAATTACCTTAAACTGGAGGGTATTATTATCGGAAAAGCGCTTTACGAAAAAACAATTTCAGCCGAAGAATTAAAAAACAGAAACCTGTTGTAAATGCTTGGTAAACGCATTATACCATGCCTTGACGTTGCGGGCGGCCGAACCGTTAAAGGCGTCAACTTCAGCAACCTTCGCGATGCAGGCGATCCGGTTGAATTGGCCGCCACGTATGCCAGCCAGGGAGCCGATGAACTGGTATTTCTGGATATTTCGGCTACGCTGGAAGAGCGTAAACCGATGACCACCTGGGTTAAAGCCGTTGCGCGCCAAATCAACATTCCGTTCACCGTGGGCGGAGGAATTTCGACCCTGAATGATGTTGATGTTCTGCTCAATGCCGGAGCCGATAAAGTAAGCATCAATTCGGCAGCCGTCCGCAACCCGCACGTGCTCGATGAACTGGCCGGCCATTTTGGCTCTCAGTGTATTGTGCTGGCCATCGATGCACGCAAAATCCATAATAGCTGGGTAGTCCATACCCATGGCGGCAAAAACCCGACTGACAAAAAGCTTTTCAGTTGGGCAAAAGAAGGCCAGGAGCGCGGTGCCGGAGAAATTCTGTTTACCAGCATGGACCACGATGGCACAAAAAACGGATTTGCCCTTGACCCACTGGAAAAGCTGCATCACTTGCTTACCATACCCGTTATCGCTTCGGGTGGAGCAGGCACCATGGGGCACTTTGCCGATGCATTTGCCTTGGCTAAGGCTGATGCTGCATTGGCGGCCAGCATTTTTCATTTTGGCGAGATTAGCATACCGGAACTGAAAAAATTTTTACACAAACACCATATACCCGTTCGGCTATGAAACCCGATTTTTCTAAAAACAACGGACTGCTGCCTTGTATAATTCAGGATTACAGAACGCAAAAAGTGTTAACGTTAGGGTACATGAATGAAGAAGCGTGGTTAAAAACACAAGCTGAACAGCGGGTAACTTTTTTCAGCCGGTCTAAAAACCGGTTGTGGACGAAAGGTGAAACCTCCGGAAATTTCCTTTATGTGGTTGATATGCTTCCTGATTGTGATAAGGATACGCTGCTGATTAAGGTGAAACCAGCAGGGCCTGTATGCCATACCGGCACCGATACCTGCTTTGGTGAAACAAATAACGTGTTTAGCCTTGCTACGCTTGAAGAGGTCATCCGGTTTCGCAAGGAAAAACCTGAAGGGGCCTCATATACCTCTGCATTATTTCAGGCCGGCATTAATAAAATAGCCCAAAAAGTGGGCGAAGAGGCAGTTGAATTGGTTATTGAAGCGAAAGATTACAATGATGAAGGATTCCTCAATGAAGCAGCTGATTTACTATACCATTACCTGGTTTTGCTGGCCGCACGCAATAAAACACTGGCCGATGTGGAGCAGGTGCTGAAAGACAGGCACCGTTAATTTCAACATAACCGAAAGAATTGTCAACCGGCTTACACTTTAAAACAACGGATATAGCGGGGGATTTTTATCTTCGTGAATGAAATTACCCGAAACAAAAACCATCAACGGCTTTTCTTTTATCCGATACACGCGTGAACCCTATCCGGAATCTGAAGTAACTTCACGTAGTCAATGGTTTTACGAATGGATGAACCAACGCAGAACCGTGCGCGAGTTTTCTGATAAACCCGTTTCTAAGGAAGTCATCACCAACCTGGTATTAACGGCCTCAACAGCACCCAGTGGTGCACACAAACAACCATGGACATTTTGCGTGGTTGAACGGCCGGAACTAAAGAAAAAAATACGCGAAGCAGCCGAACAAGAGGAGTACGAAAGTTACACTAACCGGATGAGTGAGGAGTGGCTTAACGCCATTAAACCGCTGCAAACCGACTGGCATAAACCCTTTCTGGAAACGGCCCCCTATCTGATTGTTGTTTTCAAAAAGCTTTACGATTTACATCCTGATGGCTCCAAAAGCAACAATTACTATGTAAGCGAATCGGTTGGCCTTGCCTGCGGCTTTCTACTGGCTGCCATCCACTATGCCGGGCTTGTTGCTTTAACACATACGCCCAGTCCGATGAATTTTCTTACCAAAATCCTTAACAGACCTGAAAACGAAAGACCGTTTCTGTTAATACCGGTAGGTTACCCAACTGAAGAATCTTATGTACCCGATTTAAAACGGAAGGATTTATCAGAAATAGCGGTGTACTGCTAATTTTTGTTAATTAAGCGATTGTTCTTGGGGTATGTTTTAAGATAAGTCAATGTATAGGTAATTGTTTGGTTTCCTTTTACAAATGAATAAACGCCCTCCAGAATATCAGGCTTCATCGAATCATAAACAAAGGTAAACGTCATCACCTTTCCATCGGGTTCAAAATGCTTGTATATAAATCCTCCTCCTTCTGATAAACTGTTTACTTCGGCCACCACCGGATACTCAGCGCCATCTTTATTTGTAATGGCAATTTCTATGTATTCGTTTTTTGATTCGGGCCAGTCTTTTAAAATGGCTACCGTGGCATAGTTTTCCTTTCTAACCAGTGTTCTCTCACGTTCTGTGGATGACAACAGGGTTGGTCCTTTCTTTTTTATCACACAGGATACCGAATAAATGCCTTCGATAGACGTTTCAACAAAATCACGGGCGATATACCGCCTGATCATCTCTTCGGCATTAACCATTTTATAAACAGATTTCTTCTGAGGCACCTTGAAAGAAAACAGTTGTGCTTCGCAGTGAAAGCTGAGAAGCAGCAACAAGCATGTGAAGCGTATAGTCATGCTAAAAATGCAGGTCCTGGTAAACGCCCTGCGTGGAGGTTCGGCACGAAAGCTTACCGGTTAAAGCGCTGGGTTTAAACATGGATTTACCCAGCAGCATACGCACACACTCCTGAATGCCCTCCGTGATAGACGGATGCGGGTGCACACATTCGGCCAGTTCTTCAATCCCTTTATCCATAGAAATTAACAAGGCTACCGCCTGGATGGCACTGGAGGCATGGTTGCCCACTACCTTCATACCCAGAATTTTCATGTGCTCATCGTTGGTAACAAGTAATTTAATAAAACCCTGCGTATTACGCTTGGCAATGGCTCGTGGAATGCAACTGTAATCCAGGGTAACTACTTTATAGTCAATACCCTTTTCGCGCGCTTGTGTTTCATTAAGGCCCACACCTGCCACTTCCGGATTTAAAAACATAATGGTACTGATGTTTTCATACACCAGTTTACGTTCCGGTTTTCCAAAAATCTTTTCAACTGCATAGCGGCCTTCCAGTTCGCCAACGTTTACCAATGAAATATCCGCTGTAATATCGCCAACGGCATAAATATTCGACACATTGGTTTGGGTGTCGTTATCTTCAATACCGCGCTTCGAGATGTGTATATCCACCCGGTTTTCATCCCATAATTCCTCATAATTAGGTGTACGCCCTACGGCCACCAACGCCTTTTCAACATTAAAAATTTCTTTGCCTCCATCGGTGTACTCCAGTTCATACTCCACACGCCCGTTCTTTATTTCCATCCGAACCAGCCGCGAGTTCCGGTGTATCAGCACACCGCTGTTTTCCATATTCCGCTCAATAACACGCACCACGTCTTCATCTTCAAACGGCAGTATGCGATCGCCCTTGTCAATCAGGTGAACCTTGGTTTTGCCGAATCCGGAAAAAATGGTGGCGTATTCGCAGCCGATAACTCCGGCACCGACAATCACCATGCTTTCTGGAAAATCTTCCATATTTTCAATTCCCTCACTTGTCATAACAATCTTTTCATCAAGGGGCAGTTCGGGCAAATGGCGAGGGCGGCTACCGGTGGCCAGAATGATATAATCGGTTTTAACTACTTCCTTGTGTGCTCCGTTAACAATTTCAACTTCGTGCTGGCTTATTAACCTGGCTGTTCCGGTTTTAAAGGTCAGCAGCCTGGCGTAGGCCGAATCCTGCAGCAGGTGCATATGCTCTTCCAGCAAAGACTTTCGTTCGTTTACAGCTCTTCGAACTTCGGCCTGAATTTCTTTATAGGAGATGCTGGGCGCCTGAATGTTGTACCGTTTTAAACTTTTACGAAAACTGGCTGCCTCCCGCGATAGTTCCCACCAGGTTTTTGATGAAAGTGCACCGTTGGTAACACCGGCACCCCCTACGCGGTTGCGTTCAATGAGTAGAACCTTCTTTTTGAAATCAAGTGCGCGCATAGCCGCAGCATAGCCTGAGGGACCGGCACCTATAACCACCAAATCGAATTTTTCCATACGAAAAAAGCTTAACTATAATTGACCGGTTGCCAAGTTACTTGTTTATAACATCAATGCTTATCCCGTAAAGGCAAAAAATTACCGGCTATCATACACCGCACACTGCCACCACCGTATTTTTCAATAGTTGGTATGGGGATGGGGATCATCTCGGCAAAGCGTGAAATGGCATTAACCTGACCGGGTAACAGCGAATTGAAAGCCTGTTCAGATAGCAGCACGTACGGCTCATTATTTCGGTTTCTTACTTCCATCATATTTCCGGCAAACGCCCGCATCTGCGCATAACTAATAGCTACTACTTTATGGCCGGTTGTTAAAAAACTGTTTAAAAGAAGCTCCTGGTCTTCATCATCCCTTACAGCATCAAGACAGATAACCGCAAAACCAGAACCCACGCACATCATCACGTTAGTATGATAAATAGGAATCTTCTGCTCATCAACAGCATTGAAAATCAATGAAGTGAAACCCAATTTGTTGGTTACAGTTGCAACCAATGCTTCGTTTGTTCTGGACGAGCGGGCTGCGTAAGCTATCCGGTTAACGTAATCAAATACAAGACTTCCGGTTCCTTCCAGAAAGCGGTTTTGTTTTTCTTCACCGGTTATATCAACCACTCCATTAATAATAAACTGCTTTTTTAGCTGGTCAATAATATCGGCCCTGCGCTCAGATCTGCGGTTTGGGGCCAGCATCGGGTACAGCACCAGGGTACCGTCTTCGTGTAACGAAATCCAGTTGTTTGGAAACTGGGCATCAGGCTTTACCGGCTGGGGCGTGTCATCAAATACCTGCACATCAATATCATGCGAACGCAACAAATCAACCATCCTATCAAATTCCAAAAGCGCTTTATGCCTTACTTCTTCTCTGACTGGGCTTTCCAAGGGTTGTTGAAACATATTGGAGCCGGCCGTATCCGGATTATAGCCGAATGCGGCCGGGCGTACCATAAAAACAGAAGCGGGAGCCTGATGCATGCCGTTGCAGTTACAATTATAAACTTAATTTTGCAGCAGCAATAACGCTTACTCCCTATACCTAAACAGTATGCTGGATACCCTGCTGGAACTTGATAAACAACTTCTGCTATGGCTTAACGGTTTTCATGCCCCCTGGCTGGATCCGATAATGCTTGTTCTTACTAAAACCATCGCCTGGTTGCCCTTGTATCTCTTCCTGCTCTATCTTGTAATTAAAGATTATCAGAAAGAAAGCTGGCGGGTATTGCTGGTTATTGCTGTAACTATTCTCCTGACCGACCAGCTGACAAGTAGTGTGATGAAGCCGTTTTTTGAACGGCTTCGCCCATCGCGCGACCCGGAACTGGCCGGACTGATTCACCTGGTTAACGGATACAAAGGTGGATTGTACGGTTTTGTCTCAGGCCATGCTGCCAACAGCTTTGGCATTGCCATGTTGTTTTGGTTATTATACAAACAAAGTCGGAAGTGGATTTGGACACTGTTTATCTGGGCAGGTTTTCTTACTTATACACGCATTTATCTGGGGGTACATTTCCCCGGTGATGTATTAGTTGGGGCTCTTGTCGGCATTGGCTGTGCACTCCTAAGCCATTACCTGTATAAGCGTTTTTTAGAACCCGCTAAATTAACTCAAGCTTAATTGTCTCTTCCCCTTACCTCGGCACCAAAATTGGTGTTGGTATGGCGCACGGCCGGGCTTCCTGCGTAATCAACCACAGCACCCAACCCGGCTGAAACCTCAATCTCATCGGTTACGGAAACAAAAACTTCTGACCCCATGCTGGCTTTTACATAAGCCGATTTACTCTGCAATTGCCGGGCTTTAATAACACCACCCATACTGGATTTCACTTCAAGATATTCTGTACGGCCATTTAAGCGCAGAACTGAACCCATGTTTGACTTGAGATACAAATTCTTCGCCAGCACCTCCATTGATATTTCAGCGCCCATGCTGCAATCAATTGCCAGGTTCTTTGATTTTAACCTGTCGGATGTGGTAACCACGGCACCCGCGCTCGCTTTGATCTCGTCAATATCGGTGTAATAAACTTTTACACGGATGTACTCATCCCACTTCGAATCGGAACCCCAGTCGTTAAAATAATGGCGGTTGCGAAGTTTAAGTTTTAACGTGTTACCACTAACACCGGCTACAACGTCCTTCGAATCAACTCCTTTATACTCCAGTTCAACACGGTTTTTGTCGGAGTAAATCAGTTCCACATCGAAAGGTCCAAATACATCAATAGCATTAAAAGTTTCCAGGTTAACCGATTGCCGTTGTGCCATGGCACTAACCGGGAGACTGAAAAGAAGGGCAAGAATAAGGTTTTTCGCCATAATTAATCAAGTATATGCGAATGACGACAACAACCGCCTAAAGGTTGCATCACTCCCGTTGTTTTATCAGCCGTTGCACGTACTTGCCAATGATATCAAACTCAAGATTCACACGGTCACCGGGCTGCAGACTTTGAAAACTGGTGTTTTCGAAGGTGTAAGGAATAATAGTAACCCTAAAGCCATTCGCTTTAGTATTAAAGCAGGTTAGGCTAACCCCGTCAACACTAATGGAGCCTTTTTCAACCGTAATGTTTCCTGTTGCGGAGTCATACTCAAAGTCAAACAACCAACTGCCCCCAACTTCCTGAACGCGCACGCAAGTACCTACCTGGTCAACATGCCCCTGAACAATGTGGCCATCGAAGCGGCCATTGGCTACCATGCATCGCTCAAGGTTAATAAGGCTTCCCTCTTTCCATAGACCCAGTGTTGATTTCTTTAATGTTTCATCCACTGCGGTAACCCAATGTTTACCACCTTCGGCCTTCGTTACCGTAAGGCACACCCCATTATGTGAAACACTTTGATCAGTTCTTAATTCTTGGGAGATCGGGCTACTGATACAAAAATGTTTGTTGGTTTGATCGGTAACAATCCGCTCAACTCTTCCTAAGGCTTCAATAATACCGGTAAACATGCTATCTCTTCGACTCTAATCTTTGAAGTGCGTCTTTCTGGTCAGGCCGCAAGGTAGGATATTGAATACCCAATTGATCAAGATAGGTTTTATATTTTGCCGGATTGTAATACAGCGGCTTGAGTTTGGGCTTGTATTCTTCCATGATTTTCTGGTTCAGGTAAATGGCTGGATTGTCTTTTTCTCCTACCAGTGGTGTATACTGGATTTCTTTAGTTTGCTCGTTTTTATAATACGTCCACGCATTGGCTATGATTTCGGGCTTCAATAACATATCGAGCAGCGTCATCGCTTCGGCCCTCGCTCCGTAAAGAATTCCTTTGTGTGCAATGGGCGTGGCCATGGTAATGGCATTACTCCAATGATGACCCGGCAAGCCGGGGATATTCGATGGGTAACGAAGAACGATTGTAGGCAACGACCAACTAATGTCGGCAATGTCATCAGAACCACCGCCCATGGCCATAAGCTGGCGCCCCATAATGTTGATTGACCCGGTAGGACTTGGAAGGCCAAGCGTATCCAGTTTTACCGCCAGGCCTTCCACTTTAGGTGCTTTCATTTCCAGCTGTACCGCTTTGGCCAACAGTTGGTCTTCGGCCGACCATTTTGGCAGACCAACTTTCTTGATGTTTTCGTACATCGCTTCGGCCAGCGGTTTGTTAAAATGACCGGGCCATGCCGAGCCAAGAATTTCGTAGGTAAACTTTGTGTCCGTCATCATGGCCGCACCTTCGGCAATCTTTACACCGGTGTCGAACAATTTTTTGATATCCGGATAGGTGCGCTCGCGGAAATAATACCATACCGATGCTTTAGAGGGAACAACATTCGGCTGATCGCCTCCATCGGAAATAACGTAGTGCGATCGCTGGGTAAGTTCCAGGTGCTCACGCCTGAAGTTCCAGCCTATGTTCATTAACTCCACAGCATCAAGCGCACTTCGCCCCCGCCACGGTGCGCCCGCGGCATGAGCAGCTGATCCTTCAAAATTAAAGCGAACAGAAACCAATCCGTTCATACCCGAATCGCCATATGAAACGCCCAGGTTGTTGCCAACGTGAGTGAAAATACAGGCGTCAACATCTTTGAAATATCCCGCACGCACGTAATACGCTTTTGTACCCACCAACTCCTCGGCAATGCCGGGCCACAACATCAATGTTCCTGAAATTTTTTCGCGCTCCATTATTTTTTTGAGCGCCAGTGCAGCGATAATGTTAACGGCCTGGCCGGAGTTATGCCCTTCACCATGGCCGGGTGCACCTTCGACTAATGGATCATGGTAGGCTACACCAGGTTTTTGCGAAGCTTTGGGAATACAATCCACATCTGAACCTAATGCGATTAATGGCTTGCCGGAACCCCAGGTGGCAATCCATGCCGTGGGCACACCGGCTATCCCCTTCTGCACGTTAAACCCGTTTTTCTCCAGCAGTGTGGTGAGGTAATTAAAGGTTTCAAATTCTTGGAAGCCAAGCTCGGCAAAACTGAAAAGCATATCGTTTATTTGCTGGCCAAGCGGGGCAAGTTTTTCAACTTCAGCAACAGCTTCCGTTTTAAGTTTTTCAAGCCGCTGCACTTCCGGTTGGGAATAAAGCAACAGCGATGAGCACAACAGGAAGAAGGTAAAAATCCGCGTCATAGGTTAATCGGGTTTAGATGTGGTTTCCGAAAGTAGCGGATTATACCAGCCCAAACAAATGCATTTTTATTACCGTAAACATGCGATTTTGGCCTAAAATCAAACAAAATTTTAATATTTGGTTTATAATATAAACTATTTTATGTTTGTATCGTTAATGCCGTATATGGAAACCAAAAACGACAACCTGAAGCCGCAAGAAAGCCTGGAACTGATTGCCGCTATGATCAACCAAGCCAAGGGAAACATCGGACGCAGCAGCTTTTACTTTTTATTGTGGGGCTGGGTCATTGCCATCTGCAATTTCAGCATGTATGGGATTTTTAAATTTTCAAGTTTTCCACAATACGCACCCTTTGTTTGGATACTTGTTGTACCGGCCTGGATTGCCACTGTGATCTATGCCAATAAGCAACAAAAGCAAAAAGGCGCTACTACACATCTTGACGAGATAAATAAGTGGCTCTGGATTACCATGGCCATCAGTATTTTGCCGGTTTGGTTTTTTGGAGCCCAATTAAACTGGATGATTAACGCCATTGTTATGATGCCCATAGGCTCAGCTACTTTCCTTTCGGGAATCATTCTTCGATTCAGGCCGCTCATACTTGGTGGCATAACATTTTGGTTAGCAGGCATTGCCTGTTACCTGGTCAATCCCACCGAGCAAATTCTGATTGGCGGCTTGGCTGTTTTGCTGGGCTATTTAATTCCGGGTTACATGTTAAAAAATCAGCGGGAGAACAATGTTTAAAGAACTTGATCCGTTGCTGCATTCACAATTACGACTGGGCGTCATGTCCTTACTGATGAGTGTGGAGTCAGCTGAGTTTACCTTTCTGAAAGAAAAAACAAACTCAACGGCCGGAAACTTAAGTGTGCAATTGGATAAACTTTCGGAAGCAGGTTATATAACCATTGAAAAATCATTTAAAGGAAAAAAACCGCTGACTACGTGCAAAGTGACAAAAAAGGGGATGAAAGCTTTTGAAGACTATGTAAATGCACTGAAGCAATACATCAAACCATAATTTTTTTACCCATTTAGTTTATAAAATAAACCAGTTTAATAATGAGAACAAAAACAAAGAAAATCTACCTCATAGCCGGCTTGATTACCTGTATAATCGCCCTCTGCATGCTTCAATCAGAAGCAACTGCCCGTCCGCCATTTAAAGTTGAAAAAGTTGGAAAAGGAAAACAGCACATCATTCTTATTCCCGGGCTTACCAGCCCGGGTGAAGTGTGGAATGAAACCATAGCCCGGTATAAAACCAACTACACCTTGCATGTGATTTCACTTCCAGGTTTTGCCGGAACGCCCGCCATTGAAACCAGTGAGTATCTGAAAACCATGCGTGATGAATTGATTAGGTACATCAAAGACAACAAACTAAAGCAGCCAATCCTGATTGGTCATAGTTTGGGTGGTTTTTTAAGCTTGTGGATTAGCGCAACCGAACCGGACTTAGTTGGTGCAAATTTCATTGTTGATGCGCTCCCCTTTCTGCCGGCTATTCAAAATCCTTCCGCTACTGTGGAGTCTATAAAACCCATGGCCGCCAGCATGCGCGACATGATGAAGAACGCAACACCTGAACAAACCAAACAAAGTCAGCAATATTACCTGAGCAGCATGGCCACCGCACCCGATAAACTTGAATTGATTGGCCGCTGGGGCATTGAATCGCACGCACCTACAGTGGCGCAAGCCCTGTACGAACTGCACACCATCGACTTGCGGAATGATGTTGCCGCCATCAAAGTGCCCGTAACCGTCTTAGGTGCATGGATAGCCTACAAAAGCTATGGTGCAACCCATGAGAGCACGTTGAAAAATTTCTCCGACCAATATCAGAAAGTAAAAAACGTAACCATCCGGTTAACCGATACCGCAAAACACTTCATCATGTATGATGATCCGATGTGGTTCTTTGAACAGCTGGACAATTTTCTTAGAAACAACAAATAAATACTACCTATGAAATCACTGATTATCATTGCCATCACTTTTCTGGGAACGTTGCTGGCAAAAGCCCAGGGAACCGCACCCGAAGGTTTAAAGCAGGAAATGCAAAAGCTGGCCTTCATGGCCGGCAAGTGGCGGGGTGTGGCCGCCATCAGGCAACCAAACGGAACGTTGCTCAAAGTAAACCAGGAGGAAGACGTCCAATTTAAACTGGATGGAACTGTATTACTGATTGAGGGTATCGGAAGAAATACAGTTGACAATTCGATATCATTCAACGCGCTCGCCATACTTTCATTCAATCAGCAAACCAAAGAATACGTATTCAAATCTTATGTAATGGACGGTAACCAGACTGATGCCTACTTTAAAATCATTGAAGAAAACCACTTTGAATGGGGATTTGACTTACCAACCAAAGCCAAAATCCGCTATGATCTCGTTCTGAACCCGCAGAAAAAATTATGGTTTGAAAAAGGAGAATATTCACCTGATGGCAATACCTGGTTTCCGTTTATTGAAATGACTTTAACCAAACTTGAAAAATGAATTCATTAGTACACAGTCCTACAGGACTCATTCATTTATTCAGTGCAATCATGGCGCTAATCACAGGAACAGTCGTTCTCTTCAGCACGAAAGGAACACGGTCGCATCGTATTACCGGTTACTGGTATGTTGCTTCGATGCTCATACTAAACGGCACCGCCTTTGGATTATATCAGCTATTCGGGCGGTTTGGGCCCTTTCATGTTGCGGCATTGGTGAGTATGTTAACGCTATTGATGGGAATATTACCGTTGATTAACCGGCAGCCATCAGGCAAGTGGTTGATGCGCCACTTAACCTGGATGTACTATTCCGTCATCGGGCTGTACGCAGCCTTTGCATCAGAAATCATTGTGCGCATCCCGGGCCTACCTTTCGCTGCCATGGTGGTTACTGCTTCCGTTACCATAACTGCTGTGGGAATCTTTATCTTTATAAAAAACCATCGATCGTGGATTAAAAATATTCATACACATAAACCCCATTCATATGAACAACACCGATGACAAACTTTACCGCGAAGCACGCAAACGGGTAAAGCGCAAGAAAGAATTTTACAGCCACCTGCTAAGTTATTTAACCATTGGCTTATTCCTAACTTTTATCAATTGGTACT
Organism: Flammeovirgaceae bacterium; assembly: GCA_015180985.1. Lineage (NCBI taxonomy): Bacteria > Pseudomonadati > Bacteroidota > Cytophagia > Cytophagales > Flammeovirgaceae > Flammeovirgaceae bacterium. The sequence continues at coordinate 2,811,753 of CP054185.1, forward strand.
CTAACCCGGGTGGCTGGTGGGTACAATGGGTATGGCTTGGCTGGGGCATCGGTATTTTCTTCCACGGCATGAGCCTGTTCCGGAAAAACATCGTGTTTGGCGATGAATGGGAAGAGAAGGAAATACAGAAAGAGATAAAGAGGATGAGAAAACAATGATTCAATTTTCAATTAGCCAATTTGGAGACCCATCGGCTAATTGATACATTGGCTAATTGAAAATTGAACAATGGAATTCGGCCGCGTTTCTTCTGATGAGTTAGAAAAAACAGATTTCACCCTCCCACCCGATCATCCCGGAACTACAGCCATCCTTAAAAATCAGAAGAAAAAATCTAAGTCCACTGTTTTTGTCGGGTGCGCCAAATGGGGCCGGCCCGACTGGGTTGGCAAAATTTATCCCAAGGGAACAAAGGCTGGTGATTTCCTTGAACATTATGCGCGACAATTCAACTGCATTGAGTTAAATGCCACCTTTTACCGCATGCCCACACGCAAGCAAACCAGCGGGTGGAAAAGCAAAGTAGGCGATGATTTTAAGTTTTGCCCCAAGTTTGTTGACCAGATTACGCACATCAAACGATTAAAAGATGTTGATGAACTAACCGATCGTTTTTTAGACGGCATCTCCGGCTTTGAAAAAAATCTTGGCCCGGTTTTCCTGATGCCGCACCCGGGCATGGGACCTAAAACGCTGGAGGTCCTTGAAACTTTTATCCAGTCCCTTCCCAAAGACATTGAACTCTATACCGAGTTGCGTCATAAAGACTGGTTCGCCAACCCGGAAGCGTTTGAAGCTGTTTTCACCATGCTCGAACGGAACCAATCGGGCTCCATTATTACCGATGCTTCCGGCCGCAGGGATTGCCTGCACATGCGGCTTACCACACCATCGGCATTTATCCGCTTTGTCGGTAATGGGCTCCACCCCACAGACTACACGCGCTGTGATGACTGGATCAACCGGATGAAAGCGTGGGCTCAGCAAGGCATTGAATCCATGTACTTTTTTATGCACCAGCATGAAGAACTTCACTCACCCGAACTTTGCCGGTACCTCATCCCGAAAATCAATGAACAACTGGGAACAACCATCCATGTTCCGGAGTTTGTTAGCCAGTAAAGTTTATTACGAAAAACCAACAACCAACAACCATCAACTATTCACTTTTTAGTAGTTTCGCTCCGACTTTTGTATTATGACTTTGTTTGAAAAATACCCGGTTTCCATAACCAATTCGCTTTCGGGCAAGAAAGAAGTATTCATTCCGCTGAAATCGCCTTTTGTTGGACTGTACTCCTGCGGACCTACCGTATATAATGAAGTACACCTGGGCAACCTGCGCACCTTTACAGCTTTTGATGTGGTGTACCGCTACTTAACACACATCGGCTACAAAGTCCGCTACGTGCGCAACATTACCGATGCCGGCCACCTGACCAACGATGCCGGTGAAGGGGTTGACCGCATTGAAGAAAGCGCCAAGCTTGAACAACTGGAGCCCATGGAAATTGTTCAAAAGTACACCTTCAGTTTCCATGAAGTATGCCGGATATTCAACATCCTTCCGCCCTCTATTGAGCCCACCGCAACCGGGCACATTGTTGAGCAGATTGAGATGGTGAAGAAAATTTTAGCAAACGGCTATGCCTACGCGGTAAACGGCTCGGTGTATTTCGATGTGCGCAAGTTCATGGAAAAGTATAAGTACGGAGAACTCAGCGGCCGCAATATTGATGAACTACTGGAAGGCACACGCGAACTGGACAGGCAGGATGAAAAACGACATGCCGTTGACTTTGCCATCTGGAAGGCCGTATCGCCAAATCACATCCAGCGTTGGCCCTCACCCTGGGGCGAAGGCATACCCGGCTGGCATTTGGAGTGCTCGGCCATGGGAACAAAATACCTGGGTGAACAATTTGATATTCATGGCGGTGGAATGGATTTAAAATTTCCGCACCACGAATGTGAGATCGCTCAAAGTATAGGCGCTTACGGAAAAGCACCGGTGCGCTACTGGATGCACGCCAACATGCTTACCGTAAACGGTGAGAAGATGAGCAAGTCGAAAGGCAACTCGTTTTTGCCGCGCGAATTATTCACAGGCTCGCATCCCCTGCTGGCAAAAGCCTACAGTCCCATGGCTGTACGTTTTTTTATGTTGCAATCGCATTACTCCAGCACCCTTGATTTTTCGAACGAAGCCCTGCAGGCCGCAGAGAAGGGATACAAGAAACTGAGTAACGCACTGAGTACAATTAAAAAAATTGATCACCCGGGTGGGTCAGGCAAACAAAATGAAGAGTTGTTAAAGCTGATTGATGAAGCTTACCAGAACATGAGCGATGATTTCAATACAGCAAAAACGCTTGCTGTATTGTTTGAGATGTCATCCCGAATCAACGACATTAAATCAGGTAATTACAAATTAACCGACCTTGATTCGGATACCTTCCAAAAATTCAAGTCGGGTTACATTACGTTTATGGAAGACGTATTGGGCTTGCAGGAAGAAGGCAGCCAGAACCAGGAGTTGCTGGATGGTGTTATCCGGGTGATGATTGAACTCCGCAAAAAAGCCCGCACCGACCGGAATTATGCTCTGTCCGATAAAATCAGGGATGATTTGAAAGCCCTGGGTGTTCAGTTAATGGATGGGAAAGATGGGGAAATCAGTTACACGATTGAATAGCTGCAAGCTGTTAGCTGCGAGCTACAAGCCTCGAGCTTGTGACTCGAAGCTGACAGCTTGAGGCTTGTAGCTTAGCTATGTTAAAAAAAATTCTCATCCTCCCCATCCGCTTTTACCAGCTCAGCATTTCTCCCCTGTTGGGTGCGCATTGCCGGCATACACCTACCTGTTCGCAATACACCATCGAAGCCATACAGGAATGGGGCGCTTTAAAAGGTATTTGGCTGGGCATGAAGCGTATAGCACGATGCCACCCGTGGGGAACAAGTGGGTATGATCCGGTGCCAAAGAAAAAACACATCGCTGATTAAACCTTTTCGGGTGAGTTCAATCAAAGACAGCGTTAAAACACAACTACAATGAAAGCCAGGATTTTAATCAGCCTTTTTGCACTATTTCTAATCACTGCCAACACTGCTATGGCTCAGTCTGACCAAAACATACGCCAGAAGAATTTGCAAAAGCGTGAAAACGTAAACCAAAATCGCCAGGAACGTATTGAGAAGCGCAACCCCAATGGTTACGGACGTGTTGACAACCGCGTTGAAAGGCGGGGCGACCGGATTGACCGCAAACAAAAACGAACCGACAGGCGCGTGAAACGCAAAAAGGGAGAATAGAAGACTCCAGCAAATAGTACTTAGCCTTATTCCATATTTGAATTCGGCTGATTTCAGTTAGGAAAAAAGCGTTACAGAAAGTATCTTAGCTGTAACCAAACTGAAATCAGAACATGAAGTACTTACTATCACTTATTGTCATTTTTTTTACCGTTGAAAATGTATTGGGTCAACGATGTGAAAAGAGGGTAGATGCCTTTACCAACGAGTCAGTTTCTACTTTTGAATGGCGGCCCCGTGGAATGCGCACAATCTTTTTTGAATCCAGAAACAAAGTAAACATAATGGAATTCAGAACGTCCGAACTTATTGCCGTTGAATACACCGTACCAAAAGGATCGGAGGTTCTGCTCAAATTAGAAAACGGAGAGGTTATAGAACTGAAGACAATAAACGATAGCAAATCTACAGTTGCCAGCATGACCATGTCTGAATCCGATAATCTTGTTTATTCAACCTATTTTCTGAAAATGGAAGTTACACCGGAACACCTGCAAAAAATGGCGGCTTATAAAGTAACCGACCTCCGGTATCCGGATCTGCACGGTGGTTCCAGGAGCCTTAGCGATAAAGAACTAAGGAATAAATGGCAGCGATTGATTATGGATGGATCAAAATGTATGTTGGGCCTTAAATAGGTAAGATACACCTGGGTGCCAACTGCATTCAGTCCTTAAAGTAATACAGCTTTACTTCGGCTAACACCGGAGGTGATTTAGATTCGAGTATTCTCACCCTGATTTTAGATGTAGAAGTATTATTCAATTGTAATATTCGTTTATAGCCGATTGTTGTGTGACGATCAATCTCTTCATAACGGCCATCTTTCAAAACATCAACGGCAAATTTCTTTACCCGTTGGCCAAACTCAATGCCTTCCTGAAGAATAATCCTGTTAAACATTACCGGCTCTTTAAACTCAAGTTCTATTTCAGATAAAACATCAACTGACGCCCAGTACGAACGGGCATTCTCATCAATTAAATTGCTCACCCTATAATTTCCGAGAGTAGTGGATGCACTCGTGTTGGCTTTTATTGCTAAATTTTCTTTAAAAGATTTATTGATCACCTCAGCCAATTCCATCAGCCGTACCGAGTCAGCATACGGAATCAACCCTCTCCTGTCCACCGGCACATTCAACAGTAAGCTAGCCCCCCGGCCAACCGAACCGTAGTAAATATCAACCAACTCCTCCAATGATTTCACTTTGCTGTCCGTATCCGGACTGTAAAACCAACCCGGGCGTATCGACACATCACATTCGGCAGGCACCCAATGCGTGCCATTTTCATGGCCTTCGGTTAGCTCATGATAATCCGGGTAACCGGGATAGACTTTTTCAACATTCAGCGTGTTCCAGTTGGTGATCCCTGCAAAACCCTTTTCATTGCCAACCCACCGGCAGCCCGGACCTGCATCACTGAAAATGATAGCATTCGGTTGATGTTTATACACTGTACCATTAAATAATGGCCAGTCATATTCCTGCTTTTTACCATTTGGCCCTTCCCCGTTTGCACCATCAAACCATTGTTCAAAAACCTCACCATAATTGGTAAGCACTTCTCCTAACATATTCACAAAAACCTGGTTGTATTCAGGCGTTCCGTAAGCCGGATGATTGCGGTCCCACGGAGAAAGATAAACCCCAAACTTCAATCCATACTCCCGGCAGGCATCCGAAAGCTCGCGCAACACATCGCCTTCTCCGTTTTTCCATAAACTTTCGCGAACGGTATGCGTGCTGAATTTACTCGGCCACAAACAAAATCCATCGTGGTGCTTGGCTGTAATAATAATTCCTTTCATTCCGGCCAGTTTTGCAGTTGCTGCCCACTGCCTGCAATCCAGTTGGGTAGGATTAAAAACTTTCGGATCCTCATGGCCATGCCCCCATTCAACATTGGTAAAAGTGTTCGGCCCGAAATGAATAAACATGTAATACTCAAGTTCGTGCCAGTTTAACTGGCTTACAGAAGGCACAGCTCCAAACGGTTTTAGTTGAGGTGGTGAGCAACCGGCCATGAGTAATAAAGTGGCAATGAAGAAACGTCTCATAAAACAGTCCATCAGGCAAAAAGCGGTTTTTAAACTTAAAAGAAAATTTTACATTTAGCGAACTCATAAAATCTTCTCATGCCTTTTCAGATTAAAGAGAACAGTACCGTGTACGATGTCTGCATTGTCGGGTCTGGTGCCGGAGGCGGCATGGCCGCCTATGTGCTTACACAAGCCGGTTTAAAAGTTTGTGTACTGGAAGCCGGGCCCTGGTACGATCCTGCAAAAAATGTAACCCAATTAAAATGGCCCTGGGAATCGCTGCGCAGAGGTGCCGGTACCACCTTCCGGCCGTTTGGTGATTTCGATGCTGCCTACGGTGGCTGGGAAATGGAAGGTGAGCCGTACACGCGGGTGCCTGGAACACAATTCGACTGGTTTCGTTCACGCATGCTGGGCGGAAGAACCAACCACTGGGGAAGAATTTCACTTCGGTTTGGCCCGAAAGATTTCAAAGGAAAAAGTCATGATGGGCTGGGTGAAGACTGGCCAATCGGTTATGAAGATGTTGCCCCGTATTATGATAAGGTAGATGAACTTATTGGAGTATTCGGAAGCAAAGAAGGAATCCCTAACGAGCCCGATGGAAAATTTCTTCCTCCACCAAAGCCCAGGCTGCATGAACTCATTATAAAAGAGGGCGCAAAAAAGCAGAACATTCCGGTTATTCCCTCACGCCTATCGATTCTCACCAAAAAAATTAATGACGACCGTGGCGCATGCTTTTATTGTGCACAATGCAACAGAGGTTGCACTGTATATGGTGATTTTTCATCCTCATCCTGCCTCATTAAACCGGCTGCAAAAACCAATAACCTGGATGTGATCGTTAATGCCATGGTGCGCGAAGTACTAACCGATGAAAACGGAAAAGCCACTGGCGTTTCATACGTAGCAAAAGATGATTTGCAGGAATACCAGGTAAAAGCAAAAGTTGTGGTGTTGGCCGCCAGCGCATGCGAGTCGGCCCGGTTGCTGCTGAATTCAAAATCAAAAGCACATCCTAGCGGCCTGGCAAACTCCAGCAATGTGGTTGGAAAATATTTGCATGACTCAACCGGTGCAGCTATTGGCGGTGTGCTGCCGCAACTATTTGGCCGCAAACGATACAACGAAGACGGTGTGGGCGGCATGCACGTCTACACACCTTGGTGGTTAGACAATAAGAAACTGGATTTTCCAAGAGGATACCACATTGAATACTGGGGCGGCATGGGCATGCCCGGTTACGGATTCGGTTTTGGTATTCAGGGATTGAACGGTCGCTTTCCCGATAGAAACGGAAACCAGAAAACAGGTGGTGGTTATGGTACATCTTTGAAAGATGACTACCGCTATTACTGGGGCGCATCGGTAGGTATGGCCGGCCGGGGTGAAGCAATCGCCCTGGAAAGTAACTATTGCGAAATTGACCCGAATGGTGTAGTCGATAAATACGGTATTCCTGTTTTACGCTTCCATTATAAATGGAGTGACCACGAAATAAAACAGGCCAAACACATGCAGGAAACCTTTCAGGAACTGATGCACAACATGGGCGCAGTGATTACCTGGGGAGTTGCCGGCCCTGAAACAAATTACGGACTGGAAACACCCGGAAGAATCATTCACGAAGTGGGAACAACACGCATGGGGAATGATCCAAAACGTTCGGTGGTCAATAAATTTAACCAGGCCCACGATTGTAAAAATCTTTTTGTTGTAGATGGCGGGCCGTTTGTTTCACAGGCTGATAAAAATCCAACATGGACCATACTCGCATTATCCTGGAGAGCATCTGATTATATTATTGAGCAGTTTAAACAACAGAACATATGAAGAGAAGAGAGTCTCTCAAAGCAATAGCCTTAACGGCCATATCATCCGGTGTGCTGCTGCAGTCGTGCGACACTGATAAAAAAGAAACAGCATCAATTCCGGTAAAAACATCCGGAATTGACAGGCATCCCTTTGAACAGGTGCGCGATGAAAAACTGTTAGCTGACAAATTCTTTGATGACCATGAAATGAATACAATCAAAGTATTAATCGATATCATCATACCAAAAGATGAAACCAGTGGCAGCGCTACCGATGCAGGCGTTCACGATTTCATTGAATTTATTGTAAAGGATATGCCGCGCCATCAGCTGCCGCTTCGCGGTGGACTTAAGTGGCTTGATGTTCAGTGTTTAAAGCGATTCAACAAAAACTTTATTGAGTGCTCACCGCAGAATCAATTGGGTATTATTGATGACATTGCCTACCCATCAACCGCTAAACCCGAAATGAAACAAGGAGTAACTTTTTTCAACTTGCTACGCGATTTAACCGCTACCGGGTTTTTTACCAGCGAAATCGGATTGAAAGATTTGGGGTATGCCGGCAACCGGCCCAATCAATGGGATGGCGTACCACAGGAGGTACTCGATCAGTACGGACTTAACTATTCGGATCGCGAACTTACCGAAAGTGTAAAATTTAACTCATAAGATTTATGGTATCACGCAGAAAGTTTATTCAACAGGCGGGAGCAGCAGCAGCTTTTACTATAGTTCCTCGTTTTGTACTGGGTGGTAATGGTTTTATTCCGCCAAGCGATACACTCTATTTAGCCGGAATCGGTGTGGGCGGCAAGGGTACTTCCGACCTGACGGAATGTGCTAAAAGCCCGAACGTAAAAGTGGTCTTTCTCTGCGATGTGGACGACCGCCAGGCGGTGAAATCAAAGGATAATTTTCCGCAAGCGAAGTATTATAAGGACTTCCGTGTTATGCTCGATAAAGAGGAAAAAGGCATTGATGCAGTTACCATCTCTACACCCGACCATACCCATGCCGTTGCAGCCCTTAATGCCATGCAACGCGGTAAACACGTGTACGTTCAAAAACCACTCACGTGGAGTATACACGAAGCACGAACACTGGCCGAGGCAGCAGGAAAATACAAAGTAGTCACTCAAATGGGTAACCAGGGCGGCTCAGGAGAAGGCGTTCGTAAAGGAAAAGAAATTTACCAGGCTGGTTTGATTGGTGATGTTACCCGCGTTTACGCCTGGACGAACCGGCCTGTTTGGCCACAGGGAATTCCCACCCCATCAGGTAATCACCAAATACCTGCCGAACTGGATTGGGATCTGTGGCTCGGCCCGGCTGATGCGATTGACTATAACCCCGCTTATCATCCGTTTAACTGGCGCGGCTGGTGGAATTTTGGAACGGGCGCATTGGGCGATATGGCCTGCCATATTCTGGATCCTGCCTTCAGAATTTTACCGATTGATTATCCTTCAGAAGTTGAGTGCAGCACCGGAACGGTATGGACCGGATTTTTCCAGGAGGGTTATTTCCCCGACAGTTGTCCGCCCTCTTCTATCGTTCACCTGAAATTTCCCGGAAAAAATGGCAAGCCGGATATTAAAGTAACCTGGATGGATGGCGGTGTATTGCCCGAACGACCCGAAGAACTCTTACCCGATGAGCCGATGGGCAACTGGGATGGCGGACTGATAATGGTGGGCACCAAAGGCAAACTTATGTTCGACTGCTATGGAGCAAATCCCCGGCTTTTGCCAACAACAAAAATGAAAGACCTCAACATTAAAGAATCCATTCCGCGCGTTAAAGAAGGTCACTATGTACAATGGGTTAATGCCTGCATGAAGGGCTATGGAAAAACTGAACTCAGCTCACCTTTCGATTTTGCCGGCCCGATGACCGAAGCCATTCTGATGGGTAATCTGGCTATCCGCAGTTATGGTTTGCGGGTTAAAAATGATAAGGGACAGAATACTTACCCCGGACGGAAAAAACTTTTGTGGGACTGGAAGAGCATGAAGATTACAAACTTTGATGAAGCTAATAGTTTTGTTAAGAGAGTGTATCGCAACGGGTGGAGTTTGTAATCCTTTAGTCACCGCTGAATTATCTTCTAAATCTCCGATATTGCAGGATTGTTCGGTCAATCCATGCTCAAAATCGATACCCATACGCACATCATCCCTAAAAAGCTGCCCAACTGGGCTGAGAAATTCGGGTATGGCGATTTCATCTACTTACAGCATCATAAAAAAGGCTTTGCCAAAATGATGCGGGGCAACCAGTTCTTCCGCGAGATAAAAGAAAATGCCTGGAACCCGAAATTAAGAATTGATGAGTATGCCCAATTCAATACGCAGGTCCAGGTAGTGTGCACAATACCTGTTATGTTTTCGTACTGGGCCAAGCCGATGGATTGCCTGGACGTATCGAAGTTCTTAAATGACCAGATCGCTGACCTTACTGAAAAATATCCAAAGCATTATGTAGGCCTGGGTACTATACCCATGCAAGACACCGAACTGGCTATTCAGGAACTTGAACGTTGTAAAAAAATCGGATTACTCGGAATTCAGATCGGCTCAAACATCAACGACCTGAACCTGAACGAGGATCGCTTCTTCCCTGTTTTCGAAGCATGCGAAAAACTAAGCATGGCCGTGCTGGTGCACCCCTGGAATATGATGGGCATGAAAAGTATGCAACGCTATTGGCTGCCCTGGCTGGTGGGCATGCCGGCCGAAACTTCCCGGGCAATCTGTTCCATGATCTTCGGAGGAATCTTTGAAAGGTTACCAAAACTCAGGGTAAACTTTGCACATGCAGGAGGATCTTTTTTGGGAACCATCGGACGGATTGAACACGGCTTTATCTGCCGCCCCGATCTGGTGGCTATTGATAATCCGGTTAACCCGCGAAATTATTTAGGTAAATTCTGGGTTGATTGCATTACGCACGATGCCATGATGCTTGAATATGTATTAAAATTGCAAGGCTCAAAACACATTACATTGGGCTCGGATTACCCCTTCCCGCTTGGCGACCTGGAAATTGGCCGGTTTATTGAAGAAATGAACATCGATAAGTCGGTTAAGGAAGATATTTTTTGCAATGCCCCGTTAAGCTGGTTAGGGATAACTAAAGACCGATTTACCTGATGACTATGACTGTACGTTACACATTGGTTTTTATCGTTGCTTTATTATTTTCTGATGCACCGGCACAAGACCGTAGTGCAGCCGAAGAATACCGCATTCAACTGGAGCAACGCAAACGTGCCGATTTACTTCGGGTGATGGATTCGGCTGTTGTGATGATGGAGGAAGGACGATACGAAGTTGCCGATCAAAAACTGATTTATGTGCTAAACAACATAAAAAGCATCCCCTCAGACCTGACCTTTTACTTTGGTAAAAATTCGTTCTACCTCAACAAGTTTAAACAAAGTATTGACTGGCTGAACAAGTACATTCAATTAAAAGGGGTAACCGGCCAATTTTATACCGAGGCCGTGAATTTACTTAAGAAAGCTGAAACCGAAATTGTAAAAGAGCAAACCAGGAATACCGCTAAAGTAAAAGAAATTCTGTCATCTGAATATGAAATTGACTGTGGCCCGGCAGGCAAAGTTACCTGTCCGGTTTGCAAAGGTACTACCGTACTTATTCGCAAGGGCGCTTTCGAAAATCAATACAAAACGTGCCCGTATTGCGACAAGCATGGATTTCTGACTTGCGCAGAGTATAACTTGCTCATTAAAGGACAACTGGAGCCACGCTAATCTTTCGTTTCATCACTCAGTCAAGAAATCGTATCTTTGTGCCCGTTAGGTTTTCCTGCAAAAAACACTAATGACTTTGTATAACCGAATTGAGGGAAGGTTGCTCAAGGAGCAGCTTCACTCAGCACCCCGAATTGACCGCACTACGCTGTCGTTTTACAAGTATCATCACCTGGCCGATCCCAAAGTTTTTCGCGATGACCTGTATAAAATGTTTAGCAACATGGGTGTACTGGGTCGCATTTATGTGGCACCCGAAGGAATTAACGCCCAAATCAGTGTACCTGCCAACAACCTAAACACCTTCCGCGAAGCCCTCTACTCCATTTCATTTTTGAATGGGACACGATTAAATATTGCTGTGGATGACAACGGAAAATCATTTTTTAAACTGAAAATTTTAGTCAGAAAAAAAATTGTTGCCGATGGACTGGACGACTCCTCCTTTGATGTAACCAACTGTGGTAAACATGTTTCTGCGGCTGAGTTTAATAAATTGGCTGATGATCCGAACACGATTATCATCGACATGCGCAACCATTACGAAAGTGAGGTAGGTCATTTTAAAAACGCCATCTGCCCCGATGTCGATACCTTTCGGGAAGAATTGCAGGTAGCCGAAGATTTGATGGCACAGCATAAGGATAAAAATCTGCTGATGTACTGCACAGGCGGTATCCGCTGCGAAAAGGCCAGCGCCTGGATGAAGCACAAAGGATTCAAAAACGTTTTCCAACTGGATGGCGGCATCATTGAATATGCGCGTCAGGTAAAGGCGCACGGACTTGAAAACAAATTCATAGGGAAAAACTTTGTGTTTGATGAGCGCCTAGGCGAAAGAATAACTGATGACATAATCAGTTCATGCCACCAGTGCGGTACCCCATGCGATGACCACACCAACTGCAAAAACGATGGCTGTCATTTGCTGTTCATCCAATGTAAAACTTGCGCTGAGAAGTTTGATGGATGCTGCTCCGAAGAATGCAAATCCATCATCAGGTTGCCCAATGAAAAGCAAAAAGAAATACGAAGAGGCATCAATAAAGGACGCCAGGTATTTAAGAAAGGCCGGCCGCAACACCTCCTTAAAAAATCAGATTCGGTTTTATGACCATTCGCATCGGCATCATCAACGTGTCCGACAGGGCCAGCCAGGGCATCTATGAGGATATTCCCGGGAAGGAAATTGTTGCGACATTAACAGAATACATAAAAAGCCCTTGGGAAAAAGAGTATGCCGTTATCCCGGATGAACAACACCTGATTGAGCAATGCCTGATTGAGATGGCTGATAAAAAGCAATGCTGCCTCATAATAACCTGCGGAGGAACAGGCCCCGCCAAACGCGATGTGACCCCCGAAGCCACTGAAAATGTCTGTGAAAAAATGCTGCCCGGATTTGGCGAACTGATGCGCACAGAAAGCCTGAAATATGTGCCCACAGCCATCCTCTCCAGGCAAACAGCCGGAATTCGTGGAAAATCACTAATTTTGAACCTGCCGGGAAAGCCAAAAGCCATCCGGCAGTGCCTGAATGCTGTTTTCCCAGCGGTCCCTTATTGCATTGACCTGCTGGAAGGACCGTTCATCGAATGCAATGAGGAGGTTGTTAAGCCATTCAGGCCGCATTCCGTATAATTGCAGGCTTTATGAAAATTAAATACTACTACGATACCGAAACCTGTAAGTACGAGAGAGTTCGTACCAAAACCAGCGACATCGTACTGAACGGGTTAGGCCTATTCTTCCTTACCTTGTTGCTGGCCAGCGGTATATACCTGATGTTCAGTACGTACTTCGAATCACCCAAAGAACTCTTCCTGAAAAACGAAGTAAAAGAACTTGAGTACTATTATGCCAGCTTAAAAAGGCAGGTTGACGAACTTGAAAAAACCGTACAGGGACTGGAGCATCGCGATGACAACATTTACCGCGTGGTATTAGGCTCCGAACCTATCGATAAATCAATACGAAATGCCGGTGTGGGCGGTGTTGAACGGTACAGCGATATCCTTAACAAACCGATCGAACATAAAGATCTTATTCTTGAATTAAGTAAGCGCGTAGATTTACTGCGCAGAAAAGTGTACATCGAATCAAAATCACAAGATGAAGTTGTTGAACTGGCCGAAAATAAAGAAAAACAATTTGCTGCTACCCCCGCCATTCAACCTATCGCCAACAAACAACTCATCGCGCTGGCTTCAGGTTTTGGTATGCGCATACACCCGGTGTACAAAGTAAAGAAAATGCATACCGGTATTGATTTTGCCGCGCCCATTGGAACACCCATCTATGCTACAGCCGATGGCGTTGTGGAAGAAGTGGACATTCGCTTTAGCGGCTATGGTAAAATGATTACCATCGATCATGGCTTTGGCTACCAGACCCGGTACGCCCACATGCACGATTTTGCCGTGCGCAAAGGCCAGAAAGTTAAACGCGGAGATTTAATTGGCTACGTAGGCAATACAGGGCTTTCAACTGCTCCGCACCTGCATTATGAGGTATTGCTGAATGGTGTGCTGATTAACCCGGTACATTATTTCTACAACGATCTGTCGCCTTCGGAATACGAAAAAATCATCGAACTGGCCTCCATTGAAAATCAGTCACTGGGAATGTAATTCAGCATCAAAGTTTTTATAAGAAAGCCTGCCCGGTTGCAGGCTTTTTTATTAACGTGGATTTAGTAATTTCATATTTTAAAGCTATATCCTGCCGGCAATGCGATTCGCACTTTTGTTTTCCATAATGGTTAGTACTTTACGTATTGCACTTACACAGGGCTGCAGTGATGCCGGATTTTGCACCATGGGAGCCATGAAACCCGACCAGCCGTTTAATAAGAAAATACCTGTAAAGTTGCGTTCCATGGAGGTAAGTTTTTACCGGGGCACCACCACCCTTTCACCCATCGTATATGTAGCCAACCTGGACATGAGTTTCAACATTATTGACAGCAAAACCTTTTTTCAGATAAAACTTCCATACCAGGCTGTTACCGGGAATTTCGGAAACACCGCAGGGCTTGGGGATATTTCGTATTGCATAACCCGTAACCTGTTTTCTTCCGAACAATTCGATATCAGTTTTACGGTAGGTGGCAAAATACCATCCAATAATTCCAACCTGAAAGACGATAAATTTAACCTGCCCTTACCGATGTACTACCAAACCAGTTTAGGCACCTACGATGCCATTGCCGGTATTTCGTTGGTTAGCCGTAAATGGCTGTTTGCTACGGGCATTCAACATCCGTTTAACAAAAATGGAAATAGGTTTCAGTGGGCCGATTGGGATCCGGTTTATAAAAATGGTGAAGGTGTGGACTATGTTCATAAATACGACAAAGCCTATAAACTTAAAAGAGGAACAGATGTTATGCTGCGTATTGAACGCAACTTCCGCTTCTCACGATTTAATTTCACAGCAGGCTTGCTTCCTATATTCAGAATTACCCGAGACGAAATTGAAGACCCCCCGGCATCCGGTACACGCATAAAACCCGATGGCACCACCGGCATGGCCCTGTCGGGAATTGTAACAGCCGGCTACAGTTTTAATGTAAAAACCGGTGTACGGCTTTTAGTAGGTCATAAAATCACCCAGCGCGATGTGAACCCGGACGGCCTGACCCGAAACATGGTTACCACATTAAGTTATTTTTACCGATTCTGATGGCACGCAGCAGCTTACTTCCTGGGCTTCTCCTGTTCGTTGTAAATTTGCTGCAGGCTCAAAATTCACAATCCGCTTCAGAGCAAATTGACGAATTACTGTATGACTCAAAATTTGAAGACGCCATTGCTTTTGCTGATAAGTTTACTGGCGGTACCTCCGAAATAAGTATCCTTATCGGTAATAAAAAGGCTGAAGCACTTATTCAATTAGGCCGATATGAGCAGGCTACAGCCCTGCTTGACCAACTACAAAGCCAGGCCGAAAAATCCAATAAACCCGATGCCCTCGGGGCTATCGTTCAATCCACCCGCGGATTTCTTTACCTCAACCAGGGAAGAAGTGATTTGGCATTAGAGCTCCTTGAAAATGCCGTAATCACACTTAATGAAACCGGGGATCCGCTTTATCAGGCACGGGCAATGGCATACCTGGGGCAAGCGTACTCCGCCACCGGTAAGTACGCCCAGGCCGAAGAGCAATTACAAATGGCACTTACCATCCGATTAGATAAGTTGCCCGAATCACATGAACTGATTGCCGCATCGTACAACGATCTGGGCATGGCCTTTAGTCAGACTGATGTTGACAAAGCACTCGACTATTTTGACAAAGCGATTGAATTATACACCCGGCTGCACGGTGCCACCCATCCGAAAACAGCAATTGTTAATACCAACATGGGCCTTGCCTACCGGTCTTTGAAACTGTATGGTGATGCCATTACTGTATTTGAAGATGCCCTTAAGATATGGCAAACCGTTTACGTGAACCCACACCCCTCACAGGCTTTCGTATTGCTGAACCTGGGGCAAACCTATGCCAGCATGGGCGAATTAAACACAGCCCTCAGCTTTTACGCGAAAGCTCTGGCTATTTATCAGCAAACTCACGGAAGAAAACATCCGGATATCGCCTCCACCTATAATCTTATCGGCAAAATAAAGGTTACACAAGGCAACTTTAACGAAGGCCTGGCGAGCTATCAGCAGGCGCTGATTGCCAACGTGAGTACTTTTGAAAGTACCGATGTTAACCAGAATCCGGATGGCAGCACATTTTATAACGGCAACCAGTTGCTGTACTCCATCATGTATAAGGCACAGGCGCTTGAAGGTCGTTATTTCGGCAAAACTCTAAAACAAACCGATTTGAACAACGCCATTACCCACTTACAAAACTGCGATGCCCTTATTGACCGGCTACGCCAGCAAACCATTAAAGAGTCGGATAAAATTACCCTGGGTGCTATTGCCAATGAAGTGTATGCCGATGGTGCACGAATAGCCTTTGAACTAAGTGATGTGGCCTTCCGTAAAAGATCATACTACCGTGAATTAAGTTTTTATTTTGCCGAAAAAAGTAAAGCAGCCGTTTTACTGGATGCCATTTCGGATACAAATGCCAAGTCGTTTGCCGGAATTCCCGAAGAGTTACTGGAAGAAGAACGCGGCCTTAAATCGGCTTTGGCCCTGGTCAATCAAAAACTGGCACAAAAACCATCGGAGGATGAAGAGAAATACCTTCGCGAAACAGCTTTTCACCTCAACCAAAGCTACCAGGCCTTTATTAAAAACCTGGAAAATCAATACCCCGAGTATTTTAACCTGAAATATAATTCTACCGCACCTTCTATAAGTCAGGTACAGGCTGTCCTTCCGGGTAATTCAGCTGTTCTTAGTTACTTTATTGATGATTACAACGGCAGGGCAAGGCTTTACACGTATGTTATCACTAAAAAGTCGTTCCGAATTGTAAGTAAACCGCTGCCGGCAGCCTATAACAAAAATTTAACAGGTTACCGTAACAGTATTTTTTTTCGCGATCAACATTCGTTTATCGAAACGGCTACCGCGCTTCATCGAACACTTATTCCCGGGCTTCCGCGCCACATAAACGATCTGATTATACTTCCGGCCGGCCGTATGGGTGTAATTCCTTTCGAAGCATTACTAACACAGAAAGTGAAAAACGAAGATGAACCCTATCCGGTACTGCCTTACCTGGTAAAAAAATTCAGTACGCGTTATGAATTCTCTACCGGCCTGATGTTACAACGAAAATCGGACAAGCCCGGGCCGATACAATCGGCCATGTTGTGCGCCCCGGTTACTTTTCCTGAAAAAGACAACTTAAGCGATTTGCCAGGCACGGCCGCAGAAGTAAATACCCTAAATGAACTGTTCGCAACTAAAAAAATTTCCTGCGAATTACTCACCAATCACCTGGCCAGTGAATCGGCAATAAAAACCAAAGCACTTAAAAATTATAATCTGCTGCATTTTGCAACCCACGGCATTGTGGATGAAAACAACCCGGAGCTATCGCGGATATTTCTTCAAAACGATTCGGAAGCAGAAGATGGCAACCTGTTCTCTGGCGAAATTTATAACCTGCAGTTAAACGCCAGCCTGGTTACGCTATCGGCTTGCCAAACCGGGCTGGGCAAAATATCAAAAGGCGAAGGGGTAATTGGTTTATCGCGCGCATTGGTTTATGCCGGTGCAAAAAATATTATTGTTACATTCTGGAGTGTTTCTGATGAATCAACCGCCCAACTTATGACTGATTTTTATAAGTTGCTGTTGGAAAATCCTTCTCTACCGTTTAGTTCAACTTTGCGCCAGGCAAAACTTAATTTGCTAAGCAGCCACTATTCAGCACCGTATTACTGGGCACCCTTTGTTCTTATTGGCTTCTGACAAAGGAGAACAAATTAAAGCATAAGCCATCTCAAAAATAAACATAACCACAAAGGTCACTAAGTGCACTCAAAGAACACAGAGAATTACATTTATACTAACCACTTTCTTTGTGACTTTTATGCCATATCTGTGCTACTTTGTGGTTAGCCTGATTTTGAGATGGCTGCTGGTTATCCCGCAGACTTGGACAAATAATCGGATAATCTGCATCGCCTGCGGGATAAGCTATCATTTTATCCGGTAACGAAAGCCGGCATAGGCCATGCGTCCGAATATCGGTCCCCAAACCATTGATGAATCAAAGTACGGACTAAAAGGCTGGTCGGCCGCAACAATCGGGTTTGCCAGTGTAAAGTTATTAAGGTTCTCAACACCAAGGTAAACACTCCAGCGATCGTTGAAATCTTTAGTTACCTGTGCATTCATCAAAAAATAATCAGTTGAATAACTACTGAGCTGGTACTCGGACGGGTTCTCGGACGTATCCGGAATACGCTGCGGGCCAAGCCATTGTACAGTATAATCAAACTTCCATTTACTTTTGGTTTCATACGCCAGATTAATAAACGCGCGATGCTTTGAAATCAGCGGGCGGGCCAGCCGCGCCTCAGTATAATCCGTCTGAACATCCAGCCACCGGTAAGCCAGGCGTAAATCGAACCGCCTGATTAATTCGTAATCAACCTGCACCTGCATACTGTGTGAAAATGACCTGCCGGTAAGGCCAAAAAAACGTGCTTGTCTTGCCGAGAAGTCGTAATCCAATACCACCTGATTCTGAAAATCGGTAAAGAAATAATCCACCGTAAGCGATCCGCTCCGGTAATCAATGGTAAAATCCTGCGACAGGTTCACCCCGTAATTCCAGGCCTCATCGGGTTTAAAACCATATCCGTACGCGCTTTGCAAGCCGGTAAATACAAATTGACGGGAAGAAACCATGATGCCGGTATTTTCTGCCAGAATATTGGCCACCCGTATTCCTTTGCCTGCCGATGCTCTCAGCGTTGTTAAATCGGTTAAGTTGTACCGTATATGCAGGCGTGGTGTAAAAAAGGTTCCAAACAAATTGTGCTGGTCAACCCGCACACCGGCAATCAGCGAAAACTTATTCTGATTGTCGTAATTGTATTCGGCAAATGCCCCCGGTACAATTTCGGCTCTTTTAAAAGCCATACCCGGAGCCGGCAATCCATCGTAATTAACACCAACTATCGGGTTAGCCAGATTCTCCTCTACATCATCATACAAGAAACTTAAACCCGCTTTAAACTTATGCGCGGTATTACTTACGATGGACTGATAGATTAGGTTAGCATAGAATGAATTTTGGTTTGCAAAATGCTCGGTAAAGCCATAATAACTTTCATGATCATGGGCTGTTCCGCTAACCTGCAGACCGATACTTTTATAGGGCTTGCCCGGAAACTGATATCCTAACTTACCCCACAACTCGTATCGTTTTGTGTTTATTTCAAAGCCATACCGGTTGGTAGTAAACTTATCGTGAGGTGGGTGAAAGCCGGTTTGGCCTCCCAGTTTATTATCCCCAAGCAGCTTAATCCCAATTTGTCCAAGCAGGCCTTTGCCATTGTTATACACCCACCGGTTTATAAAGTTAAGCTGGCTTCCTACGGGAAAATCAAGGAAGGAGTCCTCATTACTGTCCATCTCCATAGGCCTTGCACTGCCATGAATCAAAAAAGTAGTTGCCCATTTTGGCCCTGTGTGTACGGTGTAATTCAGGTTCAACTCGGCACGTGCGGCCTGGTTAACATACCCGTTGAGGTAAAACTTTTCGCTTTCTTCGGGCTTTTTTAACTCAACGTTTATCTGGCCGGCAATGCTTTCATAGCCATTAACCACCGAACCCACGCCTTTTGTTACCTGAATGGAATTTATCCAGGTGCCGGGAATGAACTGAATGCCCTGGCTGGCAGCAAGCCCGCGAACCCCCGGCATATTTTCAATAGAGATCAGCGTATTAGGACCGGCAAGACCGAGCATCTGAATCTGTCGAGTTCCGGTAATGGCATCGGTAAAGGCCACATCCACCGAGGGATTGGTTTCAAAGCTTTCAGACAGGTTACAACAGGCTGCTTTGAACAACTCTTTTTCCGACATGATTACCGTATTGATATTTCTGGCCTGATCCAATCCGCTGGCGGGCCGCCATCCTTGAACCGTAATCTCCTCAAGCACCTGTTCAGAAACAAGGTAAATCTTCACGCTGGTTTGATTGGTTACATCAACCGTATCGGATTTAAAGCCCACATAACTCACCACTAACTTTTGATGATTACCCACACGTTCAATCATAAATATGCCGTTGGCACCCGTAGTTGTTCCGATAGTGGTGCCGAGCCAAAACACACTGGCTCCGGCCAAGGGCTCATCAGCCCCTTGCGTATTCTTCTCTACAACCAGTCCCATTAGTTTCTGGCCGTACGCGTATTGACAGGCCATCAACAGGATGGTGATCAAAAACTTACTCATAGGTAAAGCTGTTAATGATCGCTTTTCTTACCATCCTGTATGCCGGAGTGGTCGTGATCTCTGTATAAACAACAAAAGGGAAGTTCGGCATACACTTCATCTTTTGCCTTAACCGTGTCTGTATCATGCCCGACTGAAGCAACCAGTTCGCAGATTTTTTGCTCAGTGACTTTAGAGGGAACATAAACCACATGCAGATTTTTAGTGGCAACGTCCCAGGTGGCTTTCTTTATTCCATTGTGGTCAAGCACACCTTCAATGCGCTCCTTACACATGCCGCAGTTGCCGTAAACTTTAATTGTAGCTGTAACTACTTTTGATTTCGACTGACCAAAGGAAGAAATTGTGACTAAGGACAGTAAAAGGATATAAATAAGATTTGATTTCATGATGAATAAAAGTTAAAAATGAGTAAAAACGAATAGCTTCCGTAAAACCTAAGAGGCTACCTAAGCCCTGGCCGCACACGGTTCATCATAAAAAACTAAGGAGCAATTAACCTTATAAAGTGGTTTTGGAGGGGGTGAGTAATCGCTAAAGCAATTATTAACACTTGCCTTAGCGGGTTTAATTATTATTTCTTCAGGAACTCTTAGCTCAGCAAGGAGGTATAATTCCGGTGCAACATGAGCTAAATGCGATGTAAAAACCTGATTTTCACTTAGCCTAAAGATTTCGTGGTTATCATCGCAACAGGAGTTTTCGGGTGAAAACAGACTGCAGGCGCATTTTTTAGCCTCAAAACTGAAAAGTTCAGCGGATTTTGCCCGCCCCATGCAGTAGTGAGTGGTTTTAACCACGCCTACTGACAGGAGCAGGTAAATACACGTGAACGCTATGGCAAAAAGCTTATTCACTGTGCATGAGAGAACCCTAAAGTACGCGGTAAGGTTTCAATTTTCCTAAAGAATTTCTGAAACTTTGTTTAGCCCCGAAAAATGCCCTTTTTTGCATGAATACCGCATGTTGGAGGATAATTACAAGCAACGGGGCCTGCGCAAAAAACTGGTTAAAATTCTTGAAAAAAAGGGTATTTCCGACCCCCATGTACTCCAGGCCATTGGCAAAGTGCCCAGGCACGTATTTTTTGATAATGCCCTGCTGGAGCATGCTTATCAGGATAAGGCATTTCCGATTGGCGAAGGGCAAACCATATCGCAGCCCTATACGGTAGCGTTTCAGACAGAGAAACTGGAAATCAAGCCGGGCGACAAGGTGCTGGAAATAGGTACAGGGTCGGGCTATCAGGCCTGCATCCTGCTTGAACTGGGTGCACAGGTTTATACCATCGAATACAACAAAAAGCTGTACGATAAAGCAAAATCATTTTTACCCCGCATCGGGTATAAACCCTGGTTCTATTTGGGTGATGGCTCAAAAGGTTTACCCGCGAAAGCACCTTTCGATAAAATTTTAGTAACGGCCGGTGCTCCGGTAGTACCCGAGGCGCTTATCAGCCAATTGGCAGATAATGGCGTGCTGGTTATTCCGGTTGGCAATCGCGAGAAACAACGTATGGTGCGAATACGGAAAAAGAATGGTCGGCTTACAAAAGAAGAGTTCGATTACTTTAGTTTTGTGCCGCTGCTTGGCGAAAAAGGCTGGACCAGGTAGTTAAATGAATCAATTATGCCAAGAAAAAAGAAGCATCCGCGTGAATCATTTGTGAGTATGACCGAACTGGTTTTGCCCAACGACACCAACACGCTCAACAACCTGATGGGCGGAAGGCTGATGCACTGGATGGACATTGTATCGGCCATTGCCGCCCAAAAGCATTCTAACCGCATTGTTGTTACTGCCTCTGTTGATAATATTTCGTTCAGGCATCCCATTCTATTGGGTAATGTGGTTACGCTGAAAGCACGGGTAACCCGCTCGTTTAATTCATCAATGGAAGTGCGTATTGATGTGGAAGCCGAAGACATCCCTTCGGGAAAAAAAATTGAAAGCAACAGTGCTTACTTTACGTTCGTTGCTGTTGACCAGAGCGGAAGACCCATTGACGTGCCTGAAATTGAACCTGAAACTGACGAAGAAAAAGAATATTACAATGGCGCACTTCGCAGAAGGCAGTTGCGCCTGATTCTGGCCGGCCGCATGAAACCGCAGGATGCTCACGAACTAAAATCTATCTTTGACATAAAGCAATGAACGGTGTGCTTGACGTTGCCGCTGAAATCTATTCCGAAGATCTTTACTGCATCGCAAACCAAACGTTGGTTGTAATCCCTGAGAATTGGTCCAACATGGCAGTATCAGAAAAAGATCTGATAACAAGGTTTGTTGATGCACTTAAACAACACTTTTCAGTTACAAAAATCAATGTAGTTACCGAATCAACTATTACGCTATCCGTAATGAATCAATACCAAACCAGCCTCATTATTAGTTTTGGAGTTCCCCTGCCGGAAATTAATGACCAATACTCACCCTTAAAGTATCAAAACACAGAGTTAATTCTGGCGGATAGACCAGCCGAAATGAACCAGGAACGGAAAGAAAAATTATGGGCCGCCCTTAAAAAACGATATCCTCGCTGACCATAGTTCTTGACCTGTTGGCCTTTTTGCCGAATAGGTCAGTTCTTCTATCTTTGCGCAGTTTTTTTAAGGGGTCTCGGCTTAACGTATAATTACCCGATTGACCTTGAAACTCTTAATCAATAACCTGTAAACGTTACAATGGAAAACCTACATTACTACTTGCCGGCATTCGGAGTGCTGGGGATTATTTTTGTTTTATGGAAAAGCGCCTGGGTTAATAAGCAGGATGCCGGCTCAGATAAAATGAAAAAGATTGCCGGCCACATAGCCGAAGGCGCCATGGCTTTTCTGAAAGCTGAATACAAAATCTTAGCAGTGTTTGTTGTTTGCGTAGCTATTCTGCTCGGGGTAACGGCCAATACCGAATCCTCCTCCCCCCTGGTAGCTGTTTCATTTGTACTTGGAGCCTTCTGCTCCGCACTTGCCGGTTTTATCGGTATGCGGGTAGCAACAAAAGCCAATGTTCGTACCACCCATGCGGCCCGCACCAGCTTGGGCCGTGCGCTGGAAGTTGCCTTTGCCGGAGGTTCAGTGATGGGTATGGGGGTTGTAGGACTTGGCGTACTGGGGCTAAGCACGCTATTTATCATCTACTCCAATATTTTCGGTATTGATTCACAAGCCAATCTTACACAGGTTATTACCATCATTACTGGTTTTTCATTTGGCGCTTCTTCTATCGCATTATTTGCCCGTGTTGGCGGAGGTATCTACACCAAAGCGGCCGATGTTGGTGCTGACCTTGTAGGCAAAGTTGAAGCCGGTATCCCTGAAGACCACCCGCTTAATCCGGCTACCATTGCCGATAACGTGGGCGATAACGTGGGTGATGTAGCCGGCATGGGAGCCGATTTGTTTGAATCGTATGTAGGCTCCATTGTGGGTACGATGGTACTGGGTGCCGCTTTTATGGTACCTGGATTTGTCGATAACTTCAATGGCTTGTCTGCCGTGCTATTACCTCTTGTACTGGCCGGTGTTGGTATTGTTATGTCCTTTATCGGAACATTTTTCGTTCGCGTTAAAGAAGGGGGCGATCCGCAAAAAGCCCTGAACATGGGCGAGTTTGTTTCATCAGGTATTATGATTGCCGCCTCTTACTTTATTATTACAAGCATGCTGCCGGCCCAGTGGAGCTTTACGGACCCGCTGTATACCGATGGAGAAGGAAATGCTGTAGTAAGGACGATGACCGCCTTGGGTGTATTCTGGGCAACAGTCATCGGGTTAATTGCCGGCTTACTTGTTGGACTTATTACCGAATATTACACCGGTATGGGTAAAAAGCCCGTACTCTCCATTGTTCGGCAGTCGTCAACCGGGGCTGCTACAAATATTATAGCCGGCCTGGGCGTTGGTATGATGTCCACCGCATTACCCATAATCATTATTGCATTATCCATTATTGGTGCATTTTACTTTGGCGGCTTGTACGGCATTGCGATTGCCGCTGTGGGCATGCTTTCTAACCTGGGTATTCAACTGGCCGTTGATGCCTATGGTCCCATTTCGGATAATGCCGGTGGTATTGCCGAAATGTCGGAATTACCCAAAGAAGTTCGCTCCCGCACCGACAAACTGGATGCCGTTGGTAATACTACAGCCGCAATTGGAAAAGGTTTTGCTATTGCTTCGGCCGCACTAACTGCACTAGCGTTGTTTGGCGCTTTTATGACTACGGCAAAACTCGGATCGATTGACGTTTCAAAAGCCAATGTAATGGCCGGCTTATTTATCGGTGGTATGCTCCCATTTGTATTCTCCGCACTTGCTATGGGCGCAGTAGGCCGGGCAGCCATGTCCATGATTGAAGAGGTAAGGAGGCAGTTCACATCCATACCCGCTTTAAAAGCCGCGTTGGACGTAATGAAGCGCAACGGTGATAAAAGCAAAGAAGAATGGTCGGCTGAAGACCAGAAAATTTTTAATGATGCCGATGGCAAGGCCGAGTACGGAAAGTGTGTTGAAATCTCCACGCAGGCAGCAATCCGCCAGATGGTCGTTCCCGGGCTGATGGCAGTTATTGCTCCGGTTTTAATTGCCTTTTTGCCTGGCTTTGGCGTTGAAGCCTTGGGGGGTATGTTGGCCGGAGTAACTGTGTCCGGTGTACTGATGGCCATTTTCCAGTCTAATGCCGGTGGTGCCTGGGATAACGCCAAGAAAAGTTTTGAAGAGGGAGTTGAAATAAACGGCCAGAAGTATTACAAAAAATCCGACCCCCACAAAGCAGCCGTGGTTGGCGATACCGTAGGCGATCCGTTTAAGGACACTTCTGGGCCTTCACTGAATATTCTTTTAAAACTTATGTCGGTAGTAGCCCTGGTTATTGCCCCGTTGCTCGCACAGGATACTAACACCAGTCAGTCGCAGGTTGAAGAAAATAAGCTCAAAATGGAAGTCATAAGCGTTACTCCATTAGATAACGCCCAGGCAAAGTAGCCTCTGTTTATTATAAAAGAACCCTGGCCGTGCCGGTCAGGGTTTTTTGTTTATTTTACACCATGCTTAAACTCGTTGTTTTTGCTCTACTTTCGCTAAGCGCCTCGGGCCAAACAGTCTTTGGAAAATGGAAGACCATTGACGACACCTCCGGAGAGCTTAAATCGGTTGTTGAGATTTATGAACGAAACGGTAAGGTGTTCGGAAGGGTCATTCAAACGTTTCCGAAACCCGGGCAAAACCCCGACCCCGTATGTTCCAAATGCGATTCGGAGGATGAGCGGTACAATAAAAAGATTATTGGTATGGAGATTATGAAAGACCTGATAAAATCTGGCAACGAGTACACAAACGGAAATATTCTTGACCCGGAAAATGGTAAAGTTTACCGGTGCAAAGTATGGCTGGAAGGTGTAAATCTTAAACTCAGGGGTTATTGGGGACCATTTTGGCGAACCCAAACCTGGCTTAAAGCCGATTAATCTGCCTATGCAACATTTTAACGATAATATAGTACATTAAACCACGTTTACGGTTACCAAATTGACACAGGATGGTATTCAAGTCGAGCTCTGCAATGGACGAAAAGGAAATTTTCGAGCGCATCTGTAAAGGTGATGAACGAGCTCTGGAGTTCTTATACAAAAAATACTACCGGATGATGACCAAGTTGGTCATTACCAACAGCGGAACCGAGGAAGAAGCCCGCGATATCTACCAGGAAGCCCTGGTAGTATTCTGGCAAAAGGCCGTTTCGGGTAAGTTGGTGCTCACCTCAAAAATGAGTACGTTTATCTACAGCATTTGCCAGAATTTATGGCGAAAAGAGCTGGACCGGAAAAAACGGCTGAGCAGCGAAGAGAAAGACCTGCCGGTTACCCTTGATACAGAAACCGAAGAAAGGAATAAAATCATCGCCCGGTGTATTGATCAGTTAGGCGATACCTGCAAAAAAGTGCTGATGTACTACTATTTCGATGAGATGTCAATGCAGGAAATTGCTGACAAGTTGGGGTTTGCCAATACCGATACCGCAAAAACCAAAAAGTATAAGTGCAAACAAAAACTGGATGAATTAATTAAAGCTCAGTATTCTGAGATGGATTTTTTAGATTAGAACATGGCCTCCGAAAACGAATTACGCTTACTGGATGATTACCTGGCCAACCGGCTCACCGGACAGGACAAAACCGCCTTTGAACAGCAATTACAGGGTAGTCCTGAGTTGCAGCAAGAGTTAAGATTCCAGCAGGAGCTTATACAAGGCATCCGCCAGGCGCGTGTGACTGAGTTAAAAGCCATGCTTAACAATGTTCCGGTACCTCCGGCACATGTTGGTACAGCCTCCGTTGCTAAAATTATTTCAGCTATTGCCGTTGTGGGTGTAGTGTCAACTGCCCTGTATTATTACTTTGTTAATAAAGACAACGAGCAGCCACAGGTTAATAAAAAAGAAGCAACTAATGTTGGCCCTGTAACCCCGGCTGGCACTGAATCAATATCGCAGGACCCGGCAGCAGGTAATACTGACGAAGGCGCAGTGAATACCAAACCCGCAGAAAAGCCGGTTGTTTCCGAGTCAACTGCACCGGCTGTACAACCTAAACTCGAGGTTTATTCACCCGAGGATGAAGCAGACCAATTGCAGCTGCAAAAAGAACAAGCTCAACTGGAAATAATCTCAAAAGCGTTTGTAACTTCTTCCATTGAAGTTGCAACCGAAGAAGGTACCCGCAAGCACGGTTTCCACTATATGTTTAAAGACAACAAACTGGTGTTGTTCGGATCATTCGATGACAACCTGTATGAAATTCTTGAATTCATAGCAGGCGATCAGCGCACCGTGGTGCTCTACTACAATAGTGCATACTACCTGCTTGACCTTGATAAGTCAGTGCCAACTCCGCTGGTGCCCATCAAAGACAAAGCACTCCTCAACAAGTTAAAACAATACCGAGGCAATTAACAGGAGGCCCCGCTTATGGCGGGGTTTTTTGTTGGTATGTTTATTTGCTACCGGCTTTACAGAATTAAATAGTTACCTTTGCCCCGATGCAGAGGGGCTACGTAACCAAAAAACTTGGCAGCTATCCGTTAATTGGGGTAATCCTAAGCATTACGCTTGCCCTCTTTGTAACGGGTCTTTTTGGACTGCTCATTATCTACTCCAGCCAACTTGAAAAACTGGTGCGCGAAAATGTACGCATACAGGTTTATTTAAAGAACGGCTTAACCGAAAGTCAGCGTACGCAAATCCAAAGAAAACTAGAAGCACTCCCTTACCTTACCAAAAATGCAACTAATACTCAGCCGGTAACGTTCATGTCGAAAGACGAAGCAGCCAGGAAATTTATTGCCGAAACGGGTGAAGACTTTACCAAATTTCTTGGTGAAAATCCGCTGCATGATGCCTACCTGATTACTATTGACCCGGCTTATCACAGCCCCGAAGACCTGAATAAAATAAAGAAGGAGATCGAAGGCATGAATGGCATCTTTCAGGTTTACTACGTTGAAGAACTGATAACCGCCATTAATAACAATGTAGCCCGTATTAGCCTGATTCTGCTGGGTCTTATCCTTATCTTTTTACTGGTAGTTATTCTACTTATCAATAATACCATACGGCTGGCCTTATTTTCTCAGCGCTTCCTTATCCGCAGCATGCAACTGGTTGGAGCAAAGAATTGGTTTATTCAAAAACCCTTCTTACTTCGGGCAATGATTTATGGTTCGGTTGGCGGATTATTGGCATCCGTTGCGCTTGCCGGTGTTATTGAAACCGCTAACCGTAAAATTGAAGATCTTAAAGTACTTCAGAGTTTACCTCATTTCGCAATGCTGATGGGTGGCCTGCTTTTGCTTGGAATAATTATTTCTGTGGTCAGCACCCAGGCGTCCATTCGCAGGTATCTCCGCATGTCGTTAGATGAACTATATTGATAAGTTATGGAGCACAAATTACCCTTTAGCCGAAAAAACTACATCCTGATGATTGCCGGTCTGATAACGCTGATCGTTGGTTTTATTGTTATGTCGCTGGATAAAGAACCACATGGCTTCGGATTTCTCGGCCTGACGCTGGGGCCAATTATAGTTGTAGCCGGGTTTATCATCCAACTCGTTGCTATTCTGTACCGGGCCGAAGAGAAAAAGTAACCGCAGTTTCCATGACGGTTATCCAGGCTATTCTGCTGGCCATCATAGAAGGCCTTACCGAATTTCTTCCTGTATCATCAACAGGGCATATTATAATTGGCTCCTCGCTGATGGGTATTGCTACCCAACCTTTCACAAAATTGTTTACCGTGGCCGTTCAGTTTGGGGCTATTCTTTCGGTGGTTGTGCTTTATTGGAAGAAATTCATTCAATCGGTCGATTTCTATTTCAACTTATTTATTGCCTTTATACCTGCTGCACTCATCGGCCTTTTGTTGGATAACTTTATCGATGCCTGGCTTGAACGGGTTGATGTGGTGGGTTATGCCCTGGTGGCCGGAGGATTCTTTTTCTTGTTTGTCGACAACCTGTTTGTAATGAACGAAAAGAATATTGAGCAGCGAATAACAAACCCGGTTGCCCTGCGCATCGGACTGTTCCAATGCCTGGCGCTTATTCCCGGGGTTTCGCGTTCAGCAGCCACCATCATTGGTGGACTTACTCAAAAATTGAATAAAAAGAACGCAGCAGAATTTTCTTTCTTTCTGGCCGTTCCTACCTTATTTGCAGCAGCAGCCTACAAGCTTTATTCATTCGCAAAATCCGGAACAACCATTTCATCGGATGATGTTCTCCTGCTGGTAGTCGGTAACCTGGTGGCGTTTGTGGTTGCCATGCTGGCAATGAAGTCGTTCATTGGCTTTTTGACACGACACGGCTTTAAGGCATTTGGCTACTATCGCATTGTGGTTGGCCTCACTATTTTGCTGCTTTACCACCTTGGTTTCGACCTCGTTATCTGATGGTGAATCAGGAATTATCCGATACCGACCGCCTGCTGCTTGTTAACAAGCCACTGGGGTGGACCTCCTTTGATGTAGTTAACAAGCTGCGTTATAAACTGAAAATAAAAAAAATTGGCCATGCCGGCACACTTGACCCGCTGGCAACAGGTCTGCTAATTATCTGCACCGGCAAAATGACCAAACGAATTGAAGAGTTTATGGGGTTAGAAAAAGAATATACAGGTACACTTATTCTGGGGCAAACAACGCCCTCGCACGACCTGGAAACACCGGTATCAGAAAAAAGGGAACTAAGTCACCTTACCGAAAGGGTTATCCGTGAAACTGCTAAAAAATTTACCGGCACAATCCTTCAAACGCCCCCTGCACACTCGGCCATCCGTATTGGCGGTAAACGCGCGTATGTCCTGGCCCGGAAAGGAAAGGATCCGGCTTTACAACCGCGCGAAGTTTTAATAAAAGACTTCACCATCACAACCATCAATCTGCCTGCTGTACAATTTAAGGTAGTGTGCTCAAAAGGCACTTACATCCGCAGCCTGGTACGCGACTTCGGTGACACTCTTGGTGTTGGCGCCCATCTTTCGCAACTTTGCCGAACACGTATCGGTACGTATCAACTGGCCGATGCGCTAAGCCCCGAACAAGTTCAATGAAAATATACCACCACCTTGATGACTTTAACCGGCTGCCCTATGCCGTGGTTACCAGCGGAACTTTTGACGGTGTTCATTTGGGGCACCAGCGCATATTAACACGCCTGAAAGAAATAGCCCAAAAGAACCATGGCGAAACCGTGGTTCTTACCTTTTGGCCGCATCCGCGGCTGGTACTGTATCCGGAAGACAACAGCCTGAAATTATTAAACACGTTCGAGGAAAAAGCCGAACTCATTAAAGAGCAAGGCATTCAGCACCTGGTACGGATCCCATTCACCCGTGAATTCTCTAATTTATCATCAGTAGAATTTATTACTCATATACTTGTACAAACCATCGGAACTAAAAAACTGGTTATCGGGTACGACCACCGGTTTGGGCACAACCGCGAAGGAAGTTTTGAGGAATTAAAAACCAATGGCCCCCGGTATGGCTTTGATGTTGAAGAAATTCCCCGGCAGGATGTTGACCACGTTACGGTTAGTTCAACAAAAATCCGTCAGGCGCTGGAGCAAGGCGATGTTTCATCGGCTAACCAGCTGTTGGGCAAGCCTTACCTGCTAACCGGGCGCGTGATTAAAGGCGATAAAATCGGCAGGCTGATTGGATTTCCTACAGCCAATCTGGAAATTGACTCACAACACAAACTCATTCCGGCTGATGGCATCTATGCCGTTACGGTTGTATATGGAAATAACACATTTGGCGGCATGCTTTACATCGGTTACCGCCCCACTATCGGAGGTAATCAAAAATCAATCGAGGTAAACATCTTTAATTTTGCCAAAGATATCTATGGAGAAACCCTTACACTGTACCTGCATGCTCTTATCCGCAAGGATACGAAGTTCAATGACCTCGAACAGTTACGCCTGCAACTGGAGCAGGATAAGATTGAAGTCAGTCGGATTTTAAAATTGGATTAGATTTGTAAAAATCAGTTGCACATGATTAATAAAGTTGTTCGCGATGCCGATGAAGCCGTGCGGGATATTCCCGATAATGCCGTGTTAATGCTGGGTGGCTTCGGCTTATCGGGTATCCCCGAAAATTGCATCGCAGCCCTGCTCCGCAAGGGCGTAAAAGGTTTAACGTGTATTTCGAACAACGCAGGCGTTGATGATTTTGGCATTGGGTTATTACTAAAAACCCGGCAGGTAAAAAAAATGATTTCATCGTATGTAGGTGAAAACGAGGAGTTTGAGCGGCAACTGTTGTCGGGAGAACTGGAAGTTGAACTCATTCCGCAGGGAACACTGGCCGAACGCTGCCGTGCGGGCGGTGCCGGCATACCCGCTTTTTACACACCGGCAGGTGTAGGTACTGAAGTGGCTCAGGGAAAAGAAGTAAGGGAGTTTAATGGAAAAAAATACCTATTGGAACACTGGCTTCGGGCTGATTTTTCGCTGGTAAAAGCCTGGAAAGGCGATACAACCGGCAACTTAATTTACCGGGGCACCTCCCGAAATTTTAACCCGATGATGGCTGCGGCCGGAAAAATTACGATTGCCGAAGTAGAAGAACTGGTGCCTGTGGGGCAGTTGGATCCCAACCAAGTTCATACCCCCGGAATTTATGTACAGCGCATATTCCAGGGTAAGAATTACGAAAAACGGATTGAACAACGTACAATTCGAAAATAAGCCGGTTATGTTAGACAAAATAGGTATAGCCAAACGCATTGCCCGCGAAGTAAAAGACGGCATGTATATTAACCTGGGTATCGGTATTCCCACCCTGGTAGCCAATT
This sequence comes from Flammeovirgaceae bacterium, assembly GCA_015180985.1. NCBI lineage: Bacteria > Pseudomonadati > Bacteroidota > Cytophagia > Cytophagales > Flammeovirgaceae > Flammeovirgaceae bacterium. The sequence continues at coordinate 2,842,950 of CP054185.1, forward strand.
ATATACCGGCCAACCTCAACGTAGTTCTTCAATCAGAAAACGGATTGCTGGGGATTGGCCCCTTCCCTACCGAGGATCAGGTTGACCCGGATTTAATCAATGCCGGCAAGCAAACCATCACCATGTTGCCCGGTTCAGCATTGTTTAGTTCGGCCGAAAGTTTTGCCATGATTCGGGGCGGGCATATCGATCTGACAATCCTTGGCGCCATGGAGGTGAGCGAACAGGGCGACATCGCCAACTGGAAAGTACCAGGCAAAATGGTAAAAGGAATGGGGGGTGCCATGGATCTGGTGGCTTCAGCTGAACACATTATTGTAGCCATGCAACACTGCAGTAAAGACGGAGCCTCCAAACTTTTAAAAGAATGTACCCTGCCCCTTACCGGCCTCCGTTGCGTGAAACGAATTGTTACTGATATGGCCGTGTTGGATATCGTGCCCACCGGAGGCTTTAAACTGCTTGAACGCGCACCGGGCGTAAGTGTAGAGCAAATAAAAAATGCAACAGCAGGCAAACTGATTACCGAGGGCGAAATTCCCGAAATGACTTTCTGATTTACTACCTGACCGACATGAGAAAAACAACCATCAACTTTAGCGTAGAACTGGACAGCAACAACGTACCCGATAAAATCCTGTGGGATGCTTCTGACAAGCCTGAAGCGGCACCTGCCCAAACCAAGTCCATCAGTATATCCCTGTGGGACCAATCGCAAAAAAATACCCTACGCATTGATTTATGGACCAAAGACATGCCGGTTGATGAAATGAAACGATTTTACATTGATTGCCTTGGCGGGCTTGCCCAGAGCATCTTAACGGCTACTGGCGATGAATACATGGCCAGCGAAACCCACGCCCTGTGCGACAGGTTGGTTGACCACCTTCGCTCCGAAAACCTTAAAAACGGGTAACACCTCAAGCAGCCCTTTAACGAAATCACAGGCGTTTACTTTGTTTTTTACTAAAATTTTGTACTTTTCAGGATAGTACAAAGAAGATCCTTTTACCATAACCAAACACAATTAATTATTTCACAAAACCAACCAACTAAAGAAAACCGTATGGAGAAGTTTTACAAACGTTCGTGGGCTCTATCACTACTGATGATACTGGGCTATACGACAACTTTTGCTCAAACCACTGTTTCCGGCAAGGTGAAAGACGAAACCGGAACACCTATGCCAGGTGTAAACATCATCGTTAAAGGCACAACCGATGGAACCGTAACGGATGCCAATGGTGATTATACGTTAAGCACCAGCAAAACTCCGCCTTTTACCCTTCGATTTTCCTTTATCGGATACCGGGGCTTGGAGGTGGAGGTTACCGGTGCCACATCAGGTATTGATGTTTCTATGGAATCAGACCCACTAGGCCTTGATGAGATTGTGGTAATCGGCCAGGGCCAGCGGGCTGAGTTTATGAAAGCGCCCGTAACAGCCTACCGTGTCGGGTCGCTGGATATCCGCAACGTACCTGCCCCTGACTTTTATGAATCCGTTTCCTATCAGCCGGGTGTTCAGATGACTGCCGGCAGCTTAAACTTCCAGGCCATGAATACTCGTGGCTTCGCTACCATTGCCAACACACGGTTCGTTCAGTTGGTTGATGGAATGGATACCTCCGCACCCATTCTCAATTTCCCCACCGGTAACCTTGTAGGTATCAGTGAACTGGATGCAGAAAGCATGGACTTACTACCCGGGGCTTCCTCTGCTTTGTACGGACCTAACGCCTTTAACGGCATCATTCTGATGAACAGCAAATCGCCTTTTGAGTACCAAGGGCTTAGCGTAACAGCAAAAGGTGGCGTAACCCGTTCGGATGCACAAGGCGAGGCCAACCCGATGTACAACTTCGGCCTCCGGTATGCCAAAGCCTTTAATAACAAATTCGCTTTTAAAATTAACTTCTCGATGGCTGATGCAACCGACTGGAAAGGAAATGACTACCGCACCCACCGGCCCGATCCGGAAAATCCGGTAAGTCAAACCAGTCTGCCGTACTTTGACGGTCTTAACCTATACGGAGATGAAACCGTGATTAACACAGGAATTCCTGGCTTTTCTCCGCTTACGCGTACCGGCTTCAGGGAAGAAGATCTTGTTGATAACTATGATGCCAGCAGTATGAAGTATGATGCTGCTTTGCATTACCGATTCAATCCTAACCTTGAGCTTAGCTACGCTTATCGTTTTGGTGGAGGTAATACCGTTTACCAGGGTAGTGAAAAATACGCCATTCGTGACTTTACTCAGCAGTTTCACAAAGTAGAACTTAGGGGCAAGAATTTCTTTATTCGCGGTTACAATACACGTACCGATGCAGGAAACTCGTATAACATGAGTGCACTTGGTGCTTTTGTAAATGAGGCTTTCCGTACTTCAGCAACGGGTCCATCAGGCGGTTGGGTACAAGATTATGTATTGGCATACAGTGGTGCAATCCCAACGGTTACACCGGGCGATCATGCTGCAGCAAGGACATTTGCCGACAGGTTTATGTTAAACGCTACTCCTGAACAGATTCAGGATACCATTAATGCTGTACGCAACCGATTCTTTCAGCGCACTCCTCCAGGCGCCAAATTCATTGACAACTCCAGGCTCTACCATGCCGAGTTTAACTACCGGTTTGACGATATGATTACATGGGCCGAAGTGCAGATTGGCGGTAACTTCAGAAGGTATGATCTTTTCTCTGATGCCACAGTGTATAATGAGGATCCGGATGGGGACGGTAATGCATCGCGTATTACCATTGACGAGTATGGCGCATACCTGCAAATGGCGAAAGAATTCGGTAAACTAAAACTTACCGGTTCAATCCGTCATGATAAAAACCAGAACTTTGACGGCTTGTGGACACCCCGGCTTTCAGCCGTATTCTCAGCCAGCGAAAACAGTTTCTTCCGGGCTTCGTTCCAAACCGGTTTTCGTAACCCCGACACGCAAGCTCAGTACATTTACTTCCCTACAGGGTCAGGCATCCTGCTGGGAAGCACCAAGGACAATGCCGAACCGTACGGTGTACACAATGGAGGAGCCTACACCGAAAGCTCATGGCTCGCCTACAGAGCCTCAGGTGGTAGTATTGACGGTGCAACCGGAACACTTATCGGAGGTAATCAATCGCTTTTAGAAACCGCTGACATCCCGTACATTAAACCAGAGAAACTGCAAACCATTGAAGTTGGTTATAAAGGTTCCTTCAACAAAAGCCTGCTGGTAGATGCCTATGCATTTTACAATACCTACAAAAATTTTCTTGGCGACCAACTGGTGTATAGCAAACTGCCCACTACCCATAAAGGAAATACGGTGCCAGCAGGTACGCTGTGGTCCCCGTATGTGAACTCACCCGAATCCATTACCTCACTGGGTGCGGGTCTTAACCTGAGTTATTCCTTCCTGAAAGGCTATGTGGCCATGGCCAACTATACCTTTCAGAACTACGATGCCAACGAAGAAGAATTTATTGCCGGCTTTAACACACCCGAAAACAAAATTATGGTTGGCCTCAGTAACCGGAATATCAATAACACAGGTTTTGGATTTAACCTGAACTTCCGCTGGCAGGAATCCTTCATGTGGAACTCGGGTTTTGGGAACTGGATTGTTCCTGAATATGGAGTTTTTGATGCGATGCTGAGCTACCAGATCACCTCCATGAAGGCCATACTAAAACTGGGTGGCACCAACCTGCTGGGTGGCGACTACCGGCCGAACTTTGGTAGCAGTTTTGTAGGGCAGCAATACTACCTGTCGATAACCTTTGATGAACTTTTTAAATAGTAAATGTTAATAAGCAGTTTATGAAAAAGATGAAATTTTTAAGCATACTACTTACCCTGCTCTTTGTGTTTGGTTGTGAGCAGGAAATATTGGTGCAACAAGATCCTGACCCGGATCCGGATCCGACCGGGGAGTCCGGCAGTGCAAACTTTACCAAGTTTGTTTCAATTGGCAATTCATTAACGGCCGGTTACATGGCCAGTGCACTGTTTGCATTTGGTCAGCAAAATTCTTACCCGGCTATTATGGCTGAGCACTTTGCCTATGTAAGCGAAAACGATCCGTTCGATCAGCCCATGGTTAACTCGGTAAACGGGTGCTTTAATCCATCTGCCGGGTGTACATTGGGCCGGTTGATTTTGTTTGACCCTGACGGCCCGACCGGACCTTTATCTGCATCGCCAACACCTGCAGGTACAACCGGAGTGCCGGCTCCATATAACACCACCTCAACTGATCACTTATTGGCTTTGGCACCGTATGCAGGCAACAAAGACAACCTGAACAACTTCGGTGTTCCGGGCATTATCCTCGCACAAGCACTTACACCGGCAACCGGTGGACCTCCGCCACCGGCACCGAACCCTGCCTACAACCCGTACTTTGCCCGCTTTGCCAAAACCCCTAGTACGGATGGTTCTACCGGCTCCACAATTATCAGTGATGCATTAGCCACCAATCCAACCTTTGTATCTTTCTGGCTTGGAAATAATGATGTACTGGGTTATGCAGTAGGTGGTGCTTCTAATCCATCTATTTTAACCAGTGTGCCAGCCTTTACAGCCCAGTATTCAGCGGCTATTGATGCCATTCTGGCCCACCCAAACAACGTGAAAATGGTGGTTGGCAACATACCCAATGTTACTACTATTCCGTATTTCAGGTTGGTTCCCTATAATCCTGTGGTGATTACTAACCAGGCCCAGATTGATGCGATTAATGCGGGGTATGCTCCCTACAATGCAGGTCTTGAAGCCGCATTTGGCGGTGGCTTTATTACCGCTGAAGAACGTGATAAGAGAAAAGTTATCTTCTCAGTTGGGCAAAACCCGGTGGTAATTGTTGATGAATCTTTGACTAATTTGGGCGGGATGGGATTACCCAGTTACCGGGAAGCTACAGCCCAGGATTTACTGGTTCTTCCTGCTGCTTCGTTTATTGGAACTTTGGTAAGTGGTGACCCCACGTTGATTAATGGAGTTACTGTGCCACTGGCCGACCAGTGGGTACTGATTCCTTCTGAAATTACGGAAATTACTACCCGCATAAACGACTTCAATACAGCTATAGCCGCAAAAGTTGCAGCCAACAGCAGCCGCATGGCGCTGGCAGATATATTCACCAAGTTTAATGAGATTGCCACCAGCCCTACCGGTGGCATTGTAGTGGATGGCTTGTTTATCCGGTCAACCTTGGCTCCCCCGAACGGAGTTTTCTCGGAAGATGGTGTTCACCCCAACCCGCGTGGATCGGCTTACATTGCTAAAATCTTTATTCAGGCAATTAATGCCAAGTTCGGTTCAACAGTGCCTGAACCAAACATTTCGAAGTATTTTGGAACCTTCTTCCCGGTAAGCCCTCCACTTTAATTCTGAATTGCACCCAAAAAACCCTGACGGCCTTCGTCAGGGTTTTTTTTATAAATAACCGGCCATCCAATAGGCCGCAAAGCCAGTCCACTCTTTAACTAGTTTACTCCAAATCAGCAGGGCGTCAACCTTCGGAATGAACAATACATCCGGAGTATAGTAACGGGGGTGGGTGTAAAAATCCGTTGAAAAGGGAGTAACATGGAGGCCGGCTTTGCGAAAACAGGCCAGCGACCTGCGCATATGAAAGCCCGAGGTGATCAGTACGATACCACCGGTCGTATCAGCAGACACCATCCGCATAACATTTACAGCCGACTCGTATGTGTTTCGCGATTTATTTTCAATAATAAGGCTGTCGGCTGGCACACCCATCAATACCAATGCCCTGGCAATCTCATCGGCCTCTTTGCGGCTTTTAGTAATTAAGCGGCCGGTACCACCTGAAACAATAAGCTTCCGTACAAGGCCGCGCTTATACAAATCAACCGCATGCACTACCCGGTCGGCACCGTGCTCAAAAAAAACGCGATCGGTTAAAGCTGCATCGTTGCTGGTTACTCCGGTTAAAATGATACCATACCTATAGCTGCCGGTCATCTGCGCATACGGGGTTGGGGGTACCTCCCACCGTTGCATAATTTCATTGGCAATAAATTCATTGGAAAAAAAGTACAGTAATCCGAAAGCGATCCAAAAAAGCCGCTTGCGCCACTGCTGTGTCGGCAGGAAAGCTGATAGAAGAAACAACAGGCTTATCAGCACCAGCGGCATAACCAGATAGCCCAATGTTTTGGAGAGAAAAAAGAACATGCCGGATTTTAGAAAATCCTTACCAGAATCAAAAGCAGCAGGATAAGTATCAAAATAATCATGGTCTTTTTATTACGGCCGTAAAGGTATTATTTTTTATATAACGGGTTCGATAAATTTCCTATCCCATCAATAATTCTTCGTAAAACGTCAAAATACAGGGTTATAGCCAGCACCAGCGTCATCGACCAGATTACCCCGGTGTTAAAAATCAAGGTACTAACGTTTCGGTTAAGGAAATGTTTAGCCGGCATGTAAAACTGGGCATCAAAATCAACAATATGCTCAGGTTCAGGGTCTTTATAAATCGGGTAAATTTTCTGGATGAGTTTACCGTCTTTCTCGATAATCCGATGGGTTTCCGACAGGTTCTTGACAAATTCGGCTATGGCCTCGTTACGGTACCTTTCGCGAAAGAGTTCGTATTCACGCTCCTTTTCTGGGGAGTCAGTCATCGAAGCCACCAGTTTTTCTTTCTCGTCATCGGCTTTATTATAGAGTCTTATATAGAATCGCCTCAGGCTTACTAAAAACTCAGATGCACGGACATAGGTAAGCGAATCAAAATGTTTCAGGGTAATGTTATCAGTCCATACCATGTCTTGTGAGGTATTAACAAAAAGAGCTTCTTTACGCAATTCGTTCCGTATCAAATCCAGATCGCGCATAACCTTGGCAATCACATCACGGTCGATAGCTTTGAGGTTATTCAGGCAATACTGCAGTCGGGTTTCCAGTTCGGGCAGGTAGTACACCTTTTTATAATCCGACTCGGCCATGATTTTATCGTACAGGTAAAATTTTTTCTCGTACCGGTTATCCTTAAACTGCGTAACCATGGCCGCCTCAAATGCCCAGCGCGAGGCCATCAAATCACCAACAAACGGTACGGTAGCCGTGTTACCTATCACCGGGTTTAGTTTATCAAACTTTACCACCACACCGCTTAAAATAAGCTGAGGTATTATCAACAACGGAATAAGAATGTAAATAGTAACGGCCGAGTTGAACGCAGATGAAATATTTAAACCGAGTACATTGGCAAAACACGATACCGTAAACAGGATCATCCAATGTTCAGGTAGCATACCGCGGATCTCAAGAATATAATTACCCACCACCACAAACGTGAGTGTTTGGATGGCCGATAAAGTAAACAGGATGGAAATTTTGGAAAGGAGATAACTGCTGCGGCTTAAATGCAGAAAGGCTTCACGTTTAAGAATTTTACGATCACGAATAATTTCTTCAGCACTCACCGTCAGGCCCATAAACAGGGCTACAATGACACTCATAAACAGGTAAGCGGGCAGGTTGAGGTTTTTGGCAAAAACATATCCCGACAGCAGTTTGTCGTCAACATTGTAATACCGAACGATAAAGGCGAGTATAAATGCAAGCAACGGTGCTTCCAGCAAATTAATAATCATGTATTGCCGGTTGTGCAGTTTGGCTTTCAGGTCGCGCATGGAAAAAAGCAGGGTTTGCTTAAGCCTGCCTGGTATTTGCAGCGATGATTTAATGGGTTCATGCGCGGTTTCGATTGGAGGAAGTTTAGCTGAATTTTTATAGATGCGGCTCCATTGCTCCGGGGTTATTTTGCGCTCGTTGGTAAAGTGTCCGTATTCGTTAATAATTTTAGTTTCAATAATATTAAAAATCTGCTCGGGGTTAACATTGCCGCACGCGTAGCACTCGCCTTCATCACTACTTACCAGGTCGATACTCTTTTTAAAATAAACAATGGCATCAACGGGATTTCCGTAATAAATCTGGTAACCACCCGTGTCGAGAATCAGTAACCGGTCGAACTTTTTGAAAATATCAGAAGAGGGCTGATGAATAACGGCAAAAACGAGTTTTCCTTTTAACGAAAGTTCTTTGAGTAAATCGATAATATTCTCCGAGTCGCGTGAAGAAAGCCCGCTGGTGGGCTCATCACAAAAAAGTACTGCAGGCTCGCGAAGCAATTCCAACCCGATGTTCAGGCGTTTGCGTTGCCCACCACTGATGGTTTTTCGCAGGGGTGAGCCGACTTTTAAATCCTTAATTTCGGCCAGGCCTAGATCTTCCAACGTCTTCATCACCAGGAAGTGAATTGATTCCTCTTCCTTATCGTTAAAACAAAGTTTAGCCGCATAATAAAGGTTTTCATAAACCGTCAGGTCCTCAATAAGCAGGTCGTCTTGCGGAACAAAGCCAATAACACCCTCAATTTTTTCGGGCTCCTTATGTATATCAATTCCGTTTATTAAAACCTGCCCTTCACTTGGTTTTTCCGTGCCATTAAGAACATAAAGCAGGGTTGATTTGCCGGCACCGCTGGCGCCCATCAATGCTACAAGGTTACCGGATTGTTCGGCCAGGTTTACCTGGCGCAAGCCGAGTTTACCATTTTTAAACTTGAAAGTGATATTTTTTGCCTCAAATGATATCCGGCCACTCTCACTGAATTTTTTAAAGGCATTCAAAATTTCACCGTAGTAAACGGGGTCATCCTTTTCCCACCGCAGGGTACTGCCAACGGCCAGTACCGAAATAAATCCCGGCTTAATCGGAACTCCGTTAAGGTAAACATCAGAGTTGCCGATGTACTTAACAAAATACAATTCGACATTTCGGAAATAGAGCACGGCAATGAACCCGTTAAGACTTTTACGGCTAATCCGTTTGCTTTGGCCTGATGATGGAGCTGATGCACTACTGATGATGAGGATGGAATCACTTTCCAATAAAGTGGCATCTTTACCTAGAACAAACAGGAGTGCCGCCTGAATATCAGCTTCACTTATTTTAAACTCGCTGCCAATAACCTTCAGCAAATCCTTTTCACGGGTAGTAATCATTTCATCGGCCAGTACAATTCGGATAAGTTCAAGAGTAATGATAACCTTTTGCTTTTGCGTAATCTCCAGGTTAAGACCAGCACATATTTTCTGTATGGTTTGAATGTCGCGCTGCTGATCCTGAGAACTTACCTCGCGCGAGTATTCATCAAAGCGGATAAGATAATGGTCGAGTTTGCTTATGCTGACATGCTCGGCAAGAAATGCACGAATTTGCTCACGCTCCTGTCGGGTGACTTCATCCTGACGGGCAACAACGGCAAACAATTTAAGGATAGCATTCAGTACAACTTCACTCATAGGCTGAGGGTGTTAAGCAAGGTTAAATATACGTCAAACCCATGGATTATAGCGAAATAAAAAGGCCCTGGCGTTTGTTCACCAGGGCCTTCAGAGATTTTTATTTACAAAGTTATTCTGTAATACCTTTTCGAATCTTACCGACAATAGAACTAATCTGTGTCAGGTTCTTATCCGAAAGGACCATATCAGCCCGGTTGTTGCGAATCTGCTCTTCGATATTCAATGCTGCATAGGCTTTTTCAAGTTCCTGTAAATCAACAACAATACCGGCCACGGGTTCAGTTTGTTCAACTGAACTGAGCATTTTTAAAAGTTCAGTTACTGATTTCTTTTGGTTAAGAATAACCTGAATTACCGGAGTAAGAATAAGGTTGCGGGCATCATCCGGAAGCAAATTTTTCGGATACGAATTAACTAAACCGGTTGAGATATAAAGACCCTCAATGAAACTTCCTGTAACCACCAATGCGGCCAGGCGGTTGCGGCTGTCGTCTTTCAGCAGGCGCTCGGTTTGCTTAAGGGTTTGATCCAACAAGGACGTAAGTGAGTCTTTATTGGAGATGTTAGCCTCAAAGCGCTTAAGGATTTCCATATCAAACGTACCGATTACACCCAGAATATCAGCCAGGTTCTTACAGGAGTTGAGGTAGTCAATGGCTTCCTGGGTTTTATCGTAGGAGGCCAGGTACCCGATATCAGCCGCATAAACACCCAGGTTAAGGGCAGCTTTATCGTTCCTGCGGGTGTACCGCTCGGCATTATTAATCGGGTTAACAAGGCTTTGGTTAAATTCGGCCCCGGTTTGCTGTATCATATAAGGAATTTCTGACGGTGAAGGGATGCCGTAAACGACTTCTTCAATGGACTGCTTAAGGTTCTTATTCGCTTCGTCAAACTCAGCGGAATTTTTATCGGTGCCGCTTCCGCCTGAACCGCAAGCAGATAACACAAGTATTGAAATAAAAGCGAAAATACTGAGGAGGTAAACGGGTTGTTTAAAGTTCATTGGGTTAATGGTTTAGAGTTCAATTTTACTACATTTTTTAATCCTAAAAAACCTCAAAAAGCCAATTTTCAATTAAATTTAATGTGAATGGCATTATATTGCCTGCTTAAAACCAACTGAGTTCCGATGGTTAATGTTACTCTGCTAATTGACGACAGCGATATAGACCTGTTTATCCAGCGGAGGTTCCTGGAAGTATACCATTTCAGCCGAACACTAATTAGCTACAAATCGGCAGATGACGCATTAAGCTGGCTTGGTTCACTAACCAACGGATTTCCTGATGTAATTTTTTTGGATTTGAATATGCCTAAAACGGATGGTTTTGCCTTTCTCGAAAAGTTTTCCGGCTTACCTGAAACCATGACAGCAAAATCAAAAATCATCATCCTCACCAGTTCGAACAGCAAAGCCGATGTAGAGAGGGCCATGGTTAATAAAAATGTTGTTCACTTTATCACCAAGCCCATCAAACAATCGGATATTGAAGAACTCAAAGCAAAGTTTACCTCTTTGTAACAGGCCAGGTTACCGGTCTAATCACGGTCCCGCATTTAATCCTTTAAGCACGAGCCGAATACGGCTGTTACTAAAGTAAAAATCAAATTGAACGTTGCCTTAAAACTGCAATGTTCCATTTTGCCGGATTCCGTTATTTTTGCGACCTCATACTCCTGCCCGAAGGGCAAGGGAGGTGCCTAACCGAAATAACCATTTATTTAACAGAATTACTGTGGCGGAATACAGCAAAGAAGAGATCAAACGAATTGAAGAGAAATGGCGCAAACACTGGGAAGACCGGCAGGTTTATAAAGTTGAAACAGACCCGGCTAAACCAAAATACTACGTGTTGGACATGTTCCCTTATCCTTCGGGTGCAGGACTTCATGTGGGCCACCCGTTAGGTTACATTGCCTCTGATATTGTTGCCCGGTTTAAGCGGCTAAAAGGATACAATGTGTTGCACCCGATGGGCTTCGATGCATTTGGCCTCCCGGCTGAACAGTATGCCATCCAAACCGGCCAGCACCCCGCAATTACCACAGCAAAGAACATCGAAACTTACAAACGGCAGCTGCGCAATATCGGATTCTCATACGACTGGTCGCGCGAGGTACAAACCTGCGATCCAAACTATTACAAATGGACACAGTGGATTTTCATGCAGCTCTTCAATGCCTGGTATAATAATACCTCAGACAAAACAGAACCCATCAGCACATTAATTAAAGAATTGGAAAAAAACGGAAATACCCGTGTTAACGGTGCATGCGATGAAGACACACCACGCATTACACCTGAGCAGTGGCACGCCTTCAATGAAAAAGAGCGCGAAACTTTTCTGCAGCATTACCGCATTGCCTACCAACGCGAAGCCATGGTAAACTGGTGCCCCGCACTTGGTACGGTACTCTCGAATGACGAAGTAAAAGATGGGGTAAGCGAGCGGGGTGGTTACCCGGTAGAACGGATAAACATGCTGCAATGGAGCATGCGCATCTCAGCATACGCAGAAAGATTACTTACCGGTTTAGACACCATCGACTGGCCTGAACCCCTTAAGGAAATGCAGCGCAACTGGATTGGAAAGAGCAAGGGCGCGCAACTCCGCTTCAAAGTTCAAAGTTCTGAGTTGAATATTGAAGTCTTTACTACCCGCATTGACACTATTTTTGGCGCCACATTTTTAGTGCTGGCCCCTGAGCATGAATTGGTGCAACCCATTACAACGGCAGAACACCGTAATGAGGTAACAAAATATGTGGAAGTTGCCAAAAACCGCAGCGAGCGCGAACGCATGAGCGAGGTAAAACAGGTAAGCGGTGTATTTACCGGTGCCTATGCCACCAACCCGTTCAACAACGATCGTATTCCCATCTGGATTTCGGATTACGTGCTGGCCGGTTACGGAACAGGCGCAGTAATGGCCGTACCCGGCCATGATGAACGCGACCACCGCTTTGCGAAGCACTTTGGCTTGCCGATAACACAGGTGGTTGAAGGACCCGATGTGCAGGAAAAAGCCTTCGACAGCTGGGATGCACGCATCATCAACTCCGGCTTTATGAATGGCCTTACGGTGCATGAAGCCATTGAAGCCGGAATAAAATTTATTGAAGACCGCGGCATCGGTAAAGGCAAGATAAACTACCGCATGCGCGATGCCATTTTCGGAAGACAGCGTTACTGGGGCGAACCGTTCCCCGTTTATTTTGTGAACGGTATTCCGAAACTTGTTGAAGAAAAAGACCTGCCGATAACGCTGCCTGAAATTGATGAGTACAAACCTACAGCCACCGGTGAGCCCCCGTTGGCCCGGGCAAAAAACTGGAAATACAACGGCCACAACTTTGAACTTACCACCATGCCCGGCTGGGCGGGTTCAAGTTGGTACTGGTACCGCTACATGGACCCATCCAACCAAAAAGAGTTTTGTGCAAAAGAACATGAGCAGTATTGGCGGGATGTTGATCTATACATTGGCGGCTCCGAACATGCTACCGGACATCTGCTGTACTCGCGTTTCTGGTGCAAAGCGTTGAAAGATTTAGGGTATGTACGTGCCGAAGAGCCGTTTAAGAAACTGATTAACCAAGGACACATCCAGGGTATGTCGAAATTTGTTTACCGGATTAACGGCACAAACAAGTTTGTCTCAAAAAATCTGAAGGATAAGTACAAAACCACAGCCCTGCATGTGGATATTTCGCTGGTTGACGGTGATGTACTTAACATTGAAGGTTTTAAGCAATGGCGCACCGATTTTTCAAATGCAGAATTCATTTTTGAAGGCGATAAATACATCTGCGGAACCGAGGTGGAGAAAATGTCGAAATCAAAACACAACGTAGTAAACCCTGATGAAATTATTACCAACTATGGGGCCGATACGCTGCGTATGTACGAAATGTTCCTCGGGCCGCTGGAACAATCCAAACCCTGGAATACCCACGGCATTGACGGAGTATTTAAATTTTTGCGCAGGTTCTGGAACCTGTTTCATGATACCAGCGGAAATTTCACTATAAGCAACGATGAACCCACCCGCGAGGAACTGAAGGTACTGCACAAAACCATTAAAAAGGTCGAAAGGGATATTGACAGTTTTTCATTCAACACTTCGGTTAGCGAATTTATGATATGCGCTAATGAACTGTCTGCCCTGAAGTGCAACAAACGGAAAATATTGGAACCCCTTGTTATTGCCTTATCGCCCTTTGCACCGCATGTAGCCGAAGAGTTGTGGGAAAAACTGGGGCATACCAAAACTGTTTTTGATGCCGCCTTCCCCGCGTATGATGAGCAATACCTTACTGAGTCATCCTTCAACTACCCGATTTCCATTAACGGTAAAGTACGGGCGCAAATGAATTTTGCACTGGATATGCCCCGCGAAGACATTGAGAAAACCGTACTGGCCTCTGAAATTGTTAAAAAGTGGACGGATGGAAAAACACCGAAAAAAGTAATTGTAGTGCCCGGCAAAATTGTAAATGTGGTAATTTGATCCATGAAATAAATCAGCCATTGTACTGATCCCCGTCAGGTCATTCGTTACCGGTTATCCCGACTTTCAAATCAATAAAATCTGAACGTTATGATATCGGTTACCGGACAATCCGGAAAATACATTCTTCAACCCAGCCTGGTGGGCATGCACCACGAAACCACCGGGTGGATATCGGCCTGTGAACTTTGGAAGCGTGAACTGGCCTTCTTCCAGAAACTGCTAGACCAGCACGCACCGAAAATGACTGAAGTTGAGTTTAAAAAACAAATTGATCACTACCAGCACCTGATTACCTACTACCAGGGTGAACTGGTTGATCAGCTTCGAAAAAAACTCAAAGACCACGAAAAGAAGCTTGCCGTGATGCTGAAAGAACTCAACGAATCCGATACGGAGTATTTTAAAGAACATGCCGGTATTATGGATGAAGTGGCTGGCTTTGCACGGGTATTTGCAGAATTCAAAAACGGCTTTTTTACCTTTATTGAGAGGGGCTTTAGTGCGTATTAGTTTCCTCCTAACATGCATTAGGGAATCCGTAACAATTCCTTAATTTAGGCCGCCTTTATACTATTTTATGTACGCATCAAAAATTGTCGGCCTGGGCCACCACCTTCCTGAACAGGTTATCACCAATCAGTATTTGTCATCCCTGATGGATACCAGCGATGAGTGGATCATTGAACGAACCGGTATAAAAGAACGCAGGTGGATAGACCCCGCCAAAGACACCGTTGGCAACATGGCGGCCAAAGCAGCACGCATGGCTTTGCAACGGGCCGGCCTCACCGAAAAGGATGTTGACTTTATCGTATTCGCCACCATCACCTCCGATTACTACTTTCCGGGTTCGGGTGTTATCATGCAGCGCGAACTCGGCCTTGAAGGCATCGGTGCGATGGATATAAAAAATGCCTGCTCCGGTTTCATTTATGCACTTTCAACGGCCGATCAGTTTATCAAAACCGGCATGTACAAAACCGTGCTGGTGGTGGGCGCTGAAATCCAATCGACTGCGCTGGATGTGACAACCCGCGGCAGAAACACGGCTGTTATTTTTGGCGATGGTGCCGGAGCCGCTGTACTGCAGCGGGCCGATAAACCGGGGGTGCTCTCCACCCACCTCCATGCCGATGGACGTTTTGCCGAAGAGTTATATGTACGAGACCCCGGCAGCAGCCGGCCACGGGAGGAACGCCAGCCTGAACAGATACTCGATACCACAGGTTTTAAAGTGGTAATGAATGGCAACCAGGTTTTTAAACATGCTGTAGTGCGTTTTATGGAAGCCATTCAGGAGGCGCTGGCGGCCAACAACATGAAAAAGGAAGACATCAGCTTGCTGATACCGCACCAGGCCAACCTGCGGATTAGCCAGTACATACAGGAAAAATTTGGTTTACGCGATGACCAGGTGTATAACAATATTCAACGGTATGGAAACACTACGGCAGCATCCATTCCGATTGCCATGAGCGAAGCCTGGGCAGAAGGAAAGATCAAAGAAAATGACGTAATTTGTTTAGCCGCGTTTGGCAGTGGCTTTACATGGGCCTCTGCGCTAATCCGGTGGTAATGATGCGGTTCGGGGTTAGAAGAACCTGAACGCAGAACCAGATTGTAACCCCATGAAAACATCAACGTACAACCCCAGCCCGCTGGAAGTGGATTTCGCCAATGCCCTCTACCTCCTGCAAAAAGAAATTGAAAAGCACCTGCAGGATAATGAAGTCGTAAACGTTGAAAGCAATATCCGGAAAGACAACCCGATGGTTCGGTTCAGCCTGATGGATAAAGATGGCGACCCGCATGAAGTGGTCATCCGGATTATTCAGATTCCGGATAAATTCTGAACGATTAGCTTTAGTCTTTCATGTAACTCATTACTGCATTGTTACGATGTTGCTTTATTCTGTTCTTTTATAGCCAAACAGTTCATCGAGGGATACTTCCTTCACTTCTCCGTATCGGGCCAGGTCTTTAAAATTAATTTTTTCACGGTTGCCTATTAAAACAAGATTATACTTTTTGTTTTTAATATTCTCTGCATGAAATTTTAATAAATCACTAAGCGTCAAGGATTGAATTTGATTATAAACATCCCTCCGGATATCATAATCTAAGCCCAGTTTTTGGGCCGATAAGTAGTTAAATAATACGCTTTGTTTGATTATCCGCTGACTTTCTATCCGTTTCAAAAGAGATTCCCTGGCCTCCTTAAAGCCATCTTCTGTTTCAGGCAGATTGTACAGAATATTTTTTAATGCACTAAGCGATTCGACCTGCTTGTCGGCTTGTGTGCCAACATATCCGTAGATTACATCATAATCCTGTGATTTTTGGGGAGTTACGTAATAAGCATATGTACTGTAAGCAAGGCCCTGAGCTTCGCGTAATTCGCGGAAAACCTGTGTGCTGATAAATGTGCTAAACAATTCAGCGGCCGGAATTCTATTTTTATCATATTTTGCGGCCTTCATAATGAATAGTGCATCAGTTTGTACCATGTCATAATGCGTCCAGTAGACAGTTGGCTTAATAACATCCTGGAGGGTAAATATTCTGGAAGCAGGAACCTCATTTAGCTGATCGGGCAACTGATGATGCTTCTTCAAAATAGCTGTAAGTTCGTCTTCTTTTTTTGGCCCATAGTAAAGTATTATATGATTCATTGTTGTAAAATCGCGGATAATACTGACTAATTCTTCCGATGAAATGTCCTGAAGTACATCGTTAGTTAGCACGTTGGTAAAAGGCGATATCGGGCCATATTTTCCGTAATTCATTAATCCTTCATAAAAAATAGCGTAGCGATCCTTTTTGGCATCTTCGCGCTTTTTAAGTATATCATCTTTCAAATTCCGAAGGGCATCCTCATCAGGTTTGGCATACTTCAAAAGGTCTTCCATAATAACAATGGCTTTTTCCATGTTTTCCGAAAGACCTTCAAGCATAATATAAGTCTGCTCGGTGCTCGCAAAAACTGAGAAATCACATCCAAGCTTATATAGTTCCTTCTTTAACTGTTCAGCAGATAATTTATCTGTACCGAGAAACTCCAGATACTCAATTGCAACACGAAGTCTCGGATCATTGTTACTTCCTGCATCGAGTAAATAATACATTCTGAAAAGTTCATTCTCCATATTTTGGTTATACAGAACAGAAACACCTGGATGCAACTTCCATTTTCGAACGTCTTTACGACACTGCCTAATTAAGTGTGTAAGTGCTGGGTAACGACTAAGCAACTGCGTAAAGGTTTTATATTTTGCATCTGCCTTCGAAGATAGTTAAAAATTGATTTACGATTAGTGGCCAGTTTCTCACGGGCAAGGTCCATTTTTTGGTGATCTCCCGTAAAGCCAGGTACACCGCTTTCACCACCGCCTGGTCGTCAGGGAACGAAAGTTTGTTGTTGGTATACTTGCGGATTTTTCCGTTGAGATTTTCGATAATGTTCGTGGTATAGATCAGCGTTCGGATTTCGATCGGATAATCGAAGAAGTGCGTGAGGTTATCCCAATTCGTTTTCCACGACTTGATAGCATGCGGATATTTTTTGCCCCATGTTACTTCAAGCTGCTCTAAGGCTTGAGCAGCCAGCTCTTTGTTTGGTGCTCCGTAAACAGTCTTCAAATCGGCTACAAATTGTTTCTTGTCTTTCCAGACAACGTAGCGAAGCGCATTTCTGATCTGATGAACTACACAAATCTGGGTTACCGATTGGGTAAACACGCTGGTGATTGCATCGGTGAAGCCCTTCAGATTATCGGTGCTGGTGATGAGAATATCTTCCACGCCACGGCTTTTTAAATCAGTAAGTACACTTATCCAGAATGAAGCACTTTCGCTTTCACCCAGCCACATGCCCAATACTTCCTTAAACCCCTGAGCATTAAGGCCTACGGCCAGGTAAATGGTTTTGTTGATCACCTTCCCATTCTGCCGGACTTTGAATACGATCCCATCCATCCACACCACAAAGTACACCGATGAAAGAGGCCTGCTTTGCCACTCCGTTACCAACGTATGTACCCGCGAGGTAACGTTGGAAATAGTGGCATCCGAAACATTCACACCATAGATTTCCCGGATTTGTATTTCAATGTCGCGTACGCTCATACCCCGGGCATATAAGGAGATGATAATTTCTTCGATGCCTTCTACGAACCGGCTGCGCTTGGGAACCAGGACGGGCTCAAACGTGCTGTTCCGATCCCGAGGTACTTCTATCTGTAGTTCACCTCGCGTGGTCTTGATGGTCTTACGGGTTTTTCCGTTCCGTGAGTTCCCGGAGTTAATCCCTTCTGGTGAATGTTTGGCATAGCCCAAATGGCCATCGAGTTCACCTTCCAGCATTTGCTCCATGCCCTTTTTGAAAAGTTCATCGATAAAGCTGTTGAGGTCTTTCGAATTCTTAAATTGCTTGAGAAACTCAGGGGTGAGCATCTCTTTGAGTAGTGGGTGTTGTTCTTGATTTTCCATGGTAACTGTGTTTAAAGTTAAGTCTTTAAATGCAACCGATTCGGCTGAAAGTGGTACATTCCACATCCCCTTTCAGCAAGGCCGAATCGGGCCTTTACACAGTTGCTTAGTCGTTACCGTCTTTACCGTAATCGATAAATACCGGTTTCAATCGCTCAACGGAATTATTCATTATCGCCTGATGAAAAGGCGAACGGGCCTCTTTGTTCAAATCAACCTTGGTGATAACCGGCTTATCTACCTTCCGCTTGTATGGATCCTTACCCGTTTTTTTTCTAACATAAACGTAGTTGTTACCGTAGTACTGATTGGCAAACTTAACAATGTCTTCTTTAGTAAACTTTCGTAGCGCTTCAATTGATGCGATATACTCAGCCCAGTTACTATTTGTGGTGAAGGCCATAACCATTTCATTGGTTCTTGACCAGTTGTCTTCATATTGACTAATCTTACTTTTCTTTAGATCGTTAATAACCGCGTCAATCAGCCAATCTTCAAATTCACCTCTCTTCAATAATTCAATCTGACTAAGCAAATGTTCCTTCACCTCATCCAGGCTTTGACCTTCTTTTGGCTTGGCCTGAAAAATATGTATCGAGTAATCATTATTACGCTGGACGTAACAGAAGGGATCAATAACCAACTGTTTCTGCTTTAAATTCAAATCAATCAGGCCGGCACGCGCATTAGCTAAAATATTGTCACAAAGCCTAAGCAATGCCGCATCGCGTAAAGTACCTACCGGAAACCGATAGGCCAGAAAAACCCACTCGGCATCAGGTCCATATACATCACATTCCACTGGCTTGGTAATGGGATCTTCCTGAACAACTATCCATGGTTTAAGATTGTCATTCGGAAGCCAGTTAGAAAAATATTTGTCAATAAGTGCGATTGTTTTATCATAATCCAAATCTCCGCTTAGGCAGATGGCAACATTGTTTGGTTTATAATAGGTATCAAAGTATCTCTTAATTTCCGTAATAGATGGATTCTTTAGATGATCAATTGTACCAATTACTGTTTGAGTGCCATAGGGATGCTTTTTAAACATAGCTTGCATCATTACCTCAAAACTTTTAGAATAATCATCATCCAGGTTTTGATTTTTCTCCTCGTAAACAGCTTCAAGTTCTGTATGAAAAAGCCTGGGTACAATAGTACGGAAACGGCTTGCTTCAATCTTCAACCAATTTTCCAGCTGGTTTGAAGGTATATCATTAATGTAGACTGTACGGTCTTCGGTAGTATAGGCATTCAATCCTTGGCCCCCCAACTCAATAATCATTTTATCATATTCGTTAGCTATGGCCAGTTTGGCCGCTTCATTGGAATAGGCATCGATTTTTTTGTAGTAGTTCAAGCGCTGCATTGAATCAGTTAATGTCCGATAGTATTGGAACATTCGCTCAATACTATCAAGCATCACTTTCTCCTTTCCCCAGTCCAGTGTGCCAAATTCATCACTTCCTTTAAACATTATGTGTTCCAAATAATGGGCCAACCCTGTGTTTTCAGGGGGGTCGTTTTTTCCATCAGCCTTTACAGCTATTTGCGTATAAATCCGGGGCTCAGCATCGTACCGGCTCAGATACACCTTTAACCCATTCTTAAGGGTATAAATACGGGCTTGAAGCGGATCGTTTGTTACGTATTCATACGCGTATCCACCGCTTTCTGCAGTTTTGGGTTGAAAGTGTTCTATTTTTGAACATGAACCTATCAGACCTAAAGCTATGCACAAGACAAAGAGGCGATTCATACTTAAGGAGTTGTTGAGTTTGCATGAAAATTTCAGAAAATAGGCTAAAAATTCAAAATTGAAAATATTTCAGATGTAATAATTACCTGGCTTGCTGCATTATCCCGTTATTCAATTGTACAAACACCAGGGCTTCACTAACTCTCAAATCATTAACTTGCCATAGAAATTCAATCATGACACCTTTTTAACCGCTTTTTCGTTTCTTAAGCATTATATGACATTCAAACCCAGGTATATCATTATTATCATTCTGCTGGCCGGCTTTATTTTTTCGTTTACCCCTCCGGCCGAACGCTACTTCGAAATCGCCAAAAACCTCGACATTTTCGCCACCCTTTTTAAAGAGGTAAACAAGAGCTACGTAGATGAGGTAAATCCGAGTACACTCATTAAAACGGGTATTGATGCGATGCTCGAATCGCTTGACCCCTACACCAACTACATACCCGAAGACTTGATTGAAGATTTTCGCACGGTTAATACCGGGCAGTATGGCGGCATCGGGGCCATCACGCGCGAAATTGGTAACCGCACGGTAGTAACCATGGTGATGGGCGGTTTTCCGGCAGAGAAAGGCGGACTGAAAATCGGGGATGAAGTATTAAAAATTGATAACGTTGACCTGTCAAAAATTTCGCGCGAAGCAGCCGGCAACCTGATGAAAGGTGAGGTTGGCAAACCCGTTCGGTTAACTGTAAAACGCTATGGTGTTGACCAACCCCTTGTGCTTGAATTTAAGCGCGAAAGAATAAAAATTAACAATGTGCCTTATTATGGAATGGTTAACGAAACTACCGGCTACATAAAACTTACCGAATTTACTCCGGAAGCTGGTAAAAATGTGAAGAACGCTGTGTTAAAACTAAAAGAGCTAAATGCCCGCTCCATTATTCTGGACATGCGCGGTAACCCCGGAGGATTGCTGATGGAAGCCGTTAATGTTTGCAATGTGTTTATACCCCGTGCCAAAAAAGTAGTGTTTACCAAAGGTAAAATACCCGAACAAAATACCAGCTATGAAACACTTGATAACCCGGTTGACACGGAAATTCCGGTGGCGGTATTAATCGATCGCGGGAGCGCTTCGGCTGCTGAAATTGTTGCCGGTACCTTGCAGGATTATGATAGAGGCATCGTTCTTGGTGAACGCTCTTTCGGTAAGGGATTGGTACAGGTAACCCGGCCGCTCTCCTACAATTCGCAACTTAAGGTTACTACCGCTAAATATTACACCCCTTCAGGTCGCTGCATCCAGGTGCTTGACTATACACACAGGCGCGAAGACGGCAGCGTGGCCTCGGTACCTGATTCCATTAAGCAGGCTTTTAAAACCACCAACGGCCGGACTGTGTATGACGGTGGAGGTATCGAACCGGATATCGCTGTTGAGCAAACCGAACTTCATCCGATAGTGCAGACCATTTATGAACACGGTTTTATTTTCGACTACGCTACCCGTTATGCCAATACGCACACGGCTCCTGAAAATCCAAAGAGTTTTAACCTTTCCGAATCGGATTATCAGCAATTTGTTGCCTGGATGAAGGATCAGAAATACGATTATTCCTCAGCACTGGAAGAAAAACTCTTAAGCTTGCAGGACCTCGCCAAACGGGAACGCTATTTTGCCGACCTTAAGCCTCAGCTGGATCACCTGAAAAGTGTAATTTCCGACAACCGGAAAAAAGAACTCCTCATCTACAAAGATCAAGTCAAGATGATGCTCCAAGCCGACATCATGCTGCGGTACTTTAATGAACGGGGCGCTATTGAATCAGGCTTTAAGCACGACACCGACCTGAAGAAGGCTATAGACGTGCTTACTAACACCGCGCAATACAGAAAAACGCTCAACCTGCCCTGACCATGGTAAAGTATCGGGCAAAGACAGGCATCCTGGTTACGCTTTTAGTTTGCGCCCTCTTACTTGTTACAAGCCATGCCTGCATGACATTCCGGATGAGTTCAAAAGAAATAGATTCCTATTTCAGTAAGCATAACATTAATGGAAGCCAGCATACTACCGACCAACGCATTCACTATATCAAAGCGGGCAACCCAACTGGCCCCCTGGTGCTGTTTGTACACGGTTCTCCGGGGTCGTTAAGTGAATTCATTCATTTTCTTAACGATACCTTGCTAAACCGGGAACTATTACTTATTTCAACCGACAGGCCCGGCTTCGGGTACTCCGATTTTGGTATGCCCCAACCTTCATTAAGCAAACAGGCAGCCGCTCTGGCACCTATCTTGAAAATTCACCTGCATAACCGGCCGATAATACTGGTTGGCCATTCGCTGGGAGGGCCGCTGGTGGGGCGTATGGCCATCGACTACCCTGAACTGGTAGATGGCCTGATACTGGTTGCACCGTCTATCGACCCGGAATTAGAGCCCAACGAAACCTGGTGGCGTGCTCCTTTTGCTTCGCCCTTTCTGAGTTGGGTGTTGCCACGATCGCTACGCGCTTCAAACGAAGAAATCTACCAGCTAAAACCCCAACTAGAAAACATGGTAACCGAATGGGCCAATATAACCTGCCCGGTAATTGTAATTCAGGGAGAAAAGGATTCGTTGGTAGCCCCCGGCAATGCAGACTTCGCAAAAGCAAAACTCGTTCATGCACCGATTGAAATCATCCGAAAACCCGATATGAACCACTTTGTTCCGTGGACAAACCCGGAAATAATAAGCGAGGCTATTCTGAAACTCGCTAAACCCCCGGCCGCCCACCTGTCCGGCAACTAATCAGCGACCGTAAAGTTTTTTAGCTTCAGCCTCAAACTTATCCCCTGCCTTCCAAACCGGTGCCTGCGGGTTATTGGCCAGCAATACATTGGCGTAAACGTAAGCCCGGTAGTATTTAATCAGGTAATCGAAATCAAGCGAACTCACCTCATCGGCCGGTTGGTGATAATATTTATTCAGCTCAGCATCAAATGCCTTAATACCGGGGGCAAACGTGATTGCCGGAACACCTTTAACGGCAAAATTGTAATTGTCCGAGCGCTCAAAAAGATTCTGCTCGGGCACCGGATCAACTGATGCCTTTATACCAAATGCCGCACAGGCCTTGGCCAAGTCAGTTTCGGCTGTAGTTCGTTCCATACCAATTATAGTGGCAATGGTTACATCGTTGTAGCCGGCACCATCGCAGTTAAAATTGAAAACCGTTTTGTTAAGAGGCACAACCGGGTTATCCGAATAATACTTGCTTCCCAGCAGTCCTTTTTCTTCACCGGTTAATGCCATAAACAACACCGAACGTTTGGGGCGGAATTGCGAAAGGTATTTTGCTGTTTCCAGCATACCCACCACACCAATGGCATTATCGCGTGCTCCGTTAAATATCGAGTCGGCCTGGTTACCCCGTTTGCTTACACCTACATGATCATAGTGTGCCGAAACCACCAGGTATTCTTCTTTCAGTTTTGGATCAGTTCCTTCCAGAATTCCGATTACATTTTTTGAACCAACCACTACCTCACGAACACCTTCAACCTTTAACGAGCCCGTTAATGAGGCAGACTCCTTCAGCTTTTTTATACCGGCTGCATCGCTATCCTTTAACCATAAATGTACAGCACCGCCTTCGTTGCTTTTTACTTTCATGGAAACGTTGGATGCAAAATAGTTTACCAGTGCAGGCCACGGAATCTGGGGCACGGCAAAAATTTCAATCAGACCCGCAGCACCGGCATTCGTGGCATCCCTGAATTTATCACCGGCAGCATAGAATATCGCCATGGGATTTCCTTCCGAATCTTTTTTGCCGGCCAGCGCAACAACCAACTTACCCTTTACATTGGCCCTGGCCAGTTCTTCCGCGCTGCCGTACCCGGCATAAACCACTTCGCCTGACCAATCAAAATTGCCGCCTTCAAACTGGATGAAATGTTCTTTAAATTGAAATGTGTCATCACCGATAACCAGTTTTCCTGCGGTTGCAGGGTGCACATTCACAAAACTTACCGGCTGAAAGTAGGTGTCTAACCCTGGTGCTTTTTTCAGGCCTAGCAATTTAAACTGGGCAGCCAGGTAATTGGCGGCAATGTCCAGTTCGGGCGAGCCGGTATCACGTCCGCGCATTTCATCGGCTGCCAGAAAGGTGAGGTGGGCTTCCACCTCTTCTTTGGTAATTAACTTTGTGATTTGCTCCACCGGGTTTTTCTGGGCCGAGGCACTTACCCACCCTACAAAAAGTAAAAGGTTAACGATGCGTAGTCTTTTCATTTGCCAAAGGTTTAATGTATTACAAACAAAAAGCGGAAAACCCAAAGGATTATCCGCTTTTCACAGGTTTAGGTTTATTCCTTAGCGAAGGAACAAAAGTTCCCGGTATTTTACAAGCGGCCAGTCTTCATCATCAACCAAAAGTTCAAGCTCATCAACCGCTTCGCGGATTTTATCAAAGTATTTCTCCTTAATATCATCGCAGTAGGCAATGGCACGGGCGTGTGTATCGGTAATTTTATTAACCCGCTTTCGTTCTTCAATCATATTGCGAACACCGGTTTTAATGGTTTCGATGTGGCCGGATATTTCCTTAATGGTTTGGATTACTGCCTTATTTTCAATTCCCAAACCTTTCAGCCCATTGGCGTTGGCAATGAGTTTGTTCTGATAAGCAATGGCGGTAGGAATGATATGGTTCATGGCTAAATCACCCATCACACGGGCTTCAATCTGCACCCGTTTAATGTAGGATTCCAACCGGATTTCATTGCGGGCTTCGAGTTCCTTATGGCTAAGAACACCATGGCGCTCGTACATCTCAACGCATTTCTTGTCGAGATAGGCATCCAAAGCGCGTGGCATGTTTTTAATGTTCTTGAGCTTTCGTTTTGCCGCTTCTTTTACCCATTCATCAGAATAACCGTCACCCTCAAACCGTATATCTTTTGATTCCTTTATGTATTTGCGGAGCAGGTTAACGATGGCAATCCGCTTTTCGGTGCCTTTTTCAATTTCCTTCGATACCACATCGTAAAAATGCGTTAATTGATTAGCCACTATCAGGTTGAGGGCTGTCATGGCTACCGCACAGTTATCGCTTCCGCCCACAGCCCGGAACTCAAATTTGTTACCGGTAAAAGCAAAAGGCGAGGTCCGGTTGCGGTCGGTGGCGTCCAGAATAATTTCGGGAATCTGATCAATACCCAGTTTCATGTACATGTTGTCGCCTTTCTCAATTTTTACATTGCCCTTCTTCTCTAATTCATCCAGCACGGCCGACATCTGCGAACCGATAAATACCGACATGATGGCCGGAGGTGCTTCGTTGGCACCTAACCGGAAATCATTACCGGGAGTAGCGATGCTTGCGCGCAGCAAATCGGCATGTTCATGAACAGCCTTGATAGTTGTAACAAAGAAAGTAAGGAACAGCAGGTTATCGCGCGCGCTGCTGGAAGGTGCAAACAGGTTTATGCCGGTATCGGTTATCAGCGACCAGTTATTGTGTTTACCGGTACCGTTAAGGCCAGCAAAAGGTTTTTCATGAAATAAAACTTTGAGTTTGTGCTTTCCGGCCACACGCCACATCACATCCATCATCAATTGGTTGTGATCGTTGGCCACATTTACTTCCTCAAACAAGGGGGCAACCTCAAACTGGCTGGGAGCCACCTCATTGTGGCGGGTACGCACGGGAATGCCGAGTTTCCAGCATTCAATTTCAAAATCCTTCATGAAATCATAAACACGCGAAGGAATGGATGCGAAATAGTGATCCTCCATTTGTTGCCCGCGGGCAGGCGAATGACCAAAAACAGTACGGCCGGCCATGATCAGGTCGGGGCGCGCATTGTAAAGGGCCTCGTCAATCACAAAATATTCCTGCTCGGGTCCCAATGAAGCCGTTACATGTTGTATGTCTTTGTCAAACAACTGGCATACCTGGGTGGCTGCCTTATCCACTGCTTTGAGCGCTTTCAGGAGAGGGCCCTTGGTATCGAGTGTTTCACCGGTATAAGAAACAAATACGGTAGGGATACAGAGTGTTTTTCCGTAAAGGAACATTGGGCTGGTTGGATCCCATGCCGTATAACCCCGCGCTTCAAAGGTGCTGCGGATACCTCCGCTAGGAAAAGAGGATGCGTCCGGCTCTTGTTGTACGAGTTCGCTTCCTTTAAACCGTTCGATGCGTGCATGCGCATCAAAAAAGGAATCGTGCTTCTCGGCTGTACCACCGGTTAATGGTTGAAACCAGTGGGTGAAGTGGGTTGCGCCTTTTGAAAGGGCCCAGCTTTTTACGGCCGAGGCCACGGCATCGGCCGTAGCTTCATCAATTTTCTCGTGGTTGATGATGGCCTGGCTTACTTTTTTAAAGACAGCAGCCGAAAGTGCGCCCCGCATCTGGTCGAGGCTGAATACATTTTCACCAAAAAAATCAGAAACTTTGGGGGAAGGGGCATCAACATGAACCCGGGGTTGTTCACTAAGCCTTTTTAAGGCCTCAAATCGTAAGTGCGCCATAGTGGTTGTGGGTTTATTAAACTATGGGCACAAAAGTAGCACTTTTTAAAACACAGGCTATATTTTATCCATCAAATTGAATTATTTTATCATTTTTTTATACAACTAGGTTAATTTTTAACCTAAATAGCACAAAAAGTATTAAAAATTTATCAGAATAGGTTAAAAATTCAACTGATCTTCTTCACCGATCCTCCACTGCTGGCGTTGGTGTTGCTGCGCGATGGGTTTCCTTTGTATCGCACGCTACCGGCACTGCTGGCCTGGGCATTTAATTCAGAAGTAACATGAACCTTTGCCGAACCGGCACTGCTGGCCTGCACACTAACGTTTTCGGCCTGCAGGTCAAAGGCATCGACTTCACCTGAACTGCTCACATCTATAGAAAGCCGGGTAGCTTTTCCGCGTAATTCCACATCCGCTGCGCTGGAGGCGTTAATAGTCAAGGATTCGGCCTCAACAGGAAGGTCAACACTGGCTGCGCTGCTGGCGCTTATCGAGAGATTTTGGGCTTTAACTGTTCCTTCCGAAAAGATGTTTGCAGCTGAACTGGCTGATATCTTCTCTAATTCAACATAAGTAACATACACTTTTACGGTACGGCTACGGTAACTACCCGATGCCATGTGAATCTTGAGATACCCGCCCACGGTTTCGGTTATAACGTTTTCCGGGTCAGTACCACTTACTTCGAGCCGGACAGCCGGCCTGTCCCCTTTTTTTAAGTAAACATCTATTCCTTCAGCTACCTTAATGCCTGTAAATGAACCTACTACCCGGTTTTGGCTTGTCTGGGCAATTGCCATCAGACTTGAAACCAGGAAAACAACCACCAGGAATTTATTCATCATATGCAAAATTTTACGTAAAGACAGAGCGCTGTGGCAAAGGTTGCAAACGCCCCTGGCCGACAGCCTAATTTTTTGTTTGTTGCTAAAACAAAGTAAATTTCGCTATATTTCATCGATTTATAGCAGTTTAAACCCATACCCACACCATGACATTCAATAAGCAAGCTGAACTTAACGTACTGATTAACCTGGCTGCCAGCGACAGCAAAATTGAAGAAAAGGAGTCAAAACTCATCCATATGATTGGTAAGGCCAATGGCCTGAGCCGCGAAGAGGTTGACCAATTAATAAAAAACCCTAAACCCATAACCAGCCTCAGCGCAATGACCAACGATGAGAAGTTTGAACACCTGTACTACCTCATCCAGATGATGAAAATGGATGGCCAGGTTTTCAAAGCCGAAATTGTTTTTTGTGAGAATATTGCTGAGAAACTGGGGTACAAAAAATCTGTAGTTATGGAACTTTCGCAACACATTTACAGCGACCCTTCAATTACTTCAGACCGGGACCTGCTTCGCAAAAAAGCCGAAAAGTATATCCGATCCTGAACACAACGATAGGATATAAACATTCAAGGGGGCGGCAGCCCCCATTTTTATTTTCGGAATACCACCTTACCTCCTACTATCGTCATGACAACCTCCGTATTCAGGATTTCATTTTCAGGAACCCCCATAATATCGGCTGAAAAGACGGTGAAATCAGCCAGTTTACCCACTTCAATTGACCCTTTAATTTTCTCTTCAAAAGCGCCATAGGCGGCATCCAGCGTGTAGGAACGCAGGGCCTGTTCGCGGGTCATTTTTTCTTCAGGCTCATAGCCTCCTTCGGGCTGTCCTTTTAATGTTTTTCGTGTAACCGATGCATAAAAACTCGGTATCGGATTGAGCGGCTCAACCGGTGCATCGGTACCGTTAACGATTACCGCTCCGGTTTTCAACAACGACTGCCACATGTAAGCCCCTTCCTTAATACGTTTCTCCCCCAGCCGTTCAATGGCCCAGGGTCGGTCGCTCGACATGTGGATGGCCTGCATGGCGGGTACTACACCTAGTTTACCGAAGCGGGGTATGTCGGCAGGATGCAGGTGTTGCGCATGCTCAATGCGGAACCGGTGATCCTGAACTGAAGGATTTTCTTTAAAGGCTGTTTCGTACCGATCGAGTATTTCGCGGTTGGCCCTGTCGCCAATGGCATGCGAGCAAACCTGAAAGCCCGACTTAAGGGCTGCGCGCGAAGTGGCCAGCACCGTATCCATTGGAAGCGTTGCCATTCCGTAAAAATCGGGCCGATCAGAATACGGCTCAAGGAGCCAGGCTCCGCGTGAGCCTAAGGCCCCATCGCAGTTTAATTTTATCGACCGAATAGTAAGCCAGTGAGAAGGATCGACTTCAGGACCCTTTTTCATCCACTCGTGTACCAACTCACGGTCCCATCCGGTAAGCATTACAAATAATCGTACGCCAAGTTTTCCCTCATCGCGAAATGATCGGTACAACTCAATATTTTCGCGGCTGGTGCCGGCATCATGAAAACCGGTAATGCCGTTGCGCCAGCAAGCCTGTATGGCCAGTTCCAGTGCCTGCCGGTCGCGTTCCTCATTATCCTCCGGAATATGACGGGCAACAAGCGACATAGCACGTTCATTAAAAATGCCGGTAGGGTTACCCTGTTCATCGGTAATTATCTCTCCGCCTTCAACATTGCCTTTAGCGGTTTGCTCTTTTGCTAACTGATTCACCCCGGCTATTTCCATGGCCTTGGCGTTAGCCATAGCTGCATGGCCGCTGGCATGCCTCAGAAATACCGGATTGTTGGGTGTTGCTTCGCTAAGTTTTTGGTGAGTCTGGAATCCCTTTACCGTCCGATCGGGCTTAACGTCCCACTTATCCTGGTGCCAGCCCCTACCCACTATCCACTGCCCGGGCTGCGCTTTGCCGGCTGCTTCCTTTACCCGTTCAATCAATTCATCGTAACTTTTCACATCCATCAGGTCAAGGTTCAGTTCGTTGTAACCTACACCCATCAGGTGGCCATGGCCTTCAATTAAACCGGGTGTCATTACTTTTCCTTCCAGGTTAATCATCTCGGTTTTTTCTCCCTTCCACCGAAAGGCCTCTTGTTGCGAACCAACGTACTCAATTTTATCGCCACGCACTGCTACGGCTTCTACTACGGGCTGGTTGTCATTAACGGTATAAATGGTTCCTCCATAAATAATGAGATCAGCCGGAGCAGGCTTTTTACTGCACGATGTGACCACAACCCAAATTACCATCAGAAGCAACGCAGATTTTTTCATCAGTAGTATGATTTAGGCATTAATGGTAAGGATATTTTCAATCACCATCAAGCGGGTTTATCTTTACCGTTATTTGACCAGAGTAACGGTAAATACATGCGTGAGCGCTTCCGTATTTTCATTGGGTTGATTGTTTTTTGGATGATATTTTTTTCGCTATCCCGTTGGCTGTTTCTGGCGTACAATTACCAGCTTACTACCCAACTCAATGGATTCGAGATTCTCAAAACCTGTCTGTACGGGCTTGTAATGGATGCCAGCATGACCGGATACTTTACTGCGGTTTCGGGTTTATTTCTTATCGCCAGCGTTTTCCATCAATCAAAACTATCAACAGCGTTGTTCATCGGAATAAACCTGGTACTAATTTTGTTATCCGGCCTGGTGGTGGTTGTGGATTTTGAACTTTACCGCCATTGGGGCTTCCGCATGAATACCGCACCCATTTTTTACATGGGCACTGAAGCTGCCGGTACTGTTGATGTACTTGTTGTACTCCGGTTAATGCTGCTTTTAACCGGCCTTGCCGGCCTTGCCGCTTATGCATTTGTTAAAATTGTTGGTAAAAGGTTTGCGCTTCAACGCCCAAACTACAACTGGCCTGCCTTTATCGCTTTGATAGCCCTGGTGTGTGCACTGCTTGTACCTATCCGGGGCAGTTTTAGTGTTTCAACCATGAATGTCAGCCGGGTTTACTACCACAAATCAAAATCGTATGCCAACCATGCCGGGATTAATGTGGTTTGGAATTTTTTATACAGCCTGCAAACAGATAACAAACTTATCTATCCTGAAAACTTCTTTGATAAAACGCTCACTAAAAAATATTTCAATGAATTGTATCCTCAATCACATTCAACCAGTAACCTGATTACAACCACCCGGCCTAATATTCTGCTAATCATTCTTGAAGGCATTACTACCGAAGTTATTGAACCGCTGGGAGGACGCCCCGGGGTTATGCCAAATCTTAACTCGCTTTGTAAAGAAAACATATTGTTCGATCATTTTTATGCCAATGGCGACCGTACCGATAAAGGATTGGTCAGCCTGCTGGCAGCCTATCCGGCACAACCGCGCGGTTCCATTATAAAATATCCTCAAAAAACCCAGCAACTTAGTTTTTTAAGTAAGGCCCTTGAACGACTCGGGTATACGGCTTCATTCGTTTACGGGGGTGATGTTGACTTTGCTAATTACCGGTCGTTTTTAACCAATGGCGGTTTCACACACATCACTTCAGTAGATGATTTTCCGGACGAAGCTGCGACCTTTAAATGGGGCGTGCATGATGAGTATGTTTATCAGCAAACTTTACTGGAGATTGATACCACCCGGCAACTTCCGTTTTTCAAAACAGTTCTTACACTCAGCAGTCATGAACCTTTTACCGTACCCATGCAGCCTCAACTACCCGGAACAGATGAAGCCTCAAAATATTTAAACGCCTGTTACTATGCTGATAAGGCTTTGGGCAACTTCATCAGCGCAGCAAAAGAAAAAAACTGGTGGAAGAATACACTGGTAATCATTACAGCCGATCACGGGCACCGGCTGCCGGGCATGAAGAAACCTGAAACACGCGAAAAATTTCACATTCCTATGATTTGGACAGGCGGAGTAATTGCACGCGATACGGTCATTAACACCTATGCCAACCACACCGACCTGGCCAACACATTACTCGGGCAACTAGACAGCGCCAATCCAGAATTTCGCTTCAGTAAGGATATTTTCGCCCCCAATGCACAGGATTTTGCGATCTACATTTTCAATGATGGTTACGGCTACCTTACCCCCGACCTGTATGCCGTTTATGATAACCCCGGAAGACATTACCTTATTACGCAGGGTAACATGAATGAAGAATCATTAAACCGGGCAAAGGCGTACATACAAACTCTTTACTCAGACTACAACTCAAAAAAATGAAAAAGCAATTGACTATACTGTTTATATGCATTACCGGCTTGGCGGGTTATGCCCAGGAGTTTGGTTTATCCTTCTCTTACTTCATACCAAAGAACGGGTACTTCTCTGCGCCCATCAGTCCGTTTTCGCTGCGCGGAGTGGGTGTGGATTTAAACCGGTTTATTGCAATTGAAACAGGCGCCTCGCTTTACCGTATGTCGGGCCTGGGCATGAAGGGCTTGCCATTTAAAACCAAACAGCCG
The DNA here is from genome assembly GCA_015180985.1 of Flammeovirgaceae bacterium. Classification (NCBI taxonomy): domain Bacteria; kingdom Pseudomonadati; phylum Bacteroidota; class Cytophagia; order Cytophagales; family Flammeovirgaceae; species Flammeovirgaceae bacterium. The sequence continues at coordinate 2,874,877 of CP054185.1, forward strand.
CTGGTCGGTCCGAATTTTACCGTTTTTATACCGGTTGAACTCGTTTTAATGTTGAAAGGAACTACCCTGGAGTTTGATGTAAAAGCGGGGGGTTTTGGTTTTTATGGTCTTGGGCAGAAAATTAATTACGGCAACCTCGACAGAGCTTTACGTGAAACGGAAGGCTGGGATGTAGCCAACGCACAGGTTCAATTTGACAACACTCCGGGTTTCGGTTATCATGTGGGCGCGGAGGTAACAGTGTATGTTACCAATGAGATAGGCGTTTCGCTGGAAACAAATTACCTTGTGGGCGAATCGCGATTTCCGTTGTCGGGAACATACACCGGTGGAAACACCACCCTGGAAACAAAACCGATTGAGTACGCGGATGCCCGGATAGACTTTACTGGCCTTGAATTTTCCATCGGAGTTTTTTATAACACGGCCAATGCTCCGGCCAGGAAGAAGAAAAGAAAATAACGAACGGGGAACCTCAGAACTTCCTGTTAACCAACTCTTGTAGCTGCGCGTCAGGAAAACGCTTTCTGATGCGTTCCAAATACGTTTCGGCATCGCGCTTCTTGCGGAAACTGCCGGCCGTCATTTGTTGATTACCAGCGGCATCGGTTGTTACTTCAATTCCAAAATAAAAATCGGCCGGTTCAAGCCCTGCAGTAAGATCTTTCTCCAAAGCCGGTATCGTCCACCTGATTCGGTACCGTAGTACGGTATCGGCAGCAGGCATACTTATCTCGTGTATTTTATTACTACGGGCCTGCAGCAACGCACGGGCATCGGTTATGAATGTTTTAAATGCCTGTTTAGAAGGCTCATCGTAAATAAACCCGGTGGTATCGTTTTCAAAGTCGGGCACAGGCAACACATAAAAGTTACGCCTGCTGGCTGGCGTACGGTACACCCAATGAAGAACATAACCGGCACTATTGATGTAGGTGCCGGCAGTAGTGTCAGAATAATACACTTTATTCAACTCAATCTTTACCATCGCTGCGCCATCGCGGAAGCGGTCGCGCTGACCTGAGATAAAATTTCCGAGCGAAAAGGCCACCAACTGTTTGTCATTGCGTAATTCCATATGCTGTAGCACATGCGGATGTGCCCCGATAACAAGGTTGGCGCCATACCGAAAACAAAATTCGGCCAGGTGCTTTTGTTGCTTCGATGGTTGACTCTGATATTCGTTACCCCAGTGCAAAAATACAATTACCAAATCGGGTTTAAGTTCACCCGCCCGGGCAAGGTCCTTTCGGATAATAACCGTGTCAATCAGGTTAACTACATTGGGTTTGGTAACCGGTATGCCGTTAGTGCCATAGGTGTAATTGAGTAAGGCAAGGCTAATTCCGTTTCTTGAAATCATCAGCGGGTAATCATTCATTCGCTCAACCGTATCCCGAAAGGTACCGGTATGCATAATTTGCAGGCTATCCAGTACGCGTATTGTCCGCTCCAGCCCCTTTCTTCTGCGGTCGAGGCTGTGGTTGTTGGCGGTAACGAGCACGTCTACTCCGGCATTCTTCAATTCAACAGCCAGTGCATCGGGGGCACTGAACTCGGGGTATCCCTTGTAGGGTTTTCCACCAAGTGTAAGTTCAAGGTTGCCGATGGTGAGATCGGCATCCATAAAATACTTTTTTGCATAACGGAAACAGGGCTCATAGTTATAGCGGCCGGTATTGGCCTCATAGGCTGATTGCAGTTGCGAATCATGCTGCATAATGTCGCCCAGAAACAACAGTGAAAGGCGGGTAGTATCCTGCGCCATGCAGGATGAGGCCAACCAGTAAACGACTAAAGTTATCCTTAGCATGCGTGTTAAACTTTTATAATTTTCTCATCCACTACGGCAAAAAGCCTATCCGACTTTTTCGGACAAATTCGGTAAAGCCCCGTAAACGAGCCGAATGCCGGCAGGCAGGCGTACTGTTCGCTAAAATAAAAGCATGGCAACACAACGGATTGCCTGCCCCGCCCGGTTAGCTGAATACCGGGGTGAACATGGCCGGCAATGTTGTACCGGTTATCAGGTACTGTATCCAACGGATGGTGCGTAAATACAAACGGGCCGTGTTCAAATTTTTCAGGGTGAAGTTGCAAACCGCTGCGTATATAGCTGTTAACGCTTAGAATGTCGTGGTTGCCCGGTACCAATTCAAACGAAATGTGTTGGTATGAAAAAATCAATTGCTTTATGCTTTCCCATGCCGAATTATAGTGGCTATGAAACAAGTCGCCAAGAAAGAGCACCCGCTGCGGCTTGCGCTGAATTATCAGTGAAGTCAGGTGTTCCAGGTTTTTGAAATCGGCTTTCAGCGGAACGGGAATCCCTGCTTTACGGAAGTGGTTAACCTTCCCCAGGTGAAGGTCAGCCACTACCAACAGGCCTTCCCGCTTCCAGAAAATGGCTTTCTGCCAAAGTAATTCAATCTTTTCGTTACAAACATCAATTTCCACAAGCTGATTCTAACTGAGCAGAAACAAAAAAATAAGCGGAAACACGATGCCTGCCAATGCCAGTTTCCATCCGCGGGCCCGAAAACTGTTTTTTCCCTTCTCAATGAACATACCGGTAACCGCAATGACCAGCATAGCCACACCAAACACATCGGAGTAATAAATCCACCACTTGCTGGTATCGACATGTAAGATGGTCATCTGCCCGAGCAGCGGGGTTATTTTGTAGTGGATAATTGTTGCTTTCCCTGTCTCCAAATCAATGTCGGCATCGTGGTTCACATACGAAATGCGCAATACGTTACCATTAACCGAAAATCTTCTGAGGTTATCATCAATATTCTGATCACGGGTAAACTGTGTTATGAAGGATTCATTAACCGAATCTTTTGGTATTGGGGCAACGACAGTCTCTTTACTATCTGCTTTATACCTGCGGGGGTGCCATGCTTGCCGGTGATTGAGGAATATCCCGGAAAAAGCGAAGGCAATTATCAATCCCAGGTAGAAATACGCAATGTCGCGGTGAACTGAACGGAAAGTAAGTTTCATGGTAGTTAACTGGTTTTACAGCTTAAATGTATAAGTCCGCAAACAATTTCAAGCCGGTACTACTGATTTTTTTATCTTGCCGCAATGTCCATCACACTTGTTTTGATACTAATCACTTCCGGCATAAGTTTTTACGCCTGGAAACAGCCCGCTGTACTTAGCGGCTTTTTAATGAACCCCTACATGGTGCTCAGGCGGGGGCAATACTACCGGCTGGTTACGAGCGGGTTTGTGCATGGCAGCCACCTGCACCTGTTGTTCAACATGTTTTCGTTTTATTTTTTCGGCTCGGCCGTGGAAGTTTTGTTTTCCTATATCTTCGGCAGCCTGGGTGGAATCTACTACATTCTGTTGTATCTGCTGGCTATTGTATTTTCAGATGTACCCACATTAATTAAGCATCAAAACAATCCGGCTTATAATTCGCTGGGGGCATCGGGCGGAGTAGCGGCCGTTATCTTTGCCTTTATTTTGTTTCTTCCACTCGAAGACATCTGCTTTTATGGGGTGTTGTGTTTTCCGGGTTTTATCCTGGGCCTGGCCTACATCATTTATTCGTACGTTCAGGGTAAGCGCTCAGCGGACAAAATTAATCACGATGCCCACCTTTATGGCGCCCTTTTCGGTGTGGTGTATTGTGCCGTGCTCTATCCGGCTTCGCTGCAAATTTTTATTGAGCAGATAAAGAACTGGCATTGGTAGCACCCCTTTAAAATGCAGGCGGGCAGCACAAGGTGCCGCCCGTTACTCCTGCTCGTCCTAAACCAAAATCATTCACGAATTACCAGTACGGGTACTTCGGCCTGCCTGGCAATTTCATCCGCTACGCTTTCGCCAAGGGCGCGTGTTATAAAATTCTTGTTTCTACGAATGGTGCATAGCAAATCAACGGGGTTTGATTTAAGGTAACTGATAACTCCGTGTACTACACTATTGCCGCCATGCTGTTGGAGGCGGGTATCCATACCATACTTTCGCTCCAACCTGGTTATCCAATCCTGCTTTTCCGGATGAGCCGGGGCGCCATCTATCTGAATATTAAGTAATTCAATTTCACTGGCCGATTTACTAAGCAAGCGAAATGCGGTATCCAGTTCACCATTTTCCGGCCGTAAATCGGTAGCCACCACGGCACGCTCAGGCGCCTGCGGAACAAACGATTCGGGTACGACCAGCAAAGGCATCCTACAGTTCTTTGATAAATAGTTAAACAAGCCGGGGTTCTGATTCTCGAAGGTTTTTCTGGGAAGCACAATCACATCGGGGGCACAGCGTTCAATCATTTTCAGCAATTCGCTGCGTACATTTCCAAAACCGATTTCTTTTTTTACCGGAATACCCGTACCGGTAATAATTTCCTTAAGCGACTGCATCCGGTCGCTGGCCTTTTGTTCGAGGCGGGTAAGGCTCCACTGCACGACCACCGGGTTATCCGATTCCGTAATCTCATCAGCCGGAATGATATGCCCCAGTTGAATGGCTCCGCTGGTGCGGCCGGCCAGCAAGCTGGCATACTGAATAGCCCGATAAGAGGCCTCCGAAAAATCAACCGGAATAAAATAACGTATGGAATTCATGGCACCTGCGTTAATTGTTATGGAGTTCCAGCTCTACTTTGTGCGCAGCTTTATCGGGCTTCTTGCCGTTACTACGAATTACTTCTACATTAATATTCTTTGCCTTTGCTCCTTCTTTAAACTCCTTAATCAACTCCAGCACATCGTGATCAACAATTACCGATTTACTCATATCAATGGTAACATCCGTACCGGGTTGTATCAGGCTGAGTTCGCGGGCAATAGAGCCTTTATTCAGGAAAATCACTTCTTCGGCCAGAGTCATCTTTATCCGGTTACCATTGTTGTCGGATTCCTTGTGAAGAAAGTGCGAGTTCCGGTAGCTGTTACGCAGAATAATGATAACCGCCACCACCATGCCAATGCCGATACCTTTCAGTAAATCGGTAAATACAACACCCGTAATAGTGGCCATAAACGGAAGAAACTGGCTCCAGCCCAGGTTATACATTTGCCTGAAGGTGGCAGGTTTGGCCAGCTTATACCCTACCGAGAACAGGATAGCAGCAAGAACGGCAAGCGGTATCAGATTTAAAATTGTAGGAATGGAAACAACACACACCAGCAGCAAAAAGCCGTGAATAATAGTTGAAAGTTTTGTTTTTCCGCCCGATTGAATATTGGCTGAACTGCGAATAATAACCTGGGTAACCGGCAGGCCTCCAATCAATCCGCTAATCAGGTTGCCGCTGCCCTGGGCCACCAGTTCGCGGTTGGTATTGGTTGTACGTTTGTAAGGGTCGAGCTTATCAGTTGCTTCAACCGAAAGCAACGTTTCAACACTGGCCACAACAGCCAGTGTTAGCGCCACTATCCATACCTCCGGATTTAGGATGGCGCCAAATGCCGGAAAAGAAAAGTTTGATAAGAAATCGCCAAGGCTTGACGATACCGGCACACTAACCAGGTGCTTTTGCTCCAACGACCATGAAGGAAAATAAGCCTTAGTAATCAGCTGGTAAGCAACACCAACCAGGATTGCCACCAACGGCCCTTGTATAAGTTTAAAGAGGGTATACTTTTTACTCAGGTGCGCTTCCCATATAAAGAGGATAGCGATGGAAATAAGGGTAACAACCACCGCACCCGGTGTAATATACCCGAACATATTGAGCAATTCGCTGAACGTATTTTCACCATCGGCCTGCACAAAACTCAGGTCGCCTTCGTAGTCGGCATCGTAACCAAAGGCATGGGGTATTTGCTTCAGTATAATGATAATGCCAATGGCAGTGAGCATTCCTTTTATTACAGAAGAAGGAAAATAATGCCCGATAATGCCCGCCTGCATAAGTCCCAGTACAATCTGAACGATACCGGCCAGCACTACGGCCACCAGAAAAATTTCAAATGCACCCAGCTGCTGGATGGACGAGAGGACAATAACGGTAAGGCCGGCAGCCGGACCGCTAACGCCTAAACTTGAGTTACTGATGGCCCCCACCACAATACCGCCAACCACTCCGGCAATAATGCCCGAAAACAGGGGCGCTCCACTGGCCAGTGCAATTCCCAAACACAGGGGTACCGCAACAAAAAAAACCACCATGGCAGCCGGAAAATCGCTTTTGATATTTGCAAAAAACCCTGTAGGATGCAGTAAAGGTGATTTCATTTTAACACGTTAATTACGCACTGAAAGTAGGGCAATTGCATTAGCACCCCATTAAACCGGTATTAGAAACAGATTAGAAAAATCAGGCTCAGTTCACTTATCGGCATTATCCGCAAGGCAACACCATTCTGGCCACTGTGCCCTGGTTGAGCTTAGAATGGACTTCAAACCGGCCCTGGTGCAACTCAATAATACGAACCGTTAAGGGTATACCAATGCCGGTGCCCCTGATGTTGCGTACGTTCTCCGACCGGAAAAAAGGCTGATAGATTTTAGGAATATCTTCTTCGGGAATGCCCATGCCTTTATCCGTAACGGTTATCTCAACTTCATCCATCATCTTTTCAACCGAAAGGTTTACCGGAGCATTGCCCGAAAACTTCGAGGCATTATCGAGCAGGTTAATAAAAGCTGTTTGTAACAGGTTTTTATTGCCAAGTACCCGTGGGTTATGGTTGCTTAATGATACGCTAACCTGACATTCGGGATTCATAGTACGATAAACCGACAAGGCTTCCTCCACCAGGGTATTGACTGCCAGCGGTTCGCGCTTAACATCACTGAGATTGGAGCTTACTGCCGAAAGCTGCAGCAGATTATTTACCAGCCGGTTTAACCGCTCCGCCTCGGCCTGTATGTGCACCAGTGCTTCTTTATACTCCTCCACCCCCCTGTTCTTTTCAAGCGCCACATCGGCCTCTCCGATAATTGCCGTTAACGGATTTCGGATTTCGTGCGAAGCATTGGCCACAAAAAGCTTCTGGGCATTAAATGCCAAATCAATCCGATCCAGTAACCGGTTAAACGCAAGTGCCAGCTGACCGAGCTCATCATCCGGATTGAAAACCCGAAGTCGTTCGTGCAGGTTTTTGGCGCTGATGGTGTTTGCTTTCTGAATCTTAGCCGAAATCGGCTGAAGAATGCGACCAGAAAGGTAGTGACTCATGAGGGTCATACCAATAATACCGATAACAATAGCCAGCACCAGAATGGTTTGCAGGTTAGCCAGCATGCTGATGCCCACCCGGTCAACCGCGGTGATGATTACCGCATAATTACCCCCAGCCAGGTGAAAGATGCGGCCGGCCCCCTGCCGCTCCTGTTCAAAAAAATAAGCCTCTTCATTCTGCTGCAACGATATCAGAAAATCTTCCGGATAGGGTTGCTTCAGTTGCTTTTCCCAGCCAGCCGTTACTTCAACCACTTCCTCAGTTTCATCAGGCAGCGTGTTAAGAAACTGGTTGCGGATAAGTTCGTAACCTTGGGGCGAAAAACTTTCCTTTTCCAGAAACATTTTTTCGGTAATATCTACGCGTTTCAGCAGCCGGTTGTAAAATTCGCTGGTGCGGTACTGGGCCGAAAAAAAATAAACCGAAAGGCCAAACGTAAGTATCAACAGACCTGCGGCCACACTGAAGAAAAGAGTAAGTTTATCCCTCAGTTTCACGGTCAACCTCCTTTATTATATACCCCATGCCCACTACAGTTTTTATCAGCGGCTTGCCGAAGTCGGCATCTATTTTTTTACGCAGGTAATTAATGTACACATCCACCACATTGGTACCCAGGTCGTGGTTTATGTCCCATACATTTTCCAGAATATCAACACGCGAAACGACTCTGTTTTTGTTTATCAACAGGTATTCCAACAGCCTGAATTCGCGGGCGGTCAGTTCAATGGGTCTATTATTACGGGTTACCTCCTTCGATTCGCGGTTCAGTTCGAGGTCGGCCACGCGCAGCACCTGGCTTACTGTTTTACCCCTGCGGGTAAGCGCGTTAATGCGGGCCAGCAGCTCTTTAAACTTAAAAGGCTTAGGCAGGTAATCGTCAGCCCCGGTGGTTAAGCCTTCAACAATGTCTTCGGTAGTTCCCAGCGCGGTAAGCATAAGGATGGGGGTTTTCATGCCGTGCTTTGTGCGTATTTGTTTGCATACATCCAGGCCGTTCATACCGGGCATCACAATGTCGAGAACAATTACATCAAATTCTTCGCGCAAAGCCAATGTAAGGCCGGTGGCCCCATCAAACGCCTGGGTTACCAGCATGCCGTTTTCTTCTAATCCTTTCCGGATAAAAGAGGCAACAGAGGGTTCGTCTTCAATCAGCAGGATGCGCATGGTTTATTTCATGCCTAAAGTTAGTCATTAATGATACATTGTAGCGCTGTTGGCAGTCAACGTTTAAGACTTGTGATGGTACGGCATTTCAGTATTTCTTCTATGCAGGATCCATGTACCAGCTTATACCTAAGGCTTGAGGCGAGGCAATATTTTCAGATTGCTCCTCACCCGCCACTTAACCAAGGCCTGTGGTAGTTGCGGTGCATCCGTTTTATGTTGTTCCTGATTTTTTAGTACGGCTCATGTTTCAACACTAGGCCATTTCCATGCATAACGGATAATGAAGCCAAGCAGAACGGTTTCTGCAACCGCACCAAATACCATGTGCGCCCAGACTTCGCCTGCCAGATTAAACAAACTATAGGGAATATACAGCACAGCAATACTGATATTTACCGGGCGATTTACCTTAGCCGGCAGGGCAACAGAAAGAAAAATCAGTAAAGCCGGAATGGTTACTGATACGAGTGCCGCCAAAATAAAACCTTGTGTAATGTTAAATACATACACTTTGCCCTGGAGTATATCTTCTAATTTTCCGGGCATATACAGGGCGAAATAATCTACGTATAGGTAGAGAAACATAAAACCCGACCACAATGCAGCGAGTTTTAGCTTTACGCTGACCGTGCTGTCTTCCAGCATAGCAGGTGGTACATTTTGAGTCCTCATAATTGCCATTTAAAAATTGTCCTTTTTAAAACTACTGTAAGCGAGGTTGCAAAAATAAACTGGCCAACCACCCTAACCCATTCACTTAAGTTAAGAAATGACACTACGCTTGCCCTTTTTCCAGGATTCTTGCCCGCAGCCTGCTTAATGATTGAGGTTTTATGCCCAAATAGCTCGCCAACTGGTGTTGTGGAACACGTTGGATAAGGTCAGGTCGTTTTTGCACTAAGTTCAGGTAGCGTTGTTCAGGCGAAGAGGTCTTAAATTCATCAAAGTCTGTACGCTGTTTAGCCAGGAGTTCTTCGGACAGCATGCGGCATAAGGACTCAAACTTTGGAAAGCTGGCGTTAATTGCTGCTTCCATATCAGCATTTGAAACAGCCAGTATAGTATCATCTATACAACTTATATAATACTCAGAAGGCGTTTTGCTTATTACGCAATGAGGCGTTAAGGCATCCAGTTCAGTATAGAAAGCCGTTGTCTTTTCTTCTCCGTTTATGATGTAATAAACCCGGATACAACCCTTTAATACAAAATAGCTGTTTTGCGATTTCTGTCCTTCTTTAAGTAAAACAGTCCCTTTCTTTACCGTGCGAAACAGGTCTAGCGAACGTATTGCGTTTTTCTCATCCTCTGTAAGAGAAACATATCTTGATATAAAGCTAAAAAGTATGTCCTGCATTGGTTTTTGTTTGTACTGCCACCGGGGGCACCTGTGTTGCTAACGGTTTCGGGCCCGGTTGGTTGTTGTTTAACTTCTGCTCTTTATAACTACCGTTTGATTTAGTCAGGCAAAGAAATCAACAAAATAGGTGTGTTTAAACAATAGCGCTAATATGACTGCGTATGTAACCAGTTCGGCTACCATTGCATAGTATTTTGTCTGGCTGGTCATAAATCCGAAGGTTTCAATAACACAAATGGTGAACAGCATTGTGTAGGCGGCAAGCATAAACTCAGGCGTTTTGCTCCATGCGGTAAAATAGCCAAGCAAGAAGCCTGCTGAGGTAATTATTACCGAACCCCAATGAATGGGAAGGAGCCACCTGGGAAAATCAAGGTTGGTGTACGGAGTCCAGGGTACTTTTGCTGAAGCCAATTCTATGAAGCCACCCGTAGCCCAAAGCAGCAAAAAAGTGTGAACCAGAACTAAGAGATATCCAACGTATTGCATAGTATGTGGGTCATTTGCTGGTTTAATCTTGCTACCGTTTTTGGGTGTTGCCGCAGTTGGCGATTTCGGGGCACGGAATTTATCCCGCTTACAACGAAGCTGTCAACCTGCACTTGAACTGAATAGAGGCACCTGCCTGTGGCCGACAGGCGCCATACCCGCGTTAGTGACAGTGTCTTCGTCTGCTAATTTTAGTCATTTATCTTTTCTGCTTGTCTTTGGTTAATAATGAAATCTTGTCCAAAAGTAAGTTTCTTAGATAATGTTGAGTTAGGTTCTACCACTCTCCAAAATGGTGTGATGCCTTTTAGTGAATTAGCTTGTTTATATTTTTCAAAATTTGCTTCCGCCACTATTCGTAAAAAAATTCCTGTAGTAACCGGACAAGTATAGTCAGCTTTGTATTCAATAGCAAGGTCTTTCCGCATTGTTTGAACTGTTACCATCTTGCCTTTTGGGATTTGCTTGATGTAATTGTCAATTATTTGCGGTGTTGTAATGAACATATTACTGTTTGCCGGGATGTCAGCAAATTCAAAATCAATTCGTTTGATTTTCGGTTCTTTCTTTTCGCTTAGTTTGTCAAGCCAAGTCTTTTTTGAAGCCATTTTATTCGCCCAATTTTTGTTTTAAGTTTTGAAGGTATAAGTCCATCGTTTTATCCAAGTCAACAAATAAATAGGATAATGTCCTGAAAAACGGATTTGAAATAGTAACAACTTCTTTAAATTCTATAGCAGTTTCATCCTGCTTCGTTTGCTTAAAAATTCCAACCCAATACCCGTTGAAGTTTTTTGGTTCAATGATTTCAATTTCAAAAATTTTGTTTTCTACTTTCTGTTTTACTTTAAAAGTTATAGCTGTTCCTTTTTCTGGAACTTCCGTCCACGTATTGTCGTCAATTGCGATAATTTCTTTAACATCATTTCGCCACGTTGTTTGATTTTAAAATCAGTTACTAAGTTAAATACTTTGGTTACATCTGAATTAAGTACAGCCGTTTTTGTAAAGGTTCTTTCTTTGGGAAGAAACAACCCCACAATAAATACGATTGCAGTGATTGCACCAATAGAAACAAGCAAAAAAGTCATCATTTTTTTCATTTTTTTAAATACTTGTGCTGCAAATCTTCAATTAGAATTGAAAAGTTATTTGACGTTTTTTGCTATTTTATAGGAACATAAAAATCAGTTACATAATTTTCAGGCTTATAGAATGGTGGCGATTTAACATACCATTCAAGTGCCGGCTTGTCGGCTAAGTCAAACTTATACCCGAACAAGCAAACGTTGTAGATGTAGTCATAAACGGGATAAAATCCTTCATAAGCTCCTTTGTAGGTAAACACAGCAAACTTGCCCCCTTCAATGACACTGCCTAATTAAGTGTGTAAGTGCTGGGTAACGACTAAGCAACTGCGTAAAGGTTTTATATTTTGCATCTGCCTTCGAAGATAGTTAAAAATTGATTTACGATTAGTGGCCAGTTTCTCACGGGCAAGGTCCATTTTTTGGTGATCTCCCGTAAAGCCAGGTACACCGCTTTCACCACCGCCTGGTCGTCAGGGAACGAAAGTTTGTTGTTGGTATACTTGCGGATTTTTCCGTTGAGATTTTCGATAATGTTCGTGGTATAGATCAGCGTTCGGATTTCGATCGGATAATCGAAGAAGTGCGTGAGGTTATCCCAATTCGTTTTCCACGACTTGATAGCATGCGGATATTTTTTGCCCCATGTTACTTCAAGCTGCTCTAAGGCTTGAGCAGCCAGCTCTTTGTTTGGTGCTCCGTAAACAGTCTTCAAATCGGCTACAAATTGTTTCTTGTCTTTCCAGACAACGTAGCGAAGCGCATTTCTGATCTGATGAACTACACAAATCTGGGTTACCGATTGGGTAAACACGCTGGTGATTGCATCGGTGAAGCCCTTCAGATTATCGGTGCTGGTGATGAGAATATCTTCCACGCCACGGCTTTTTAAATCAGTAAGTACACTTATCCAGAATGAAGCACTTTCGCTTTCACCCAGCCACATGCCCAATACTTCCTTAAACCCCTGAGCATTAAGGCCTACGGCCAGGTAAATGGTTTTGTTGATCACCTTCCCATTCTGCCGGACTTTGAATACGATCCCATCCATCCACACCACAAAGTACACCGATGAAAGAGGCCTGCTTTGCCACTCCGTTACCAACGTATGTACCCGCGAGGTAACGTTGGAAATAGTGGCATCCGAAACATTCACACCATAGATTTCCCGGATTTGTATTTCAATGTCGCGTACGCTCATACCCCGGGCATATAAGGAGATGATAATTTCTTCGATGCCTTCTACGAACCGGCTGCGCTTGGGAACCAGGACGGGCTCAAACGTGCTGTTCCGATCCCGAGGTACTTCTATCTGTAGTTCACCTCGCGTGGTCTTGATGGTCTTACGGGTTTTTCCGTTCCGTGAGTTCCCGGAGTTAATCCCTTCTGGTGAATGTTTGGCATAGCCCAAATGGCCATCGAGTTCACCTTCCAGCATTTGCTCCATGCCCTTTTTGAAAAGTTCATCGATAAAGCTGTTGAGGTCTTTCGAATTCTTAAATTGCTTGAGAAACTCAGGGGTGAGCATCTCTTTGAGTAGTGGGTGTTGTTCTTGATTTTCCATGGTAACTGTGTTTAAAGTTAAGTCTTTAAATGCAACCGATTCGGCTGAAAGTGGTACATTCCACATCCCCTTTCAGCAAGGCCGAATCGGGCCTTTACACAGTTGCTTAGTCGTTACCCCTTCAATTTTTTTGTAACCAATTTCTCCACTTGGTTTTATTTCTTTGGAAACTAAAACACAAGCGTCAAAACGGATATGTGGTTCTGCTGTTAAGTCGGGATTGTCGTGAACAATACCAATTGTAACAGGCTTTAATCTTAAAACTAAATGAGTTGCAGCCCAAAACATTAGTCGCTGAAATGAACTGCCAACTTTGTCATACGAGCCTGTGTGTCGTATGTAAGCAAGGTGCAGGCCGGGTATTGTTTTGATAATTGGACCTTGAACGTTGAGTGAATTTAAGTCAATGTTTTCCTTTTCGTACTCGTTTTGTTTGTTTGCCGTAAGCCCTGCAATTGAATTCCGGTATTCTAATGGTGAAAGGCAAAAATAGTCTTTAAATGCTCTTGTAAATGTTTCGTGATTTTGATAGCCACAGTCAAACGCAATTTGTCCGATGTCGGTTTGTGAATGTTTAAGTTTTAGAGCTGCTTTTTCAAGTCGAAGTCTTGTCAAAAAGTTTTTTGTTGTGTCGCCTGTCAGTGATTTGAAAACCCGATGAAAATGGTATTGCGAAAGGTTTGCTTGAGTTGCAATATCTTTTAGTTGAATGTCGGTTGTTGAATTACTTTCTATGAATGCAATTGCCTTATTTATACTTTCGAGATAAGAATTTCTGGTGTCTGTTCTCATTCCGCAAAGATACCATTGTCATTTGATTGTTTTTTGATGTTTCTTGCTCGTTTCGGGGTCGTCCGACCATTGTCACTAACGGTTTGGCGCCTGGCGCAGTGGCCAATTTCGGTGCACAAAACTGCCAACCCAGCACTAAAGTTGAGTTGAAAAACTGAACTTGAATTTAAGCACGTCACCCCGCCTGACGCCAAACGCATGTTACCAGTAGGCCTTCTGTCTGTCCACCGTTGCAAACCATTGTCGTTATTGAGTTTCAGCGTCATTGTCTGTGTCGTGTTGGTCTGTGCGGTTGCGTATTTTTTATTTTACTCACGGGTTGTTTAATTCTTTATGGTGTTCGTGAATGCTTCGCATTTCAGAAGGGAGGAGATTTTTTTTAATTACTCACTTCATAATTGTTTTTCAAGGGTGTTCGTGAACCGTAAACGGTTTCAATTTTGTCTGCGTGGGAAAGGTGGAAGCTCTTTTGTCCCGCCTGTGGCGGGAACTTTACACCTACTTGTTTTAAAGCCCATTTATTGAGTTTTGATTGATATTTAATTTGGATAAAGTTCATTTGTCAGCATAAATTCATAACCAAATAATATTTCATCTTCTGTAAATTTCTTTTTCTCCTTATGAAATTGATAAAAGGATTTTACTAAGGAATTCTTTGAAATCATTGTGTTTGCTATAATCAATTCTTTCCAAGCAAAATACAAGGTTGCCACTATCTCAGTTGTTTGTGTTTTTTCTTTTCTGAAAAGTTCGATAATCCTATTAATGGTATCAGTCTCTGATTCAAAATAATTGTCGAAGTGTTTTTTATACAACAATGATTTGTCTGTTTTTCTATAAACTGTTGCTTCTCTTTGCTGACCGTTTATTGAAAAAGTTTTCTTCTCAATTACGAACCATTTATTTTTCGCAAATTCTTGGTCAATCAGGGTAAGCGTTTTACCATCAAAAGGGCCTGCAGCGAATTTTTTATAATTGGTTTGCAATGCCATTCCGCCTGCTTGTTCAGATAAGTATAACAGCTTCATTAATTTTGTGTGTCCAAATGTGGGTTCTTCACACAATTCATGGATAATGTGTGAAGCCAACATCAACTTTCTCAAAAATGCTTGTTGCTTGTTAAGTTCTGGTTGCACAAGTTTAGGTTCAGGAGTCAAGGCAATAACCTTAGCTTCTTTTTTCTTGCTTACCAACTCCCCCCTAAATGCCTTTTGGCTTAAACTGCCATACAAATTCTCTAACTCCTGCAAGCTTTGTTGGTATTGGGTTTTGAGGGCTTCTGTTTTTTCTACGATTTGGGCAAATTGGGTTTGGAGTTGGAATGGGGGAACAGGAATTTTAAGATTTTCAATAATACCAGAATTCAAATTCTTCATCGTTATTCCTTTAGCCGAATTTTCTAAAACCTTTCTCATTGAAGCAGAGGAAATAATGTTGTAGAGAAAAATAGGATTTAATTTCTCTGTTGGTCTTATGAAAATACTGCCCGTTCCGCATAAATAACCATCTTCCTTTTTTGTAACAACTGCACATCTTCCAATTTCGCCACGTCTTCCTAAAACAACATCTCCCGCATGCATCACATATGCAGAAAGTTCTTTCATTTTGCTTTTTGAAATTGTCAATTCAGGGTCAATTGCAATTTTCCCTTCCCCAATGTGGCTTGGATTTACTAACGGAACGCCATTCTGAACATAATCTTCTCTATGCAACAAACTACCAAAAGGACCTATTCTCACTTTTGCGTAATTCTTTAATTCCGATTTATTCCATTTCTTCTCATTCCTCACCGGGTCACCAAACATCTCCAAAAAGGTGCTTTTCAAAAATTCATCCAGCAGGCGGATGCTTTCTTTGCGTTGGGCTATCAGGTTTTCGGCTTTGCTTAAGAGATTGGCGATGTGGAGTTGGTTCTCTATGCCTTCCAAAAGAGGAATTTGTAATGCATTTAGTGAGGCAGTATTTAAAGTTGCACCTTTAACCGCAACATTAGAACCAACAAGTTTTGTGTTCTTTAGAGCATAGTATAAGTATTCAGTTGCAACTTTTGATTTGTCTTTCAGAATAATCCCACAAATCGCTTCATTCGTAAACAAATCCTTTCCTGCAAAAGCAACTTTCCCAATACTTAATTTGAAACTCATCAATAGAGTGTCTTTCGGAATCTTTTTACACCCGCATTCGATTACTGCCAAATCTGTAATTTCTTCCTTAGTCGAGCATATGGTTGAACTTTTTAAATCAGAAATGCTGACCCAAGAATTTCCTTTTCCCCAATACTTTGCAATTCCTCTTGGAGGTGTTTTGCCTATTTGTATTCTTGCAATATTTCCTAATTTTTCAAATTTCATCTTAGGAGAGATTTTAATTCTGATATACCATTTTGAATTTCGACCTCAATGGTTTCGATTTGTCTTATTATTTCGTTAGGCTTTTGATAAACTACTTCTTCATAAACATCTTCTTTATACTTTCCAAAACTTAAATCATAGTCATTGTCGATGATTTCTTTTTTAGGAACAAAAAAGTATTTCTGCTTTCTATCATTGTCTTTCTTAGCATCTCTTCCTTTGTAACGTTGCACAATGTCGGGCAGGTCGCTTTCTGCAATTTTGTTTCGCTTATCGTCTAAGGTGTAGCCGTCTGCCTGCATGTCGTAAAACCACACGTTGTTAGTTTCGCCATTTGGTGGTCGGCAGTTTCAGCCCTTCGTTTATATCACCTTTATCAATGTTTCCTGTAAAAGGCGGATTCGCCATAATGATGTCGAACTGGCTGTCTTCGTTGTAGCTTTTGCTCAGCGTGTCTTTGTAGTCAATTTTGGGTTCGTCAATGCCGTGCATCATCATGTTCATCAATCCCAAACGCACCATAGTGGTGTCAATGTCATAACCCACAAAACTCTGGTCGAGTATGGTTTTTACTTTTTGCGTCAGCACGGCACTGATGGCGGCACGTTCAAAACCGTCTTCGTCTTTGCTCAGTTTTGCAGGGTCTTTTTTTCGCACCAAATCGGTGAGAATGTATTGATAAGCTCCCAACAAAAAACCGCCTGTTCCGCAGGCAGGGTCGGCAATGCGTTGTCCCAATTGAGGAGCCACCAGTTCAGCCATCAGTTTAATGATGTGTCGGGGAGTGCGGAACTGTCCGTTTTTACCTGCCGTGGCTATTTCACTGAGCAGCATTTCATACACATCGCCCTGTATGTCCTGAAAAGCATGGCCGCCTTCGGTGGCATCTTTTTCAATTTCCTTAAAAATGTCTTCCACAATGTTGATGGCCGAAACCAGCAAACTGGCTTTGGGCATGATGAACACGGCATTGGCCATGTGTTTGGTGAAAGGCGAAGTTTCTCCGTTCAGTTCTTTCAAAAACGGAAACACTTTCATTTGCACATGCATCAGCATTTCGTCAGCGGGCTTGTGTTTGAACACACTCCAACGCAATTCGTTTTTGTCAATGCTTTCGTTGCTGCCCGGTATCTGAAATTTGCCTTTGAAACGGCTCGTGTATTTTTCGCCTGTAAACTCGGCATCCCTTTCACGTTTGGCTTCCAAATCGTCCAAACGTTTCATAAAAATGAGGTAGGTAATTTGCTCAATGGCGGTTAAAGGATTGGCAATGCCGCCTTCCCAAAAGTTTTGCCAGAGCTTATCTATCAGTGATTTTAGGGTTGAATTATTTTGCAGCATACAATTTTGAATTTAATCCTGAAGGGATTTGATGTTTATAGAAAATATGAATAGAGGATTTATGCGACCCCGAAGGGGTCGTATGAAAACCTGCAATTTTGGTATTATAAACATTTGACCCTTTCAGGGTCGATTTTGTATTTTTTAATCCCGGAGGGATTCGATGTTTATAGAAAATATGAACAGCGGATTTATGCGACCCCGAGGGGGTCGTATGAATATCGTACAATCCATTTCTATGAACATTTGAATCCTTCGGATTCTTTATTCTTCTATCCATTTGAATAAATATTCATCTTTAAAGTCTATTTCAAACTTTCTTAAAAAATCCAGATACTCATCTCTGAATGTTTGCTTCTTATGATGCTCCTTTTGATTCATGATGTACTTAATCACTGAATCAATTTGTGAATGACTATATGAAAATGCACCATAACCTTCCTGCCAATTAAATTTGAATTTTGATAGCTTCTTTTCCTTGATAAACTCGGTTGAGGATTTCTTTACTTCTCTTACCAAATCCGATAAACAACAAGATGGCCTCATGCCAATTAAAAAATGTATATGGTCGGGCATACCATTTATGGTAAGCATTTTTTGGTCTTTATTTTTAACGATTCCGGAAATATATTTATACAACTCTTCTTCCCAGGATGCATGAATCAGACAATCCCTGTTCTGAACAGCAAAGACAACCTGAATATAGATTTGCGAAAAAGTTCCGGGCATGTATTACTTCTTTTTCTTTTTCGGAATTTTCTTGTCGCCTTCGTTCAATTGCAAGGCAGTTTTTGCATTCAGCGAGGTAACTACCTTTTTTCCTGTTTTTGCTTCCAGTTCCTTGCGTGCAACCTTTGCTACATTACCGCCTTGCTTTGCGACCTTCTTGCTTTCTTCAAAATCTTTGGGGTTGGTTGCGGCTGAGATGTCTTTTGTGGATGCTTCTGCCAGCATGTTCAGAATAAGTTCTGTATTGGTCATGTTATCCCTCAGGTTTTCCTTTTTCAGCCCTTTCAGGATTTTGTATTCTTTGGTGGTTTTATCACTCCAGGCTTTGGTGATGATGTCGGTAAGCGTAGCAAACTGAACGCCTTCTTTCAAGCCTCTCTTTTTCCATTCGTCTGTTAATTCTTTCCGTATCTCAATGCTTTTAAGGCGTTGGTTTATCCAGCTTTCAGAATAACCCAACTTCATGTATTGCTCCAATGCTCTGTCAATGCTTAGTTCAGGGTCTTGCATTTCATCCAATCTTTCGGATGCTACCTGAGCCAGCCAAAGTTTAAAGGGTTCTGCTTTGGGCGATGGAATGGATTGAATCAGACGGAAGAGTTGTTCGGTATCGGCAACATCGGTTAATCGCATTTTACCATCAGAAGCAGGCATTTTCAACCCGTGACAATTCGTCACGGTTTCATTTCCTTCCTCTTTAAGTCGTTGTTTTAACTTTCTCCAGTATGCATTGGGGTCAACGCTTTCTGTTAATGCAGCAATTACATCAACAATGGAGATATACCATTTCTCTTTTTCATTGTCCCAAAGAGAACGCACTTTTTTGTCTTCAAAGATTTTGATATCAGTTTGTTTGCTCATGCTGCTAATACTTGTTCGGTTAAACTTAAAATTTCGTCAATCTCTTTTTGATTGAAAATTCCTCTGATGCCTTCGGGGTGAAGCATGGTAAAAGGAGATTCAATCAGGTTGCGTTTGCTCACATCACCTTTTTCCAACACAAAATTCTTGAGCAAGTCCAAAAATTGAAGTTGACGGCTGGTGAGGTAACTGTGTTTGGCAATAAAATCATCAAATGCTTTGGTCACGGTTTCGGCAAAGGTTTCCAATTGTTCAATACCCAAAATGTGTTTGATGAATTGCACCAATGCCGCTTTGCGGTGGTTGTAAACCTTGCGAAGCAAATCAATGGTAATGTGCGGATGTTCGTTGTGCAGTTCTTCGGCTAACTGTTCGGCTTCTTCTGTTGTGATTTCCTGTCCTTGTTTTAGTTTTTGCAAAATCGGACTGCTTGAAACCAGTTCGTTGATTTTCTTTTCCACCAGTTCACGGTATTTGGCTACACTCAATGCTTCGTGTTGCGGACCAAACTCTACAAATTCTTTTTCGGCAACTATGTCTTTCAGATTGAATTTGGCAGGAGCTAACGGAATAACTGCTTCACGGAATTTCATCAAAGGCGAAAGCTTCTGAATCAGTTCTTCAAACTTATCCTCATTGATGGTTGCCCAATAATGATTGTTTTGTGCCTGCCGAATTAATTCTTGCTCTCTTGCCACAATGTTGATGCTCAAAGGCAGTTCGCCAATTTCTTCAATGATGCTTTCTTTTAGTGTTTCAAATTTTTCGGTTTCACCAGCCAAATGAGCCAAAGAAACTTCCACAATGTCTTTTTCAAACCGCATGGCTTTGAAATCCACATCCGAAACCGTGCGAAGCAATGGTTTTACAACGGCTTCCAAGAATTCCATTTTGTCAGCAGTCAGGTTGTTCCAGAAGTTTTCATCTTCCAGGCGTTGCAGTTCGTGTTTGGCTTCCATAATCACTACCGAATTTTTCGGAAGTGCTTCAACTTGCTTTCTGATTTTCTGAACTTCTTTGCTTACAATTTCTGTATTGCTTTGCGTTCGGGCTTCTTCAATCTTTTCCAATCGCACACCAAACAAACGAACAGGCAATGGAATTTGTGCTTTCAGTTCTTTGCCTCTCGGATTCAGTTTGAAATATTCAAAGTTGTCCCAACAGTCAAGAATCAGGAAATTGTCTTTTTGGGTGCACCAAGGTTTTATTTTTTCAGGTTCAAGCAAACGGGTTCCTCTGCCTATCATCTGCCAAAATTTGGTGTAGCTGTAAACAGGTTTTGCGAAAACCAAATTCACCAATTCACGAACATCAATACCCGTGTCGAGCATATCCACACTAACGGCAATGCGGGGCATGTCGTTGCTCACAAACTGGTCAAGCAAACCGCCTTTGCCATAAACCCGTGGGTCTTCGCTTACCAATACTTTGGCTAATTCACCTTTGTATTCAGGATAAAGCGAATCAAAAATTTCTTCCACCCGTTTTGCATGGGCTTTACTGATGCAAAAGAAAATTGTTTTCCCCGGCAACACTCCGTTGGCATCTTTGATACATTCTTCCATGAATTCACGAACAATCAAGGCATTTGTGCCACGGTTGATTACCTTCTTTTCAATCTCTGTTCCTTCATAATTGATTTCTTCAATTTCCTTTCCTTCCAACATGAGTTTCTGTTGGTCTTCCAAAGTAATTGTCCGCTTATTTATGCCTTCGTCCTGAAACTTGGTTTTGATTTTCATTACCTGAAAATTGCTCAGGAATGGCGGTATGTGATTTACCGCTTCATCATAGGAATAAGCAAAAGTCGGAACGCCATCTTCGCACTCAAACAACTGAAACGTGTTGTGGTCAATTACATCCGTTGGTGTGGCTGTCAAGCCAAGCGTAATGGTATTGAAGTAATCAAGAATTTCCTGATAGGTGTTGTAAATGCTTCGGTGGCTTTCGTCCACCACAATCATGTCAAAGAAATGCGGACTCAATGATTTTTCTTCATTGCGAATTACATTCAACATAGTCGGATAAGTTGAAACATAAATTCGTCTGTCGGTCGCAATTTCTTTCTCGCCTTGTTTTGGCCAGCGTGGTTCGTTGGGCAAATGCTCTTTGAATGCTTCCAGTGTTTGGTCACGCAATGCAATTCTGTCAACAAGGAATAAAACTCTTTCTGCCCAACCTGCTCTCATCAATGCGTCAACTAAGGCTATGCAAGTTCTTGTCTTGCCCGTGCCTGTCGCCATTACCAATAAGAATTTGCGTTTCCTTTTTTCAACGGCTTCCATTACGGCACGGATAGAAGCAATTTGATAATTCCGTCCTGCAATTTTGGTATTGATGAGTTCTCCTGCTAATTGTTTTCTCGCCTTGCGGATGTATGCGTAACGTTCAAGGTCGTCCCGTGTCGGAAAACCATAGACTTTCTTTGGCGGATAATTGTCTAAGTCCCAAAAGTAAATGTCGTGTCCGTTAGTATAAAAGCAGAAAGGCAAGTCAACGCCCTGTGTTGATTGAATGTTGTAGCAATATTGTTTGGCTTGTTCTCGTCCAAGTGCAGCGTCCACCGAAGTCTTTTTGGCTTCGACAACGGCAAGAGGTTTGCCGTCCTTACCTAATAAAACATAGTCGCTGTATTGGTGTCCAGCGTATGGCGTTGTCGGTTCTTCAACAACAGTCAACTGAATATCAAATTCCTCAATTACCTGAGTTCGGTCAGTCACATTCCAGCCCGCTTGTTTTAAGCGGTTGTCAATGATTTCTTTCCTTGTCAGTTTTTCGTTCTTCACTTTTAAATTCTAAAATTTATAGTTGGTCAAAATACGTAAAAAATCCGTTTTGTTGTCCGAATGCTCTGTCGGTGCGATGGCAGAAACGGCATAAAATTGAATTAAAAAAAATGTATCGAAGATATTTATTTGTACACAATTACTCATCATACCGCACTGTCATTTTGGCTATGCGGTCTTTCAACTGTTCGGTGGTTAGCTTTTCGCGCAGGCGGTCAACCATAATGGGGAAGGCAAACGGTGTGGGTTTGTGGGGCCGGGTAATGATTATCTTCTGGTGGCTTATCCGCTCCAGCGCGCTGCGCAGCCGCGCCTCTTCCAACTGAAAATCCATTACCTCCTCATAGGCCTGCCTGAACAACAGGTTGTGCGCCTCGTATTCATGAAACACATCAAAAAATAACTGCGCGGTCGATTGCAGGTGGCGGTCCTTCACCGGCTTGCCCGGGTAGCCTTTAAACACCAGCCCGGCAATGGCGGCAATTTCCCTGAACTTCCTGCGGGCCATTTCGGTAGCGTTAATGCTGGCCTGTATGTCTTTCATCAAATGCTCTGCACCCAGCAGGTTTGTTTCAATAGCCTCTTCTATCGGTATCGGCTGGTCGCTGAGCAATTCAAAACCATAGTCGTTCATGGCAATGGAAAAGGTAATGGGTTTTATACGTGCAATACGATACGCCACCAGGGCGGCCATGCCTTCGTGTACAAAGCGCCCTTCAAACGGGTACATCAGCACATGGTACCCCTCTCCGGTTTCAATGTACTCAATCAGAAATTCGCTTTTACCAGGCAGGTGCGACCGTTGTTGCTGTAAAGCAAACAGGGGGTTTAAAAATTTCAGTTCACTATCGCTTTCATTTCCTTTCACTACTTCATCAAGTTTGTAGCGTATCCGTTCGCTGAGCTGCGATGACAAGGGCATCCTTCCGCCCTGCCACGAGGGCACCAGTCCGGATTTTCGTTTGCTCTTCCGCACCTGGGCGTCCATGTCTTTAATGCGCACCAGTTCCAGCACCTGGCCGGCAAACCAAAATGTATCGCCTGCATTCAGACGCGAGATAAAATATTCTTCAATGGTGCCGAGGTACTTTCCGGAAAGCAATTTTACATTCAGCGAAGGATCACTTACAATGGTACCGATAGACAGCCGATGGCGCTGCGCAATGTACCGGCTCTCAATACGGTAGCGTCCGTCATGGTCAATTATCACCTTCCGGTATTCATCATAAGCCTGTAATGAGTCACCTCCGGTGGTTATAAAATTTAAGATCCACGCCCACTCGTCATCGGTTATGGAGTTATAGCTGAACGTGGTTCTTATTTCTTTCAAAATCTCATCCGGATAAAACCCGTCTGATACGGCCAGCGTAACCAGATACTGCATCAGCACATCGAACGAGCGGATGTAGGGAATCCGTTCTTCCATAATTCCTTTACGCATGGCTTCGCGCAGTGCAGCCGCTTCGGTTAACTCGAGTGAGTGCGTTGGCACAAAATAAATGCGGCTGACGGCACCGGGCTGGTGACCGCTGCGGCCGGCCCGCTGAAGAAAACGGGCAACACCTTTCGGACTTCCCACCTGGATGACTGTTTCCACCGGACTGAAATCAACACCGAGATCAAGGCTTGACGTGCACACCACCGCTTTCAGGTTTCCTTCGTAGAGTTGGTCTTCTACCCAGTGCCGCATCTCTTTGCTGATGGAACCGTGGTGCATGGCCACCAGCCCTGAAAGTTCGGGTGCCTTATCGAGCATTTTCTGGTACCAGATTTCAGCGAAGGAGCGCGTGTTGGTAAAGATGAGCGTGCTGGTACTTTGTTTTACAATCTCCACCACCTTATCAAGCAACTGAATACCCAGGTGCCCGGCCCACGGCATCGTCTCCACCGAGTCGGGAAGGATGGAGACGACTTCAATTTTTTTAGAGATGCTTCCTTTGATAAACACCCCCCTCTGTCCCCCCTTGAGGGGGGAAGAGGACAACTCACCTCCCTTGTGGGGAGAAAGGGAGGTGTGGTCTTTCCCTAATAACATCTCCACTGCCTGCTCCATATTTCCAATGGTGGCTGATATTCCCCACACCTTCAGTTGCGGAACAAGCGCTTTCAACCGCGATAAGGCCAGTTCAACCTGCACGCCCCGCTTTGAACCCATCAGCTCATGCCATTCATCGGCCACCACCACCTTCAGGTTTTTAAAAAAATCAGCGTAGCCTTTTTGAGTAAGCAGTAAATGCAAACTCTCAGGCGTAATAATGAGAAACTCGGGAGGCTTTGTTTTCTGACGCTCGCGTTCTTTAACAGAAGTGTCTCCTGAACGAACGCCAACTTGCCAGTGTAAACCTAAACCCGCAATGGCCCGGGTAGCTGAAAGCTCTATTTCCTTTGCCAGGGCACGGATAGGTGTAATCCAGATGGCCCGTAAGCCATTACCTTTCTTGCTACAGCCATGCTTGCGGATAAATTCAAGCAGAATAGGCACCACCAGCGAATAAGTTTTTCCGCTGCCGGTAGGGGCATTAACCAGTCCGCTGTGCCCGGCCAGGTAAGCCTGCCAGGCTTCATACTGAAACGGAAAGGGCTTCCAGCCTTTAACCTGAAACCAGGCTTCGGCTTTGCTTATCAGCGTGGCTTGATCCATTGCCCAAGGTAGTTTTTCATTACTTTCGGAATCCGATTTAAACAATATTTCCACAGGGTTGTTTTAGGTGGTTATGGGTCAGTACTCTATTAAAGAACTCGAAAAATTGTCGGGCATAAAAGCCCATACTATCCGCATCTGGGAAAAGCGGCACCATATTGTTGAGCCCCAGCGTACAGGCACCAATATCAGGTTGTATTCGGATGACGACCTGAAGCGCATCATCAACGTGGCCTTGCTCAATAATCATGGCATCCGCATCTCGCAGATTGCCCGGATGACGCGCGAACAAATCAGCAATAAGATAAAGGAACTCAGCGATCAGAAATCAGCCAACGAAATCTTCATTGATCAACTGGTGGTGGCCATGGTGGATATGGATGAGGAGAAGTTCAATGAAATCGCAACAGCACTCGTTAAGCGCTATGGATTTGAGCGAACCATTATTGAAACCATCTACCCCTTTCTTGAAAAAATCGGGGTGCTGTGGCAGGCCGGAACGGTAAACCCTGCACAAGAACATTTTATTTCCAACCTTATCCGCCAGCAATTGATTACGGCCGGAGCATCGCTGCCTGTACCACCAAAAAGTGCGCGCAAGGCCATACTTTTTCTGCCGGAAGGCGAGTTCCATGAATTCGGATTACTCTTCTTTAATTATATCGCCCGAAGCAAAGGTATTTACACGTACTACCTGGGGCAGTCGGTACCTTTTGCCGATTTGAAGGCGGTCTATGAAATCCACAAACCGCAATTCATTATCACTTCATTTGTGTCAACCCCTTCAGCCACCGAAGTTAAATCGTACGTAGAAAAAATGTCGCGCGAATTTGCCGATGCCACCATTATTGCATCGGGTAACAACCTGCGCAACACGGCCTTTATTGTACCCCGTAATTTTAAGGTTATCTATAAGTCAACGGAACTGGCCGGTGTACTCGAATCGGCCTGATGCGGGTCTGCCCACACAGTTTTGTTTAACCTTCCTTCGTAAGGAAATCCAAAAAGCGGATCTTTTAACTAATCCGTTGAACAAACCTTTACTTTAAGCCTGTAATCGCGTAAAGCTTGCTAAAATTGTTTAACAATTTAATTAAAAAATTAAACAGTTTTAGCCATGTCAGCACTGGAATTTGACTACCAGATAGCCGGATTAAGGAGTACCCTCAAGGCATTTACCCGCAGGTTTACCTCCAACCGCGAAGAATCAAACGACCTGGTTCAGGACACTATCCTGAAAGCCCTTACCTACCGGAATAAGTTCAGAGAAGATACCAACCTGAAAGGCTGGCTGTTTACTATTATGCGCAACACGTTTATCAATAATTACCGCAAAAACCAGCGCGCCAAAACCTCGCATGACGACACCAGGGAATTATATTATCTGAATGTTGAAGACACACATACATTTAACAGCCCGGGATCACGCTTTGAATACAAAGACATCTGGAACCACATAAACCAGTTGCGCGAAGAATTGCTGGTGCCTTTTAAAATGCACACCAGCGGTTACAAGTACCACGAAATTGCCGAACACCTGGGCATACCCATCGGCACCGTGAAGAACCGCATCTTCCACGCACGTAAGGAAATTCAAAGCCGGTTGGCGGGATATTGATTATCTTAGCTGACCGTGCTTTCTATTAAACATGACTAAAGTTGCTGTAATCGGTTCCGGTTTTTCGGGTTTATCAGCCGCCTGCCACCTGGCAAAAGCAGGCTTTGAGGTAACCGTGTTTGAAAAAAACAGCACACCGGGTGGCCGTGCCCGGAAATTTGAAGCCCAGGGCTTTACCTTTGATATGGGACCCAGCTGGTACTGGATGCCCGATGTGTTTGAAAAATTTTTTGCAGCATTCGGTAAATCGCCTTCCGATTATTATCAGCTCGAAAGGTTGGATCCCTCCTATCGGATTTATTATTCAGCCGATGACCAACTGGATATTCCCGCGGGAATCAGTGCCCTGTGCGCCATGTTCGAACGGCTGGAGCCCGGAAGCAGTAAAAACCTGCTGAAGTTCCTGGATGAAGGTAAATTCAAATACGAAATCGGCATTAATAAACTGGTTTATAAACCGGGGCGGTCGCTATTGGAACTGGCCGATCCACAAGTAATGACCGGGGTATTCAGGCTTCATGTATTCCAATCCATTTCAACCTACATACGGAAATACTTTAAAGAAAAGAAACTTATTCAACTGCTCGAATTTCCGGTTTTGTTTCTGGGGGCCACGCCACAAAACACCCCGGCCCTCTATAGCCTGATGAACTATGCCGACATGGCCCTGGGTACCTGGTACCCGAAAGGCGGCATGCATAAAATCATCGAAGGAATGGTACAACTGGCCACCGAATTGGGCGTAACCTTTGAGTTTAACAGCGCAGTACAGCAACTTGAACTGAATGCTATTAAAGCAAAAGGTGTAATTGTTAACGGGCACTTCAGGGCGTTCGACTACATCGTAGCCGGGGCCGATTATCACCACGTGGAACAAACCCTGCTGCCGGAAAATTTCAGACGGTACACACCAACGTACTGGAACAGCCGGACCCTGGCGCCTTCCAGCCTGATTTTTTACCTGGGCATCGGCAAAAAACTGGAGGGCCTGCTGCACCACACCTTATTCTTTGATGAGGATTTTGGAAAACATGCGGAAGAAATTTACGAAAACCCGCAATGGCCAACCCGTCCTCAGTTTTACATCAGTTGTACTTCCATAACCGATCCGGACGCAGCGCCTGCCGGATGTGAAAACCTGATGATTCTGATTCCGGTTGCCCCGGGCTTATCCGATACGGATGAAATCCGGGAAAAGTACTTCCACATGGTTATTGAACGACTGGAAAAACTTACCGGGCAATCCATTAAAGAAAACATCATTTACAAACGCAGTTATGCCCACAACGATTTTACGGCCGATTACAATGCGTTTAAAGGAAATGCCTACGGACTGGCCAATACGCTGCGGCAAACGGCCAACCTGAAGCCGGCTATTCATAACAAAAAGGTGAACAATTTGTTTTATACAGGACAGCTAACGGTGCCGGGACCGGGCGTACCGCCCAGCATCATCAGCGGCCACGTTGTTGCCGGTGAAGTCATTAAACGATCAAAACGTAGTAACTAATTTTATCCCGATGAAGGAACTCTACGACAAAGTATCCTTGCGTTGCAGCCGGCTTACCACGCGGGCGTACAGCACCTCGTTTTCGCTGGGTATCCTGTGTCTTCGTAAGGAACTCCGCGACCCGATTTACGCCATCTACGGTTTTGTGCGCTTTGCCGATGAGATTGTGGATACTTTTCACCAGTATAATAAAGAAGATCTGTTAACCCGCTTTAAACAGGAAACCTACCAGGCAATTGATGCCGGGATAAGCCTTAACCCGATTCTGAACAGTTTCCAGCATGCGGTACGGCAATACAACATTGATCGTTCATCCATTGATCTTTTTTTGCGCAGTATGGAAATGGACTTGAGCCGCAAGGTATACGATGATCATGGCCTGAAAGAATACATCCTGGGTTCAGCCGAAGTAGTTGGCCTGATGTGCCTGCGTGTTTTTGTAAACGGTGATGATGCACTGTATGAAAAATTAAAGCCCTATGCCATGAGCCTGGGTTCGGCCTTCCAGAAAGTGAACTTCCTGCGCGACCTGCAGGCCGATTACACAAACATGGGCCGAACGTATTTCCCGGGCGTGGATTTCAAAAATTTTAATGAAACGCAGAAGCAACTAATTGAAACCGGCATCCGGGCCGATTTTGACCATGCGCTTGAAGGAATTAAAATGCTTCCGAGATCATCCCGCTTCGGGGTGTATGTTGCCTATGTGTACTACACGGCACTATTCAGGAAAATACAAAACACCCCGTGTGAAAAAGTGCTGGAGAGCCGCATCCGCATCCGCAACCGGTATAAAGCCAGCCTGCTGGCCTATTCGTATGTAAAACATCAGTTCAACCTTATCTGATATGGAGCACGTTATTCTGGTTGATGAACATGACAACGAAGTGGGAACCATGGAAAAAATGGAAGCGCACCAAAAAGGCGTTTTACACCGGGCTTTTTCCGTGCTGGTGTTCAATTCAAAAGGCGAAATGCTGATTCAGAAACGGGCCGATTGCAAATACCATAGTGGCGGCTTATGGACGAATACCTGTTGCAGCCACCCGCGCCCCGGAGAACGCATTGAAGAAGCCGCCAAACGCAGGTTACAGGAGGAAATGGGCATACTTGCTAATCCTGAAAAAGCGTACTCATTCATTTATAAAACACAACTTGACGGTGGACTTACCGAGCATGAACTGGATCATGTGTTGTTTGCCTATAGCGATAGCGTTCCTGACGTGAATTACAACGAAGTTCAGGATTGGCAATTCATCAGCATTGCGCAGCTAAAGCAGCGCATCAAAAAAAATCCCGAGTTGTTTACGTATTGGTTCCGTCTGATTATAAATCATCCGCAAATAAATTCAACCGTATCGGCTTAGGCATGAGCCTTTACCTGATGTGGACATTTTTTAGTTACCCTGACAAAAAGTTTTTTAGAAATGTTTAGTTTCCTGAAGAAAGTTCAGTTGAAAGTCTTTCAGAAAAAACGACTGATGATGCTGGAAGAAGCCATGCACATTCAACGCTCGGGCGACCTGAAACTGTACGCATTAAAGATGGAAGCCATCGATAAACTGGAAAAGGAAATTGAGGCGCTTCGAAAATAAACAGGCTGAATCTGCCATTAACAAAACCGTAACCCTTTTCTGGTTCAGGCGCGACCTGCGCCTGCAGGATAATGCCGGGTTATATCATGCCCTCAAAGAAAACAACAACGTACTACCCATCTTTATTTTTGATACGGAAATCCTCGATAAACTCGAAGATGAAAAAGACGCCCGCGTGGAGTTCATCCACCAGTCGCTAAACCACTTGAAGAAAGAACTGGAAGACCTGGGCGGCTCGTTAGCCGTGTTTCATGGCAATCCCGTTAAGATTTTTAACAACCTTAACCCAAAAGCGGTTTACACCAACCACGATTATGAACCGTACGGCAAGCAGCGCGATGCACAGATAAAAAAAATACTCGAAGCAAAGGGGGTGCGGTTTAAATCCTTTAAAGACATCGTGATTTTTGAAAAAGATGAGATTATAAAAGACGATGGCACACCCTATACGGTATACACCCCGTACAGTAAAAAATGGAAAGCCACCTTAAACAACTTTTACAGTAAAAGCTATCCCGTTGAAAAATACACAGGCAACCTGCTTACCATTAGTCCGCTTCCCTTTCCGGAACTTCCAGCGATTGGATTTAAAAAGTCGGGTATTACATTTCCGGAAAGAAAAATAAAATTATCGGTTATTGAAAAATACCACCTGCAGCGCGATATACCCGGCATTGAAGGAACCTCGCGCCTGAGTGTTCACCTGCGGTTTGGTACGGTGAGTATTCGCAAACTCGTTCAGGTTGCTTTAAAGAAAAATGAAAAGTGGCTTAACGAACTTATCTGGCGCGATTTCTACCACATGATTCTCTGGCACTTTCCGCATGTGGCAATAAAAGCGTTTAAACCCGCTTACGACCAGATTGAATGGCGGAACAACCCGGAAGAGTTTAGGGCCTGGTGCGAGGGTAAAACCGGCTACCCTATTGTAGATGCCGGCATGCGCGAACTGAATGCCACCGGCTACATGCACAACCGCGTGCGCATGATTGTGGCCAGCTTCCTTACCAAACACCTGCTCATCGATTGGCGGTGGGGCGAGGCCTACTTTGCTAAAAAGCTTCTTGATTTTGATTTAGCCGCCAACAATGGGGGCTGGCAGTGGGCTGCCGGTTCGGGCTGCGATGCCGCACCATATTTCAGGGTGTTCAACCCGTACATCCAAACTGAAAAATTTGATCCCGACCGGAAGTATATTAAAAAGTGGGTACCCGAAGTTGATACTCCTGATTATCCCAAACCCATTGTCGATCATGCTATTGCCCGTGAACGCGTATTAAAAGCGTACCAGGTTGCATTGAGATAAGCAGTGATATGAGGTCACACTTTATTTCGAGAAAAAGTCCTACGACCGCCTGCAGCCTGGCCCAGGACAAAATTTTATGTACTATGCTGATCCCCGCTCACAGCGTGGCGAAGCATCTCTTAGAGCGAACAAATAATTAAACGTTCATCAGGTATTGTATTAGCCGTGTGTTTGCGGATTACCAGAAAAACATAAATCGGATTTCGCTGTTTTCTCTTATATGAAGATATACTGCCTTAAACGGACACAATTCCTCCCAATTACAATCAGAGAAGCGTGGGAATTTTTCTCCACTCCGGCCAACCTCACCAAAATAACACCCGAACATATGGGATTTAAAATACTATATATGTCGGGTGGACCAAAAATGTATGCCGGTCAACTAATCCGATATATTGTTTACGGCCTGCCCGGAGTACCCATGAACTGGACAACCGAAATTACCCATGTACAGGAACCTTATTATTTTGTTGATGAGCAACGCTTTGGGCCTTATGCACTGTGGCACCACCAGCACCATTTTAAAGAAGTGGCAGGAGGTGTTGAAATGACCGATGAAGTAAATTATGCTATTCCGCTCGGTTTTATTGGACGACTGGCCCACTGGCTTTTTGTAGAGCGTGAGCTAAATCGTATTTTTGACTTCCGGTATCAGGTATTGGAAACCTATTTCAAACAACCCAAGCCGCAGTACGCATGAGCATAACCACCATTTTGATTTGTGCTGCCATTACCGTGGCTACTTTTCTGTTCTGGGAATTTGTAGCCTGGCTCACCCACAAGTATGTAATGCATGGTTTTTTATGGGTGTGGCACAAATCGCACCATACCGTGCACGATCATACGCTTGAAAAAAATGATTGGTTTGCTGTTGTATTCAGCATCCCTTCCATTGCATTGTTCTATTATTTCAGCCTGGTGAAGTATAATCCTTACGGACTGGCCGTAGGCCTGGGCATATTTTGCTATGGTGTATTTTATATTGTTTT
This sequence comes from Flammeovirgaceae bacterium, assembly GCA_015180985.1. Lineage (NCBI taxonomy): Bacteria > Pseudomonadati > Bacteroidota > Cytophagia > Cytophagales > Flammeovirgaceae > Flammeovirgaceae bacterium. The sequence goes on from CP054185.1 coordinate 2,906,221, forward strand.
TCACGACATCATCGTACACCAGCGCATCCGGTGGCGCCCCGCCAAACGAAGCAAGTACCTTCAGCGAATGATTAACGCGCATTATATTCATCACGCCAAACACACCAAAGAAGGCTGCGAGGCCTTTGGTTTTTTGTATGCACCTAAAAAATATGAACCGAAGCAGTTTATATTTAAGAAAGAAAGACAGGAAACCCAATAACTGCCTTTGAACGACCGCTACCTTTACCTTGCGCTTGACCTGGCCTCCATCAGCATTCCGCTGCTGTTCAGTTTTTATAAACCGGCTCCGTTTTACAAAACATGGAAAAATCTTTGGCCTGCTATTATAATACCAGCCGTCATATTCATGGTATGGGATGAATGGTTTACTCGTATGGGCGTTTGGGGGTTTAATCCACGGTACCTTACCGGAGTGTATGTGGGTAATCTTCCTTTAGAGGAAATTCTTTTCTTTATCTGTATTCCGTATGCCTGTGTATTTACCTACTTCGCTTTAAAATACCTCATTGAAAAAGATTACCTGTTCCCTCATCAGGAGTTAATCAGCAGCACCATTATTATACTGATGTTACTGATTGGCATGCACCAGATTGAAAAATGGTACACCGGAGTAACATTTATGTTGCTTGGTCTTTTCCTGGCTTTTCAAATGTTGAAAATACGACCCCGCTATATGGGTAGGTTCTACCTGGCATATGCCGTTATCCTGATACCTTTTTTTATCATCAACGGTATCTTAACCGGTTCCTTTATTGAAGAAGAAGTAGTGTGGTATAATAACAATGAAAATCTGGGCTTTCGGCTGGGCACCATTCCGGTGGAGGACATTTTTTACGGCATGCTCCTCATCCTGATGAATGTGGTTATATACGAATGGCTGCAAGAAAAAAATCCCGCCAGAAAGCGGGATTCATAATTGAAAATTTTCCTTAGCTAAACGACTAGTTCAATAGGTTTTTCGCGCTTTTCCTTTTTGGGTTTTGCCGCCTTCTCGGCTTTACGCTCGGCTTTTTCCGCTTTCTTCATGGCCTTTTTGGTATCGCTGGCAACCGCAGCAGCCAGTTTTTTACTGGTGCGTTTGATTAGCTTTTTCACTTTCTTGGAAGGACTCGGATCTTCTTTACTTACAACTTCCTGGATAGTACCCGAAAACTTATTTTTCAGATCCTTCTTTAATGCTTTAGTCTTGTTCATAAAATGGATAATTGGGATTTGAAAATAAGGAATTGTTACAAGAAGGTTAACTGCTTAATAAAAATTTAATATTAAAAAATAAAAGGCGCTCATAATGAGCGCCTTAGGTTCATTCAGCCAATACCGGTTACTCGTAGCGCAGCGAGGTTACAGGGTTAAGTTTTGCTGCTTTAATGGCCTGGTAACCGATGGTTAATGCGGCAACAATAAAGGCCATTACCCCTGCCAGCAGAAATACCCACCCACTCAGTTCAATCCGGTAGGCAAAACCGGCAAGCCATTGCCCCATAAAATACCAGGCTGGTACCACGGCTACTATAAAGGCAATGCCTACCAACAGTAAAAATTCCTTCGAAAGGGTTATAACCAGGCCGCCTACAGGGGCACCGAGCGCCTTCCGGATACCGATTTCCTTTGTCCGCTGCTCAGTTAAAAAGGCAGCCAATGCAAACAGGCCAAGGCAGGCAATGAATATAGCCAGCGAAGAAAATACGGTGAACAGATCACGCATACGCATTTCGGCTCGGAACAGGGCATCAAAATCCTGGTCAAGAAAACTGTACTCAAACGGAATACCCGGAGCAAACTCTTTCCATAACGCTTCCATTTTTGCAACGGCTTCAGAAGGACTGCCTTCGTACCGCACCATTAGTTGACGGGAAACATCCACCAACTGAACAATCAACGGCCGCACTTTAGTCTTTAATGATTCGTAATTAAAATCTTCAAGAACACCAACTACCGTAATCTTTTTGGACTGTTCTCCGGAAAAATCAAGAATTTCTGAACCAACGGCCGTCTCTATAGTCCAACCCAATTCGCGAACGGCCGATTCATTTATCAGGCAGGCTGACGAATCAGACGCCAAATCCCGACTGAAAAACCTGCCTTCCTTCAGGTTAAACTTCATCACCTCCTGGTGATCCCAATCAGCAAAGTATGATGCCAGTAACCGATCCTGGTTCGAACCTGCTGTTCTGAATACGTTGATGTTGTTAATCCCGGGAAACAAATTATTTGTGTACGATGAAGCCGTTATACCCGAGAGCTGATCCAGTTTCTCTTTGAATGACTTTCGGCTTTCGCCAAGGTTCCGCATATTCTGAATAGTAATAACGCGGTTCTTATCAATACCCAGGCTTTTCTGCTGCATAAAACTTAGTTGCTGATAAACAACCAGCGTTGCCGCAATTAAGAAGATGGATACACTAAACTGCACCACCACCAGCAAGCTGCGCACGCCTTTGGTTTTCATCCCCGCCCGCAATTTGCCTTTCAGCACCTCTACGGGATTAAACGAAGTGAGATAAAGAGCCGGGTAGCTGCCCGCCAACAAGCCTACCAGTAAAAGCAAGACAACTACCATCGTCATAAACTCTACGCTCCACAGTGAACTAAATGTTAACGATTTACCAGCCAGTATATTGAACGAGGGTAATAATGCCCAGGTAAGTGCACAGGCAAAGAGAATAGCGACTACACTATAGATAAAGGATTCGGCATAAAACTGCCCAATCAGCTGCCTGCGAAAAGAGCCGAGTGTTTTGCGTAAGCCAACTTCTTTAGCCCGCCCTGCCGAACGCGCTGTGGAAAGGTTCATAAAATTGATGCACGCGATAACCAAAATGAATAAACCCACGGCAGCAAAAATGTAAACATACTTAATATCGCCAGCCGGCTCAGGGTCGCCTTCCAGTTTACTGTACAGGTGGGTATCCACCATCGGGTAAACAAAGTAACTGTATTTGCCTCCCTGCGCTTTAAACTGCTCGAATGTGAGGCCAAGTTGCTCAATTTCAGGCCCCACATGTTTTAGTACCAGTTCTTCCAACCGGGCATCTACAAAGCCGGGCGTTGTCTTGTCATCAAGTTTAACATACGTATAAAGCGAATTGCCCGTCCAGCCTTTGTATATCTGATTATCCACTGTGCTAAACGACAATAGCGCGTTGAATTGAAAATGCGAGTTTAGCGGTACTCTTTTGGCCACGCCTGTAACCTTAAATGATTTCTTGTCAGGCCCGATAACCAAAAGTTTGCCCACCGGATTACCGGCACCAAAATATTTTGTGGATAATTCCTCGGTAATCACCACCGAGTTGGGTTCAGTAAGCATACTGCCTGCATCGCCATGAATCAACTCAAAACTGAAAAAAGAAAAGAAATTGGAATCCACATAAAACACTTTCTTTTCGCTGAAGGACAATTCTTCGAACGAAAAAACAACTGTATTCGAAGCCGGCCAGATTCGGGTATACTCGGTTACACCCGGAATCTCCTCAACCATGGCGCGACCCACCGGGTAACAGGAGTTACTAACATTAAATTCCTGCCCGGCCATTTTACCCATTAACCCCACACGGTAAATACGGTTGGCATCGCGATGAAACCGATCAAAACTCAGTTCATCTTTTACATAAATAAAAATAAAGAGGCATGCAGCCACACCTACTGTTAAGCCGGCAATGTTAATAGCTGAAAATAGTTTGTACTTAAGGATGTTACGAATGGCAATGGTAATGTAATTACGCAGCATAAGGTTTAATGAAATAGTAGTTAGTTAGTTAAACAAGTCAATCAGGATTTATCCAAACAGCAGACGCTTTTACAGAGCATAAGGTTACACTTACTCATCCCTCAATACGTTAACCGGATTCATACGGGCCGTATTGTAGGTTTTTAAACTTACCGTTAAGGTTGCTGCCGCAAGAATAATAACCGATGAAATAACAAGGGTAGCCAGCGTAGCTTTCTGGTAAAAATCCCAAATGCTGTCCATCAGCATCTCCGACATCCAGGCCCCACCCCATGAACCGAACAAACAGGCTATCAATAATATAACAACAAACTCGGCATTAATAACCCTGGAAATGTTGGCTACCGATGCACCCAGCACTTTACGAACCCCAATCTCTTTCATCTTTTTTATGATGTTTAATGAAACCAGGGTAAACAAGCCGGTAATGGAAAGCAATACGGCCACAATACCCAGGAAGATGAACATCTTAACGATATTGTTGTTCACCGTGGTTGCCTCAACCAGTTGGTCGTCCATATACCGGCTGGCAAATTTCCGGTTAGGAAAAATAGTTTTCCACTTCTCCTCCATATAGGAATTTACACCTACAATCTTATCAAGTGGAGCGGTAAGCACCAGGTGCCGGTAGTTTTCTGTTGCGGAGTACCTGAACATTACCGGATCAAAGTCTTCCCACAGGCCGTTATTGTAAATATCTTTCACCACGCCAACCACAAATAATTTAACCGTGTCCATCCAAATAATTTCCTTACCGAGGGGTTTATCCCATCCGAAAAGCGAAGCGACACGTTCGGTTATGATTACTGATTCTTTACGGTCAGTTTCCGAATCCTTTATGAAATCCCTTCCCTGTAAAAGGGTAAGGCCGGCCGTTGCGAGGTAGTTGTCGCCCACATTCAGAATATCCGCTTCAATTTCTTTATCCTCATGCTTAATCGGATCGTTGTACGCATTTGAAAACAAGTGATGTTCAGCGCCCGCTATGGAAATCACATCCGGGTTTTGAGCCATTACATCGCGAAGGGCATTGAATTCCGATTCGCTGTTTACCCAGGTGAATAGCACTTCCCGCTGCTTAAAGCCCATATCAAATTCCTGCTGGTATTTTGCGTTTTGGGTAAACGCGATGCTGCAAACAATCCCGATTAACGAAATAGCAAACTGAAGTGCCAGGAGAATACGGGTAAAATAATTCGTGCCACCAAACTTCAATTTCCCTTTCAGAATTGCGGTAGGTTGAAACTTACTGATGTAGAAAGCAGGATAACTGCCGGCTAATAACCCGGTAAACAGCAGCGTTAACATCATCACGATGGTAAAATCGGGTTTACCCAGGTAGTTGGTGGTAAGTTTCATGTAAGGCCATAGCGCATTGAAGGCAGGGAGGAGCAGCAGGTCAGCAATAACCATCCCAAGCAGAAGGGCCATAAAACACACCAGCATGGTTTCACCGATGAACTGAACAATTAATTGCTGGCGCATACTGCCCATTACTTTACGGATACCGATTTCCTTTAGCCTGCGCGAGGAAATGGCGATGGACGTGTTGGTGAGGTTAAAGCAGGCAATAAGCAGTACAAAAATTCCCATCACTCCTACCCCTACTACTGCTGCAAGTGGCGAGGCGTTGCGCGTCCACCTGCCCGGCCGGCTCGCGTATTCATCGCGAACAGCCATTCCCACCAGCGGGTCAAGCGCAAAGCCGCTGATTATAAAGTCTTCGCGCACCTTATTGTTGTTCTCTTTATACGGTTTAAGCTGCTCTTCAATGGCGTTAATCCGGCTAACGTCTTTCAGCTGCACAAACACGGTATTGCGGAAATACCAATTACTGCCTTGATTAAAGTCGGCATTAAGATCCCAGAAGTTTTCATAATGGGTAAATGCGTTGTCGTTAAAACTGGAGTTGGTAGGTGGTAATTTATAAACACCTCCTACTTCATACTCCCGCACACGTCCTTCGGTTAGTATATGGGTAAAGGGTTTTCCTGCGGCCTGTACGGTTCCATATAATCGCAGCGCCAGTTCATCGCTGATGAGCACGCGCGACTTATCCTGAATAGCATTTAATGATCCGTCCAGTACTTCAAGGGTGAACATGGTTATAAAATCAGAATCCACATAGGAAAGACGGGTGTCAAAAATTTCATCGCCTATACGCACATCGGCATAAACACTCGAATACCGTGTAACGGCTTCAACGTCTTTAACATTCTCCCGCAAGGCTGCGCCTAAAGGCAACGGAACATAACCGTACTCAGTAAATTTTCCTTGAAATTCCCGGATAAGGTTTACCCTGTAAATTTCATGCCGGTTGGTATGGTATTCGTCAAAGCTCGCATTAAAGTCGTAGTTGTAGTAACCTACAATACAGCAAGCGATGGCTATGGCCATACCGAGTATATTGATAAAGAGATAAATCTTATTCTTCATCATACTACGGATGGTGATAAGCAGATAGTTTTTAATCATGCCGGGGTTGGTTTCGGAGGATAGACGAACATTTAATAAACATGGTTGCATGATACCCAAAGAAAATGCCAGCCTTTTAAAGGCACGAAATTGTTTGAATAACGGATATCAATCCAAAAAAATGTTCACTTCTGAACAAGGCACTGTTCGGAGATTGACTCTAAAAAAATGAACCCCGGCAGTTTCCCGCCAGGGTCCGAAACAACCTAAACCTGTAAACTTTTAAATATGAAAATGTTCTTTGATGTTTTCGGTTACAACCTTGCCGTCAAACAGGTTAACAATGCGGTGGGCATAGTTGGCATCGTATGGCGAGTGCGTTACCATTACAATGGTGGTCCCCTCCTCATTTAATTGAGAAAGAAGCTTCATTACCTCTTCGCCATTGGCCGAATCGAGGTTACCGGTGGGTTCGTCAGCCAGAATAACTTTGGGTTTGGCTACAATCGCCCGTGAAATGGCCACACGCTGTTGCTGGCCGCCCGACAATTGCTGAGGGAAGTGATTTCTGCGATGCATGATGTTCATGCGCTCCAGTACTTCTTCAACGCGTTGCTTACGCTCGGAAGAAGGAACCTTCATGTACAACAGAGGCAGTTCAACGTTTTCAAAAACGGTAAGTTCATCAATGAGATTAAAACTTTGAAACACAAAGCCTATGGAACCTTTCCGTAACTGTGCCCGCTGGCGTTCGGAGTATTTTGATACCTCATGGTCTCCGAAGTAATATTCTCCATTAGTGGGGTTATCGAGCAGGCCCAGAATATTTAACAAGGTTGACTTACCACAACCCGAAGGCCCCATAATGGCAACAAACTCGCCTCCTTTAATCTCCAGGTTAATGTTGTTCAATGCAGTCGTTTCCACTTCTTCGGTGGTATAGACTTTTTCAAGGTTTTTCAGTTTGATCATGGTAGTTGTATTTCGGTTTATGATGTTCGTTAAGTTGATTTTGTTTTATACGATTTACTCTAATATTTGTTCAAGGTTCTTGGTTCAAGGTTCTTGGTTCTTGGTTCAAGGTTCTTGGTTCAAGGTTCTTGGTTCTTGGTTCAAAGTTCCTGGTTCAGAATATAACCAAGAACCTTGAACCTTGAACTTTGAACCTTGAACTTTGAACCTCAAACTTTGAACTCCAAATCAGTTCAGCACCAACACTTCATTATTTCCAAAATTCTCGTACGAAGAAGTTATCACCCTGTCGCCAGGCTTTAACCCCTCCAGTATTTCAAAGTGTTCAGTATTCTTACGGCCCAGTTTGACGCTCCTTTTTACCGCCCGGTTACCATCGCCCTCCAGTACATATACCCAGTTGCCACCCGTATCCTTATAGAATCCGCCAACCGGCAATAATACCTCTTCGCTTGACTGGCCCAACTCAATGCGCAGGCGTAACGACAGGCCACGCCTGATTCCCTGCGGAGTTTCATTCACAAAATTCATATCTACCGGAAAACGACCGTTGGTAACATTCGGATAAACATACACAATTACTAACTCGTATTCTTTGCCTGCATAGGTTGTTGTTGCGCGCAATCCTTCAGAAATTCTTGGAAGGTACAACTCATCAATCTCTACGCGCACTTTATAACTTCCTACAACATCAACCTGGCCTAACCGCTGACCGGTATTTATGCTTTGACCCACATCCAGTTGCGGACGGGTTAGCTGGCCATCAATAGGTGCCCGTATAACCAGATTATCCAGAATTTTACTCACCCCATCCAGGCTCATCATCATGCGCTTTTCCGAAGCAGCCGTTTCGCGTAACTGGCGGATGCGATCGATGGAATCGGCTTTATATACTTCGTAGGTTATGCGCTTGCGCTCGAGGTTAAACTTGTAATCCGCTTCGGTGCGTTCAAATTCCTGTTTCGAAATCAGCTTCTTCTCAAATAATTGCTTCTGCCGGTAATACTGAGGCTCCAGAATTGCCAACTGGTTATCTATTGCCGCCAATAATTGCCGCTGCTCCAGGTCGTTCCGCATAATGTTCAAACGGGTTTCGCGTGCACGGTTAATGCTTTCATTGAATGAAGCCTCTTGCTGCAAGACCGATAATTCGCGGTTAAGGTTGCTTAGTTCAAGAATAACATCGCCTTTTTTCAGCATGGCTCCGCTTTCAGCAACAACCCGTTTAATAATCCCCCCCTCAACAGCATCCAGGTATACCGTGCGGCTGGGCTCAACGGTTCCGGTTTGGGGTATAAACTCCTGAAACACTCCGCGTTTTACTTCCGATATCGTGATTTTATCTTTCTCAACTTTCAATCTGGAACGCCTGTCGGCAAACAAAGCCTGGTAGCCAACAAATACCACTACCAGCCCGATACCCCCATAGGTGGCTATCCGCTTAAGCGTCCATTTTTTCTTTTTAATCTGCCGATCCATTAATCAATAATTCAATAATTAAGCCCACGATTGCCAACAAACGTGCCAAGGGGCTTTTAATGGAATTTCAATCGGTTACTATGCTAAAATCGAAAATATTCCGTTCACAAATGAACGTGATTGTCCGTATGCGGACGAAAACTGCTACTTTTAAATGCCCAAATGCAGCTATTTCAAGCAAGACAGGGGCCATACAGGCTTCGGTACCAACTTTGTAACCGGTAGCCCGAAAACGGACGAAAGCGAACGGATATGGAACAAAAACAAGGTAAGCTGCTGATTGTAGATGACAACGAAGACCTGCTGAAGGCGGCCAAAATGTTTCTGAAAAGGCACTTTGCGCAGGTTGATACGGAGAAGAATCCGGAGGCAATACCTGCGCTGATGAGCAATGAAGATTACGATGTGATTCTGCTCGATATGAATTTTACCAAAGATGTAAGCAGTGGCAAAGAAGGGTATTACTGGCTGGGTAAAATTCTGGAGCTCGATCCCTCGGCCGTGGTTGTATTAATTACTGCCTACGGTGATGTGCAGATGGCCGTTAAAGCCATTAAAGCCGGTGCCACCGATTTTGTACTAAAACCCTGGGAAAACGAAAAGCTGCTGGCTACGCTGTACTCGTCCATGCGCCTGCGCGAATCGCGCGATGAAATTGAAACGCTGAAAATAAAGAACCAGGAAATTAATAAAGAACTCAACAGCCGCTTTAGCGAAATCATCGGTTCCAGTGCAATAATGCAGCGCATTTTTCAAACCATCGACCGGGTGGCCAAAACCGATGCCAACGTGCTGATACTTGGCGAAAACGGAACCGGAAAAGAATTGATAGCGCGCGCCATCCACCGGAATTCGGCACGCAGTCATGAAAACTTTGCAAGTGTTGATTTGGGTTCAATAACCGAAACACTTTTTGAAAGCGAACTTTTTGGTCATAAGAAAGGTGCCTTTACCGATGCCAAGGAAGACAGGGCCGGTCGCTTTGAACTGGCTAATGGCGGCACGCTTTTTCTCGATGAAATCGGAAATCTTTCCATGCCGCTTCAGGCCAAGCTGCTCACGGTTATTCAAAACCGAAAAGTAAGTCGCGTTGGGTCTAACAAGGAAACACCCATTGATATTCGGTTAATCTGTGCCACCAACCTGCCGCTTTATGAAATGGTAAAGGAAAATAAATTCCGGCAGGACCTCCTCTACCGCATTAACACAATTGAAATTGAAATACCGGCCTTGCGCGATCGGCTGGAAGACATCCCGCTGCTGGCAAATCACTTTTTAAAACATTATGCCGGCAAATACAATAAGCCGGTTTCCAAAATCAGCGATGCGGCCCTTACCAGGATGCACAAACATCCGTGGCCCGGAAATATCCGTGAATTACAACATGCTATTGAGCGAGCCGTTATTCTAAGCAATGGCAATGTGTTGCAACCGGAAGATTTTACTTTTACCACGCAGCCGGCTAAAGATGACGGCCAGCTAAATCTGGATCAGTACAACCTGGATGAAGTAGAAAAACTGCTCATCCGCAAAGTACTGAAAAAGGTTAACGGAAACATTACCCAGGCAGCAGCCGAACTGGGCCTGACCCGATCATCGCTTTACCGCAGACTGGAAAAACATGGCCTGTAAAAAAGATCTGCCCAAATGAACGTGTTCCGCGACTTCCGCTCAAGGATAATCCTGCGCGTTGTATTGCTGGGCGCATCCATGGCACTCTTTACCTACATGCTCGGGCAGGTAAATATGTTGTTTGCAGCCTTGCTGACCGGGGTGGTAATCCTGCTGCAGTTGCTGGAACTGTTTCGGTTTGTAAGCCTAACCAACCGCAAACTTACCCGCTTTCTGGAGTCCGTTAAATACTCCGATTTTATATCGGGCTTCACCACCGATAACAAACTTGGAAAAAGTTTTAAGGATCTGAACATCGCATTTAATGAAGTACTGGAAGCTTTCAGAAAAGCACGAAGCGAAAAGGAAGAACACTGGCAATACCTGAATACCGTGGTGCAACAGGTGCGAACCGGCATATTGTCCTTTGATGAAACGGGCGTCATCCAGTTAATCAATGCCAATGCAAAGAAATTTCTTGGTGTACAGGCTATCAAGAACATTAACGAACTACAGGATCGAAACCTGAAACTGCACGAAGCCATCACCACTACCCAACCGGGCAGAAGCACCCTTTACAAGGGAGGCAATGAACTGTACCTGACTATCCAGGTTACCGAATTACGTATACGCGGTAAGGATGTGAAACTGATAACCCTGCAGAACATACAGCCGGAACTGCAGCGACAGGAAGTTGAAGCCTGGCAAAATTTAACACGGGTGCTCCGTCACGAAATCATGAACTCCATCACGCCCATTTCCTCGCTTACCTCAACACTAAAAGATGTGCTGGAGTACGACATGATAAAAACCAATAATCATTATGAATTGAAAAAAGAAGGAGCGGAAGATCTGAAAGAAGGGCTGGAAACCATTGAAACACGTAGCAAAGGGTTAATTAAATTTATTGATGCTTACCGCGAATACACCTCGCTTCCAAAACCTAAAGTAAAGTCGGTTCGGCTAAAGGACCTGATCGAGAAGGTAGCCTTACTGATGAAGCCGGAAATAAAAGTCCGCAACATAAACTTTACATACGAATGCACATCGGAGTACCTGACCATCCAGGCTGATGAAGAAATGATTGAGCAGGTGCTGATTAACCTGCTTAAAAATGCACTGGAGGCATTAGCGGATACGCCCTCGCCCCGATTGCAGCTTATTGGCCGGTATGATGAAAGCGCAGTGCTTGTAGAAATAATCGACAACGGCTCGGGGATTATTAAAGAAGCTATTGAAAAAATATTCATTCCCTTTTTTACAACAAAAAAAACAGGCTCAGGTATTGGCCTGAGCCTGTCTCGGCAGATTATGCAGTTGCACAACGGCTCCATCAGCGTGGAATCGGAGCCCGATGTACGAACGGTGTTTACGCTGAGGTTTTAATCGAACTCAACTTCAATGAGTTGACCGGAAAAAGAGCCTTTAACAACAACATCATTACCGCTGTCGTCTTCCATTTGCAAATCGAATTTGATCGTCCAGGTGTTGCCCGAGCGGGAAATGGTAACACTGCCATCAACCGTGTAATAGCCGGTGCCGGTGCCGCTGTCAAAATCCGCATCAGCCGCGAAAGCGTCATACAAGGTTGACTCGATAAATCCATCACTGTAATCATAGGTACCGGGCTTCAGTTCAATGGTGCTCCCCGAAAACAGCGTCATCACCAAAATCTGACCTTCACCACCAAGGTTATCACCATCAACAGTAATTCCGCTCGAGGTCAGCAGGATATCGTAAAGAGAACCCTGGTTGCCGTTATCATCAAATTCGATGCCGTAACCGGCAATGTAGCCATTGGTAAGTTTAAACGAGGTACCGTCAATAATTATGCGATCAGGAACTTCATCGTCTTTGCTGCAAGAGGATAAAACAAGTACAAAAAACAATAACGATGCGAAATAGCTAAATAAAGTTTTCATTGGTAAGGGTTTATTATTTAAAGATAGGCAATAAAAACCTTATCAGAAAATTACTTCAGAAAGTACCCCTAAACTAATCTGGAAAATCGGGCCAAAGGAAAGACCCTAAATACAATAAACACTTAGAGAGGACACTGCATTAAGAGTTTCATGCTGCTTGATTAGAGGTCCTTCGCAAGCTCATGACAACCAGAGAGTTTGTTATGCTGAGGCCGCTCAATGAGCGGGCGAAGCATCTCTCAATCACAACGAGTTAGTTATTGACACATCAGTGGTAATTTGACTTACTGGAACATTTACTGTTTATCTGATTAATTTATTGTTTGCTGATAAAAACAAAATCACTCAGTTTCTGGTCATCACCGAATGAACCGGTGCGGGGTACCTGCTTCAGCACATCCATACTGGCAATCAGTTCCTGCAACGTAAGCACGCGGTCGGTACCACCATACGTGCGCAGTGATTCTATAAACTTTGACGCAAACGGTGAATGCTTGCCCGGAATGCCATCGGAAACATATTCCTTACCTCCGGATGTAAGATACTTTCTTGTTTTCTGACTCAGCTTACGCACCACCATTTCGGTTGGAGTATCTTCGTATGCCTCCGCACTACGGGCGCGTGCTATCTCCGGATCCAGTGTTCCGCCAAAGCAAACATCCATAGCCAGCAGAATGTGTTCACTCGGTATATTGTTGATGATGCCGCGCAACCGGTTGTGCGAGATGTAGGTAGTCTTGGCCTTGTCGTTGGCCAGTGAGTTTTTAGCTACGACATAACCTTCGCCAAAGGTCTCATCAAAGGTGCCGTGTCCGGCAAAGAAAATCAGCAACTGATCCTGCGGCTTGAACTTACGCTGGTTGTAGTCGCGCAATTTTTCAAATACCTGCTCCACATTCGGGTTCTCTACAATCTCCACTTCAAAACCATACTTCTCTTTCAGTTCACGGGCTATAGCCCGCGTGTCATCAATCGGGTTTACCAGGTCGTTCCAGTGGTCGTACTTGTCGGTAGCAAACATCAGCGCATAGTCCTTGCGGTCGATGGCCAGGGCAACGGCATCCATACCGATAATAATGGTGCGTGTGCTCGACACCACCGCTCCATCGGCATTCTCGGTTTTTATGCGAACGAAGTTGGAGCCGTTTTCAGGGATATTGATTAACTGCTTAATGGTTACTACCCGTGGGTCGGCCAGGTCAATGTTCTTCATAAACTTCTCTTCGCCCGTGGTATTATCGCCCACGATCAGTTGCACTGACTTGAGTGCGATGGAAGACGACACGGTTGCCTCGATGGTAAACCGGTGCTCCTGCGAATTGCTGTACTCAAACTGCGGGAAAATCCAACTGATGACCGGCAGGCTTGATGAGTTGGGAACGCCCTTTTTGAAATCAAGTTGCACTTCGTTGGTTTTTGATACAAACCCCTGGGCGTAGGCTGACCAACCGGCTACAGCCATTGCGAACAAAAGCATTACAGTTGTTTTCATGATTTTAATATTATGATTATCAATTGGTTTGCTCCAGGGCCGCTTGGCCCCGCATGCTCATCCAGCGCTGTGCCCAATCCGCACCTGCCACTGCCAGTCCGAAGATTGGCCAAGGCGCAGTCTGAGCATGCTGAATATTTTTGATTCATCGTATATCTCATTGCTTGCGGTTCACAACAACCCTCGAAAACTCAGGCAAATACCTGCCGTTTACTTTCAGTTTAATAATGTAGATAGCGTTGGGCATTTCACTTCCTGTACCATCGCGCGTATCCCACACGCTTACATGCGCACCCGCCTGCAACTGAGCCAGACTCAGTGTGGCTACTTTAACGCCCTTCAGATCGAACACATCCATCTCTACCTGGTATGGCCCGTTACTTTCTGCAAGAATAAATGGGATGTTCACCTCCCGGCCGGCCGGGTTAGGCCATGGCGTTCCAAGCCGGGTGCGACCGGGTATGTATTCGCCCCTATGCGTGTACACCAGTTTCAGTTCTTTCCGGTCGGTATTTGTAAATGCAATGGACGACTCCGTGCGCATGTCAAATACCCGTGCGTCTTCTTCATCCACAAGGAACAGGGCCGACTGTGCATGGGCAATGGCCCCGGCATCCCACCGCAGTTCTATCGGGCCGCTGCCGTTGCTTTCAATGGTTAGGCTCCATGCATACTCTTCGGTGATAGGCACCACATCGCGCGAAAATTTGGGCCAGAAAAACTCCGGGTGGTAAAAGTTGGTTTCCAGGTACTGCACAAACCGCGGCACGGTAACATCATCAAACCGGTCTTTACTCAAACTGGCCTGCGGATGCATGCCGATGCCGCCCAGTTCGTTCACCGCATCATCCTGCACCAGCTTAAGCGGCAGCAGCCATTTCTCAGAATCAATGTCTTTGCTGAGTTCTTCGTCATGCTTTATTCTTCCTCCTGCTGTGTTCTTTAATGTTACCGGGAAGCTGAGTGATGGCACGGCATTATCGGCAAACACAAACCCGCCTTCAAACGGTTTCATGGAGTTGACAACATCAAAACTCAGTTGATTGGAATTAAAGACTTTATAGCTGCCTACTGCCGGATTTCCGTTGGCGGCCAGCACATCATCCCAGTCGATGGCAAACGGATACGGGGTGGCAATCTGGTTCCAGCCTTGCGCCAGCGGCATTGTAAAGGGTGTTGCCTGGTTGTTGTTGGGTGTGGTGCCTGCCCCTGTTTTTACTGTTACCTCGCTTACCGAGTTGAACCAATAACTCTTGCCCCGATCGATAGCATTGATGCCCTCCTTGTAATCGGTATTTTTATTATTCTGGAAGCGCACCAGCCTCCACTTGGTTTTGTCGTAGGCACCAAGCTCGGGTACAGGCTCAAAAATATCGGCAATGCTATTCTTCGTCAGTGCTAAGGGTATCGATATAATCTGATATGACTTTTGCGTGCCACCATGCCGCACAATGGAAGTAATTGCTTGAGCAGTTTGATCAGTAAACGACTTATAAACATAGCGTATCGCAGAGTTTTCAACCGGTGGAACTGCTGTTGCGTCCGATGCCCGGATAAAGAACTCAGCCCCCAGTTCATCAAAGGCACTTGCGGGTAAGTCAGCCTCCCAAATATTACCGCTAGTATTTGACATGGATAAGGGTGCAGATGCTCCCGTACTGGTAATTTTCCTATGATACACTTCAACCGTTTTAGACCCTGTACCACCGGTAACTGTTACGCTGATGGGTACTTGAGTTTGGCCGGTAACCAGGTCGGTATAGGTTGGAATGCCAATAACCATGTTTTGTGGGCCCGGATCCGGCTGAGTTTGTACCGGTTTGATATTCGAGTAAGGTGACTCACCGGTAGCATTAACCGCTTTAACCCTGTAGTAATACGATGAGTTGGCAGTTAAGCCAGTGATCAGTTTCTCCAGCGTATTACCTTCATTGTTTGGATATCCCGTAAGGTGCGTGGAGAAATCATTTTGCGTGGATACATCAAGAATGTATGAAGCTGCTCCGTTGGCCGGATCCCACTTTGCTGTAAATGAATTGATGCCAATAGGATTCGCATCCAAAGCAAGCGGTGTGGCAGGCTTTAACAATTGAGTGGCTGTTGATGAATTGGGCGAAGTACCTCCGGCATTCCGTGAACGAACACGAACCTGGTATGTGTTACCGGCAGCCAGTCCGGTAGTTACATTCTCAGAAGTACCCGTAATAACCTTGCCATTGTAACCGGTAACAAATGTTGAGAAGTTATCCATGGAAATATCCAGCAGGTAATCCACCGCACCCAGGCTGGAAGTCCAGGCAACAGCAAACTGGGTTTGCTCAGCGCCCGTAATGTTTACTCCAACCGGAGTTGGCGGAACGGTGATTTGAGAAATGGTGTTTGAGTTAACCGACTGGCCGCTGGCATTGGCTGCACGTACGCGGTACTGGTAGGTTGTTCCGGCAGTCAACCCGGTTACCGCATCGGATGTACCGGTAACCGTTTTTGAATTATACCCGCTGACGAACGAACTGAAATTATCCAAGGAAACATCCAGCAGATAATTAGCAGCACCGGTTACGCTGTTCCAGTTGGCCGTAAACTGGAACTGACCAACACCCGATGCTGCACTGGCCGTTGGTGCAACCGGCAAGGTAATGGTAAAACCTGTAAGGGGTGAACTGGTTAGGTAGTTCACCGCCTGCCCTGCCCCGTTATACGAGAATACCGTGTAGTGATAACCTGTTCCGGCCGACAGACCCGTGTCATCAAACTGGGTAAAGTTTCCGATAGCCACAATTGTTCCATCCAGTGAATTGCCTACAGAATAAAATGTTCCATCAACCGGAATACCGCTGGAAGCTGATCCTGCTTTGCGAATAATCAGGTAGCCTGTTGGCGAACCGGTAGCTGCAGTATAGGATAACCGGAGGGATGTGGTAGTTTGAAGTGTGAAAAGGGCAGCCGTAGGCTGGGCAGTGGGTTCGGTTGCCAGGGTGGTGCGACTTGCCGGATTTCCGGTAGCGGTTGACAAGAGATAATTAGTACTTACCCCTGATCCATTCAGTTCATACACCCGGAAGTGATAAACCGTGTTGGCTGCAAGATTAGTAACGGCAACAGAATTGCCTGCACCCCTGAAAACCACTTTGTTGCCCGAACCAATATCCGTTGCGGTTGAGAAATTCGCATTGCCGGTATAGCTGGCACCATCAGCCGGGTCAACATTCACCGCGCTGCCCTGCCGGGCAAGCACCAGTCGCTCGGCACCGTTTCCGTTGGTCCAGTTTATAGAGAGTGAGTTATCCGTAAATGCAGTGAACGTAATGTTTGTTGCCTGAATGGTGGGCTCACCAATCAAGGTTGTGGCATTCGAAGGATTATTCGTGGCAGTGGTTACATTATAATTTTCTGCAGCCGAAGTTCCGTTAAATTCATACACCCGGAAGTGGTAGGTGTTACCCGAGGATAATCCGGTTATGGTAATTGGTCCTGAACCTGCACCCACCACAAAATTTCCTGTACCGATTTCACTTCCTGAACCGAAAGCAGTATTTGCCGTATACGAACTGCCATCTGCCGGATCGGCATTCACCGCTGAGCCTGCTCTGGCCACCAGCAACCGTGAAGTACCGTTGCCATTGGTAAAGTTTACGGACATCGAGTTAGGTGTTATAGAAGAGAAGTTAATACCCGAAGCCTGAGTTAATGGCTCATTGGCCAATGTGGTACGGCTGCCGGGGTTACCGGTTGCCGTTGAAGTAAGGTAATTGGCTGAAGCTGAAGATCCGTTCAACTCATATACCCTGAAATGATAAACTGTACTAGCTGCAAGATTGGTTACCGTAACGGAGTTGCCGTTACCCCTGTAAACCACCTTGTTGCCTGACCCCACATCGGTGGCCAATGAAAAATCCGCATTACCTGTGTATCCGGTCCCGTCAGCGGGATTGACACTTACGGTGGCGCCCTGTCTGGCCATTACTAAACGCTCCGCTCCGTTTCCGTTGGTCCAGTTAATGGTAAGTGAATTTGGCGCAAGGGAACTGAAACTTATGTTGGTGGCCTGGGTTGTGGGCTCATTCGCTAACGTAAACTGGTTACCTGCAAGCGGGGTTGTGGTAAAGTAATTGATGTTTCCGCCCGAACCGTTATAGGACAGGATCAGGTAAAAGTACTGTGTTGCAGGTGTGAGGCTTGACTGAGCAAACGACAGTGAGCTACCCACGTATGCTACTGCACTCCCTCCGATCGGATCATTAACTGCATAGGTTGTTCCGTCAACAGGCAAATCAGCAGGTTGTGCCGGTGCCGAACCTGCTTTCCGAATGGCAATATATCCGGAGGGTGAGCCTGTGGCTGTCGTGTACCCAACTGTAAATGATGCGTTGGTTATGCTTGTAAAATTAATGGCAGTGGGCTGTGCAGTCGGCTCCGCTGATAATGTGGTTTGCGAACCGATGCTTCCGGCAACTGAATTGGTATTGTAGTTGGTGAGCGTTCCTGTTCCATTAAATTCGAATACACGGAAGTGGTACACCGTGGCCAGTGAAAGGCCCGAAACAGTCACACTACCTGTTCCGCTTCCGACTACAAAGTTGGATGATCCCAGGTTTGGAGCCAGGGTAATGTTGTTATTGGGTGTGTAGGAAACCCCGTCAACCGGAAATACATCCACCGCACTGCCTGCCTTGGCTACCAGAAGCCTGTTGGTGCCATTGCCTGCCGAAAGATTGATTGTGACGGAACTTGTTCCAAAAGAGGTAACTGACAAAGTTCCCTGAGTTGTTGGCTCAGAAAACAAAGTTGTAGCATTACCTTCCAGTGGACTTACCGTTCGGTAGTTAGTAGCTGAGTTTACTCCGTTGTAGCTGAAGAAGTCATAAAAATACTGCGTGTTGGGGCTTAAGCCGGATTGTGTAAATGAAGTCGCACTGCCTACATGCACAACCGTGCTGGTACCGATGAAACTACCAACAGTATATACCTGCTGGTCTGTAGGTACATCGGTTGGTGATGAGCCTGCCTTGCGCAATACCAGGTACCCATCGGGCGAACCGGTGGCAGCCGTAAAACTTACATTAAGCGAAGATGATGTAATTGATGTAAAAACAGGAGTCGTTGGTTGGCTGGTTGGATCGATTGAAGTTTCAGCAAAGCGTTGCCCCCAAATTTCAATTTCGTTGTCAATAGTAGTTGTGTAATTATCATCTCCCTGCCATAGCACAAGGAATTCCCGATAACTTCCATTATAACATACTGCAGGAAGTGTTGCATTAAAAGAAGTATTTCCTGTGCCACCTGCATCGCTTAATCTGAAGTTTGATCCAACTATTACACCATCATTACGGATCAGTTGTCCGAAAATTTCAAATTCATTGTCCACCAATCCTCCCACATTATGATCACCATGCCATGTGACAAGAAATTGACTCAAATTTGGGTCATATGCTATGGCAGGAGCCGAAGCTCCAAAATTCTGAAAGCCATCTGTACCCATAAAACTAATTCTGAAAAAGTTATGGATGCTTGATACGGTTCCGGTATTACTAACAAATTGGCCGAAAATTTCAAACTCATCATTAACAAGGGGTGCGGTATCATCATCTCCACGCCACACCACCAGGTAATTGTTATTGGTAACATTATACGCAATCGCTACGTCAGTTGCTGTATATAAAGTACTGCCGGTTGGACCCATGTCGCTAATCAATACCATTGTTCCAATAGTATTTCCATGATTTGCGACAGATCCATCAACTCGTCTTATAAATACCTCATTTTGACCATCGCCAATAGCGTCAATATCCCCGTGCCATGCAATCATGTATTGATTGCTGGTGCTATTCCAGGCAACATCAGGATTAAACGCGTCATATAAAGTATTTGGATCAGGTCCCATTGTCGAAATCCTTACATTCGATCCTACCAATGTACCATTCGCTTCAAGTCCCTGGGAGTATATTTCAAATTGATTATCAGAAACATGATCAGAGTACCATGTAACAAGATATCTGTTTGAAGTAGCATTGTACGCAACTGCCGGATTAGCCGCATCAAAAGCAGCCAGGCCATCCGTATTCGTATTACTAATTCTTATTCTTGTGCCCACCAAAGAACCCGAGGTGGCGATAATTCGTTGACCGTAAATCTCGTACTCATCATTTACTAATGAACCGCTATTATCATCTCCTTGCCACACCACAAAAAATTCCGTAGAGGATGCAGCTACATCAGGACTGGAGCCTCCATAGTTTACATCTGTACTTGGGACACCCATGAAACTCACCCGAATCTCAGAACCAATCAACGCTCCAGTGGCTCCATTAACACGTTGGGCATACACTTCCTCTTTAGAAGAATTTGAAGCAGCCCAGACAACCAGGTAAATACCACCAGGGTAAGTAGCCGGGTCATCGGTTACACAATGAGCTACAGTGGCATTGTTTGCACCAAAACCAAGATCCCCGTCAGGACCAGTAAAACTTACCCGAAAATCATTTGCACCGATTTCCGGATCTACTGTTACCGGATAAACTGCGTCCACCAAATCTGAGGCAACTATTTCAATAACTGACTCAGAATGCGTTACATGCATTACTGCTGGTATTTGCCTGTGCTTATTATCAAACACAAAAACATTGCCCAGTGTAACGCTCCCCTTTTCGTTTTGCCAACTCCAGCCACTTTTAAGCGATTTGAATTCTCCTTCCGAAGATATTTTTCCCGTAAAACGGACTACACCACTCTGACTTACTGGTGGCTCGTAAAGGACAAATTGTTGTTCAATATTCTTTTCTTTAATAACATATCGCTCGGCCCAGGTGTTGTGTTCATAAAACACGGTGTCATCCCGGTAAATTGGAGAGACGCTTTTTGTGTACTCGTTAGACCAACTCCAAATTGGTCCTCCTGACGTAGGTTTAACGGTTACCCCTAACTTATCAAAATTCACCGTATATGATGGATGCTTAAGGGTTATCCCATTTTCATCACACTCCACTTTGTTTAATACTTTCCGGATGACCCATTGATCATGCCTTTGCTGAACCGAATGATTTCTAGTCGGAACATCCGAATTTGAATTTGGTTTATATCCAGCGGAGATTAACTCAAAAAGTATCGGAATGAAAACTGCTGCAATTCCGGAACAAGTATATCTGACATTGACCTTCATTGGGGTAACAAATTACAATCTAACAAGGATCAAGAGCCTCGGTATCGGGAGTAAAGCATACTACAGTAGTATCACTGTAAACGGCCGATATCACCGGACCTAAACGTATCCTGAATTTATACTGCCTTGATCCATCCGCAATTAGACTCGAAAGCAAAACATGAAAATTATGATGATTTGTATTACCGGTTGGTAATGAATACGTGCCGTGTACCGTTACAAAGTCGTTATATGACCACTCAATATGATAGTCCTTTGGTGGATTCGTGTATGTGGGGGGTGGTCCTTCAATATATACCCATGAAATTTTTACATCCGAGCCTGACTTATCAATTGCTATTATGGGTTTATTCATTGTACCATTCGCGTTCATATAGGAAGGGATACTGACCCAATTAACATTTACAGGCCCTCCGCACCCGGCATAGTTTACCGGAGAGGAACAGTTAATTGCATTTATACCACTGTTACCGGTAATAAATACATAACTGGAAACAATTTGATTAGTATTGCCATTAAAAAGCCTTACACCAATCGGAGTATTTGGCTTCATGTTGTTTATTGCAAATGCTTCACCACCAGTGCCGCATCCACCATCTCCACCGCATTGAGTATTACCAAACGGTAGATCTTTAACATGACCTGGTATATCACCTGTGATCTGAATTCTTGCACCACCAGGGTAACTTCCTGTTGGTCTTGTATCAAAACTGCAAATCTTGTAACATACAGCCACACCAGAAGCAAACTCCTCATCCATATTAAACACTGAGAAATGAGAAATCTTTGCTTCGTAAGCTGTATTTGAATTGTTTAGTGTGCCTACATTATTACCATCACGCTGCCATAGCCCGGTCTCTTTGTCATATACCAACAACGGAATGGTTGGCGGAAGTTTTTCACCATAAAGCAGCGCCAACGTATCAACCGGTATCGAAATCGTGGCAAACTTTCCCTTCTTTAACTGCAGGGGTTTTCCGTTACTGTAAAAATTTACATCTACCGCGCCATAGGTAACCATAAAGCCACGGTCACCATTTTGCATACGGGTAGTGTAATCACCTGGCATACCGTCTGGCGAATAAACGTCAACAGTACTTACCGATCCGGTTACCGGGCCTAACGATGATTTTGATGCCTGAAAAAATGTACCTCGTTGTTCGCGATCAGCCGTTGGATCTTCCAACGCATCCGGTTCAACCATTACGGTTGCGCCTCTGCGTTGCGGCCGAAATTGATCGATTGCCTGGTATGTCCGCTCAACTTCGGGTGGCGCTCCAAAAGCAATCAGCTTTCCATCTGCATCGTAAACAAAAGGAATGGTATCCAATGGACTGGAAATCCGTGAGTAATCGGGCTGAGCGGGCGATGATGTATTAGGTGCAATGTCAGTTATCGTAATGTTGTCATTTGGATTGAGTTCCTTCACAACGGTGGCCTGCTCCATTGCAATCAGTATATCGTCTGTTGTGGATGAATAGATTTTTGACACCAATCCGAAACCAAGTTTTTCAACGTTGAGCACATATCGTTGGTCTTTATTTGGCTTTGAGCAAATTTTAAATTCACCCATTTTATCCGTTTCAATGTTCCTTCCCTTTTGCCCGCCTATTGATATTTGGGCACCCTGAATCGGGTTCCCTTTTCCATCAACCACTTTGCCTGAGAAGCATTGGGTATTCTTGTCTTTAAAAAAATCGCACCGGATAATCAACAGGTTGGACATAAGGAGAACAAGAAGGGTTGCGATGATTGTTTTACGTTTCATATAAGAGGGTTAGTCTATTTAATCAATTAGGGTTTTATTGGGTCAGGTATCTTCTTCTTTCCATCATCACCACTAAGCAGCACCACCAAATAACCTGAAGCCAATACCGGTAACACTTTTAACAACAAGGGTGTCTTGCGCTTTACTGCAAAATTGCCCGTATAAACAACTTCGTCTTTATTTTTCGTATCACTTATTTTAAACCGGTAGTCTTTGCCGGGTTTGGTATCGGTAGGCAGTGTGAGCTTGTAGTTACCCACATTGGCGATATTCGAAAAGGTGGTAACCTTTTTATCGCCTTTATACAAATCGAAGTTTAAAATGTTTTGCTGCGTGCCCCCACTCCAGGTAAGCTGGTAGGGTTTGCCTCTTTTCAGCACGCGGTAATCTTCAAAACCGGTAAAGCGTACAAACGGTATGTACAGGCGGCCGCGCACTTCCAGCGCCACACTGCCGCTGAAATCTTCTCCCAACTCGGCTTTGGGGTCCCAACTAAATTTCTTGTTTAAACCCGGCTTAACCTCCAATCCAAAATCACCTGAAAGTTTCTGAAGGGGATTCAGGTAGTTATCATGCGAACCATAAACATTCAGGGTATACGTACGGCCACTAACATCATCGGTCAAGTCAAAATGAACAATTACCTGTTGATTCAACAGCTCTACCCGCTTTATTGTAAACTGCTGGGCAATGCAGAACTGGCCTGTTACCAAAAGCAGGCAAGCACTGAGGATAACCCCTAATGGAGTTGCGGAGGGTCTCATAGGTTATGATTTATGTATGAGTCAACTATTCATCCTTGTTAAGCTTTCTTATGTAGTAGATTATGTTTATTGTTTCTCTTCCATACCATTCCAAAAAGCCGGGCCCCGGCCATCTGCCGGGCGCCCGGGCTTAGCCAACCTATGAAGAGTCTTTTTTGGTTATTTCATAATGGCATACTCACAGGCCAGGTTCAGCACCGCCACGGCCTCCGCCCGCGAACAGTGGTTAAGCACCATCAGCGCCTGCACATCGGTTTCGGCATAACAGGCATTGGGTTTAACCGGTTCATCCCCTACCTTCTTCACAGGCGGCACTCCTGCGGTAATCACGGCAACGGTCAGCCCGACCAGCACTACGATAATTCTGAATCTTGCTTTCATGAGTGTCGTTTTTAAGGGTTGTTGTTGATTTCGGTAGTTAGTGTACAATTCCCCGGAAGGTCACCCGGTAATCGGTTAATTAATTTTTAACTTGAACTGGGTTACTTAACTCTATTTAATACACTAAGGGCGTATGACCGATATAGAACTCATTAATCTGATTAAAAATGACGACCCGCGGGGCCTGAGTATGGTGTACGAAACCTTCCGGTCGGAATTTGTGCATTGGATTATGCGGATACAACGCTGCGGAAATGAGGATGCCCGCGAATATTACCAGGCCTCTATTATAATATTATACGACAACGCCAAGGCCGGCAAGTTAGACGGACTGCGCAGTAGCCTGAAAACGTACCTGTTTGGCATCGGCAAAAACCTGGTGTGGCAGCGGTATCGTACCAACCACAGAGACCAGGTGATTGGTGCCGAATTTTACATCAAGAATTACCTGTTTGAAGATGGCGACAGCCAGGCCGCTGAAGAGGTGAACCTGGAAATAATAAGCCACAGTTACGACCAACTGGGCGAGCCCTGCCACGAATTGCTGGGCCACTATTATTTCGGCCGGAAAAACATGGAAGAAATATCAGCCATTATGGGTTATAAGAACCCGGAAACGGCAAAGAATCAAAAATATAAGTGTATGGAGCGGTTGCGGAAGATGGTATTTGGAAACATGCCATCGCAACCGGCCGACCCTAAACCTGTAATTGAAGAATAACCACAATAAACAACAACACGATGAACTCAAATTTACACGATATCGACCTGATTCAACGGTACCTCGACCGGAGCCTGACTGATGCTGAAAAAGTAAACCTGGAAGAAAGGCTTAAAAACGAACCCCTATTAAAAACCATGTACCTGGAGCACCAGCAACTGATAAAAGGTATCCGCTACAGCTACCTGCAAAACAGGTTGCACCAACTGCGCACATTGGAGAATGCATTGCCACAAATTCATGCTGAGAAAAAAGCCAGGCAAGTTTGGCTGGTAACCAATTGGAAACAGGTTACAGCCGTTGCGGCAACCGTGGCTTTTTTTGCAATCGGTTTTGTATTATGGAACAAGCCTGCCACCCCCCAGGAATTGTTCGCGGAGAATTTTAAATTATACCCTAACGTATTTGAGCCCATAACCCGAGGAGAAACCCAACAGTCGAAACGCACGGTAGCATTTGCTGCTTATGAAGCTGGCAACTACACCGAAGCCGCTGCACTTTTCACTGACTTGCTGGCCGAAAAAGAAGAAGCCGGCATGCTGATGCTGCTGGGCAACTGCAACCTGGTGTTGGGCAACACAGCCGAAGCCCGTAACCAGTTTATCAAACTCATTAATGATTTTGACGACCTGGACAACCAGGCCAAGTGGTACCTGGGGCTGAGCTACCTGAAAGAAGGCGATGCAAAAACCGCACAGTTAATCTTCCAGGAACTGAGCAACAGCGAGTATTCGTATTCCTCAAAGGCTAAACAATTATTGAACAAACTTGATTAACAGGCTACCCTAAAAACTCATCCCATTCGTTGCCGTGGTGGCCCGAAAGTTCGCGGAGAAATAATGCATAGGATGGTTTGTGAGGTTTGCGCAGCAGGGGCATACCCGCTTCTTCGGGGGTGTAATCTCCTTTGCGTGTGTTACAACTTTTGCAGGCAGTCACCAGGTTGTGCCAGGTGTGCTGCCCGCCTCTTGAGCTGGGAATTAAATGGTCTAACGTTAAATCTTTTTTGGTGCCGCAATACTGGCACTCAAAATTATCGCGTTTAAAAATGTTTTGCCGCGTGAGGGTTACTCCTTTATATGGAGCGCTGACATACCGGTTTAGCCGGATAACCGAGGGCATGGGAAAACTTTTGGTAACCGAGTGCAGCTTATGTCCGTTAGCAGGCCTTACCAGTTCACTCTTATTCAGGTAAACCAGTATGAAGGCACGCTGCACCGAGCACACCATCAGCGGGCTGAAATCCTGATTAAGTACCAGAACACGGTTATTCATACAGGAAAGATAAAGGCATTCCCGCACAGAAGCAATACAGGAAAATTTTAAACCGGACTATTCGGGCAACAACATTCTGCGAGCCTGGGTAAAGGAATGAGTGTAAACCCGGTTGTCGGCATTGAGAATGCCTTCTTCATCGAAATAATCAATACGGACTTTTTCAGCAACGTGAATAACCCTGTCTTCGGCAAGCAAAATCCCGGCATGGAGATTTTTATCCTTCAGATTATTAAAGAAGACAAGGTCACCGGCAGCCAAATCGCCAAAACTTTTAACCGGCCGGCCGTTATCCTGCTGGGCTGCGGTGGTGCGGCTCAGGGTGTAGCCGCAAATCTTAAATACCATTTGCGTAAAGCCTGAAGCATCAATACCAAAGGGGTTTCGGCCTCCTGGTAAAAATGGGGCATTGATATACTTCAAAGCAATGCTTTTAAGAAATTCAACATCGCGTTTTTGCCCCAGGTTTTTTGATTCACCGTTAAAGGCAAACTGCTCCTCCATTTTAAACAATTCAGCACCCGAAATAGGAATAATGCTGCCCAGTAATATCTGCAACGGACTTTTATTATACAGAATACTGGACGTGATATCGGTGGTAATTTTAAAGTTAGCGCCATTGATGTAATCAAAATGTTCGCGTGTTATCGGGTGATGTTGCGTAATATCCAGCCATCCTGCAAACTGATCGAAATAGTTTCGAATGCGGAGCCATTTGTTATCCGCACTTACTTCTATCGCTTCATAATGTTCGCCAAACAAAAGCTGGCTGGTCTGCGCTGCACCATGGCTGGGTTCGGCACGTAGCGCTACCAGGCTGAGCCGGCAAACTCCGTAATTGGTATCCGTGGTATTCACAGGCTAGCGTTTAAGTCGTTCGAGTTGTTGTTTGGCATCGCGCTCTTTAATGGCCTCGCGCTTATCAAACATCTTCTTTCCGCGGGCCAGGGCAATTTCCAGCTTAGCATAACCCCTGTCGTTTATAAACATACGCAACGGCACAATGGTTAAGCCTTTATCCTGTTTCTGTTCCAACTTCCGCAGTTCATTTTTTTTAAGCAGCAGTTTTCGTTCACGCTGAGCCTCGTGATTATAGTGTGTGCCTTGTGCATAGGGATTGATGTTAATGCCCTTGGCGAACAATTCACCGTTCGAAAAGTAACAATACCCATCCTGTAGGTTTACCTTACCCTCTCGGATGGACTTAATCTCCGTTCCTTTCAGCACCATTCCGGCTACATACTTATCGAGCAACTCGTACTGAAAAGAGGCCTGCCGGTTACGGATATTTATATCGTTTGAAAATCGTTTGCTCATCGCTGATGAATCATGCCGTTTTAAACAAAGCAGCAAGTTTTTTTCTTGGTAAAATTTTCTGGCCCGTTTTACCGGTAGCAATTAACCGGTCACCAACTCTGGCTTCGTAGGTACAAATCAACTCATTGGCTTTTAAGGATTCAACCGCTGCAATTATGGCTACAGTTTCGCCAATAAAAGCCGGGCTTTTATGGTCAATACTTAAAAATGTGCCCACCCCTTCTTCATCGTCATCACGCATATCAAGAACAAATTGCCGCGTTGTCCATTCAATCTCACGGGCCAGGGTAAATGTTGAGCATACCGGATGAACTACGTTTCCGTGGAAAGCAGCAACATCCGAGGTTTGTACCACAAAACTGTATTGTTTCGAATCTCCTTTTTTAAAAACCGGTTTCATCTATTGTGCTAACGGATAACGCGCCAACGGAACAGTATCAATCGAAGCAAACAAGCCTTGCTGATATTTGTAATGAGCTGCCATGGCAATCATGGCGGCATTATCGGTACAATACTCAAATGCCGGCAGGTAGATGTTCCATCCCAGTTTTGATGCACGCTCCTGCAATTGTGCCCGTAATGCTGAGTTTGCTGAAACTCCACCCGCAATTCCAATTTCTTTAATGCCGGTTTGTTGTGCCGCTTCCTCCAGCCTGTCGAGCAGCATACCCACCAGGTGGTGCTGTAGGCTGGCACATAGGTCGGGCAGGTTCTCTTCTATAAAATCAGGGTTAGTTTGTTTCTGATCCCGTAAAAAATACAGGAAGGCTGTTTTAATACCACTAAAAGAAAAATCCAGTCCGGGCATATCGGTTTTAGGAAATGAAAAAGCTTTTGGGTTACCTTGCCGGGCATACTGATCAATCAGCGGACCTCCGGGATATGGAAGGCCCATCAGTTTTGCTGCTTTATCAAATGCTTCACCGGCCGCGTCATCGCGGGTCTCGCCAATAATTTCCATAGTCAGGTAATCTGTAACCCGGACAAGTTGAGTATGGCCTCCGCTAACTGTAAGGCATAGGAAGGGAAAGGCCGGCTTTGGCTCCTCAATAAAATGTGCCAGCACATGTGCCTCCATGTGGTTTACTTCGATAAGGGGTTTATTCAGGGCAAGGGCCATTCCTTTGGCAAACGATGCCCCCACCAGCAAGGCGCCCATCAGGCCCGGCCCGCGGGTAAAAGCAATTGCATCCAAAGAAGATATTGAAACCCCAGCCTGTTGAACAGCCTCCTCCACTACAGCAATAATATTTTTCTGGTGGGCCCGCGAGGCCAACTCGGGCACCACACCCCCATATTTCCGGTGTACTGCCTGTGAGGCAATAATATTATTAAGTACCTTGCCGTTACAAATTACCGCAGCAGCGGTTTCATCGCATGACGATTCGATGGCAAGGATGACGGGACCCATAGTGTAACGCATGAAACTGCAAGTTATCAAAAATCAGGTATTGTATTGGCTCAAAAGCCTTGCGCTTTACGGTATCTATATCAGTGTGTTGCTCCTCCTTTCCTCCTTTTTCCTTCTGCAGATACCGGCCGTTCAAACACGCATTACCAAAGGAATTCTCTCATCTGTTTCGAACAAAACCGGTTTTAAAACTACGGTCGGCCAGGTTGAATTCTACTGGTTCGACCGGATTATGATTGAGCGTTTCGCCATTGTCGACCCGGAAGGAAACACCATGATAGGCGCACACCGGCTGCAGGTAAACTTTTCATTTAACGGGATTTTCGGTGATAAGAACATCCGTATTGATGCTGTGGCAGCCGACAGCGCAAGGGTTTTCTTAACCCGCATTCAGGAAACCGATTCAACCCGTAACCTCAACATCAATGTGTTTTCTAAACGACTCCGGAGCGCTGACAGCAAATCAACGGCAACAAGCAGCAGTATAAACATAGGCGAAGCTATTCTGCAGCATTCAACCTTTGCATATGCAACCGACCAGGACAGTGTTCCGTCAGGCTTCGATTACAATCATTTTACAGTAAACCTGCACGAGGCTGAACTGCAGCGACTTTTATTGCAGGGCGATACAGTGCAATTTAATGTGGCTTCATTCCAGGCAACTGAAACCCATAACAATTTTAACATCCGGCAACTGGAAACGTTCTTTCGTTATTCCGAGAATTGCCTGGAGTTCAGGGGACTGAACTTACAAGCCGGTAAAAGCCTAATTTCTGATACGTTGGTGTTTACGTTTGCCGATGATGATGACCTGGATGACTTTGTAAACAAAGTATCCATTCGCGCACATTTCACCAAAACCATACTCCATCCAAATGATCTGGCGTTGTTTTTTCCGGAAACCCGAATACTACCCCACCCGCTGCAGCTAAGCGGAAACATTACCGGTAGCATCAGCGATTTCCACTTTACGGATATGGCCGTTGAGACCGGGAATACCCGGCTAAACGGAACGCTGCAAATGGAGGGACTGCCGGATATTAACGAAACGTTTATTGTACTCACGCTGCAACAATCGCAGGTTGATTTTACCGACCTGGGCTTTGTTATGAATGAGGCAGTTACCAAACGGTTAAAACCCTTAGGCCGCGTAAAACTTACCGGCCAATTTCTGGGTTACCCTACCGACTTTGTGGCTACGGGCAATTTTGCCAGCAGCATCGGGCACATCCACTCCGACATAAACCTGAAATTAGACGAAAGCGATTTTGATCAATCAACGTACAGAGGCCGCCTTGCGCTAACTGATTTTCATTTAGGAAAATACCTGAACGATACAACCAATTTTCAATTGGTAAGCATGGACGGGCAAATAGACGGATACGGACTGACTTTTAACGCTGCTGATTTTACGCTCAAGGGAAGCATATCAGCCCTCGGAATAAAGGGGTACACTTATACAGCCATCGAAACCAACGCCCGGTTTGCCAGTCAGTTGTTTAAAGGCAAACTATCGGTGGATGATCCGAACCTGCAGCTGAGTATTAACGGCTCGGTTGACCTTCGCAATTCTGTTAACCGGTTTGACTTTACCGGAGTAATCGATACACTGAACCTGGATAAAATCAACCTTGCCCCCAGGCCGTTATTCATACATACAAAAATGGACGTGGCTATGCAAGGCCTGGTGCTTGACAGCCTCCGGGGTAAAGCAACACTCAGTGACATAACCGTGGTTTATAAGGACGAGTCGCTTAACCTTAACCAGATTACACTGGAAGCCCTGCGGAACCAACAACAACGAAGATTGAATTTATACACAACCGTAGCGGATGCAGCAGTATCGGGCAATTTCTATTTCTCTGATTTATTTACCGATTTGCAGCGGCTACTAAAGGAATTTTACCTGAACATTGAAAACAACCAGGAGAACATTACCGCATACTATGCCAATAAGAAACAAGTGCTTAAACAATACCATGCTGATTTTTCGATACAGTTAAAGGATATTCAATCCGTAATGGAACTTTCTGATATCCCGCTTTCGATTAGTAAAAATACCCACATTGAAGGACGTTTTTCAAACGGCCAAACCACCAATCTACAGGCCTTTACCCGGTTCGATTCAATAACCTATGGATCACAATCGTTCTTTAAAAACCAGGTTGAAATAAGTGCATCGAAAATTGCCGACAGCACCCGTACCCTGGCGATGATATACATTCAATCGGCCAGCCAACAACTTGCAAGTAACACGGTAACTGATAACCTGACGTTGGAGGCCATCTGGGACAGCCATGAAATTAATATTGAATTTGGCCTTCGGCAAAAAGATGCCCTTGCGGTTACTATGCATACATCAGTAAACTTTCTCGATAGCACCTATATCCGCTTCAGACCCTCCGCGATTAAACTGCTGGAACAAACCTGGTCGTTCGATCCAACAAACGAGATTGTAATTAAAGGAAAAGAATGGGCCTTCAGGCATGTAACCCTGACGAACCAACGACAAACCATCGGCCTGACCGGCAAGTTATCTGCTGACTCAGCACGTACGCTAACCCTGTTTGTAAAAGATTTTGACATGCAATCGATTAACCCCCTGATTGCACGCAAAATTCAGGGAATAACCAATGCCACGGTTATACTTACCAACTACTACGGCCAGCCCACTATTCAGAACAAACTAACCATCCGAGAACTTATCGTTGATGGTTTTCTTATTGGTGATATCACCGGGAATAACCTGTGGGATCCGGAGGTTAATCTTTTTAATCTTAATTTTTTCATCGACCGCCTGGGTAACCGCATTGTAAATTGTGACGGCCACTATAATCCGGCCGAAACAAGCAGCCCGCTTAACGTAACTGCCCGATTAAAACAGGCTAACCTGAAAATTTTTGAACCTTTTTTAGACGAATTGTTCAGCAAATTTGAGGGAACAATTACCGGAAATTACTCCGTTACCGGAACAGTATCCGATCCGAAACTTAACGGTTCAGGTCGTGTAGAAAACGGTGGACTGGTAATCAATTACCTGAACACAGCCTACCAATTTAATGGCCTTATCGGGCTAACCCCATCATCCATTTATTTTGAGGAGGTTAATCTTACCGATGCATTTCGTAATCGCGGAGAACTGCAGGGCACGATTACACATTATAATTTCGGAAACATGGAAGTAAACCTGGTGGCAAAATTTACCGACTTCCAGGTATTAAATACCACCGCCCAGGACAATACCCTGTTTTATGGCCAGGCCTATGCAACGGGCGATGTTAGCATTACCGGCCCGGTTAATAACCTTAAAATAACCGCCAATGCCACCACCCGAAAAAACACAAAGCTGTTTATTCCTGTTAGCGGAATGACAACTACTGAACAAAAAGACTTTATCACCTTTGTTAGCTTTACTGACTCAACCTACCTGGTGAACCAGCAAAAAGAAATCGACAAGCGGATAAACCTGACCGGTTTAACAATTGATTTCAATATTGATGTTACCCCGGATGCCTACTGCGAAATCATTTTCGATCTAAAGGCCGGAGACATCATACGCGGCCGCGGTACCGGCAAACTTAAACTGCAACTCGATACCCAGGGCGAATTCAACATGTTTGGCCCTCTTGAGTTTACTGAAGGCTGGTATAACTTTACACTCTACGACATCATTAACAAGGAATTTCAGGTTAAACCAGGCAGCCGCATCACCTGGTATGGCGATCCCTACCAGGCCGTTCTCAACATTGATGCAGCCTATAACCAATTGGCTTCGCTTGCCCCTATACTGTCAGATCCAACACTTAGCGAAGTCACACAAATCAAGCGCAAATATCCTGTTCAGGTATTATTGAAACTGGAGGGACCCATGCTGGCACCGCAAATTACATTTGATATTGATGCGAAAGACCTTCCAAAATCCATACCCGTTGATGGCCGGCCTCCGGTAGCGTTGGATCTGGAATTCTACTCGTTCAAAAGCAAGATGGACGAACAGGAATTAAAGAAGCAGGTATTCAGCCTGATTATTCTGAGAAGGTTTTCGCCCCTGGAATCCTCTATCAGCATGAGCGGATCAGTTGCCAACAGTGTAAGCGAACTACTCTCCAACCAATTAAGCTACTGGATGAGCCAGGTGGATGAAAATCTGGTTATTGATGTTGACCTGGGCACCATGGATCAGGAAACCTTTAACACCTTTCAACTCCGGTTATCATACACCTTTCTCAACGGGAGGCTTCGGGTAACCGGTGACGGCACCTTTAACAACCAACCCGGTTCAACCACCTCCGGCAATCAGCAGAGTAATGCAGCGCCCGTTGCCGGTGACTGGACTGTGGATTACCTGCTTACGCCCGATGGAACATTCAAGGTAAAAATGTTTAGCCGTACCAATGTAAACCAACTCGCTACCAATACAGCCAACCAAACTACCCTTACCACCGGTGTGAGCCTGATGTACACCCGCAGTTTTAATGAATTAAAAGACCTGCTGAAAGCCAGCCGAAACAGGAACTTACGCAAACCGGAAGAAGACACCATCGATGAACCGGCTAAAGAAAATGAAGGCAACTAATTTTTTTGTTTTTACCTGGCTTTCATTATTACCGGTATATGCCCAGGATTCGACAACCGTAATTAACCAAAAACGACTTTATACGGTACTCATTGCGGGTGGTGCAGGTTATACAGCCACACTCATCGGGCTAAACCAGCTCTGGTACGCCCAAAGCGAAAGGCAATCCTTCCGGTTCTTTAATGATAATAAAGAATGGAAGCAGGTGGATAAGGTGGGGCATTTTTTTGCCGCCTTCCATTTCAGTTCAGCCACTTCGGCAACATTGCAATGGAGTAACATAGAAAAGCATAAAGCCAACCTTTGGGGATCGGTTACCGGATTTCTCATCCTGCTGCCCATTGAAATACTGGATGGATTTTCAGCCGATTATGGCGCATCCGGTGGCGACTTATTGGCCAATGCCGCAGGGTCTGCCTTCTTTCTGGGACAATCATTAATTTGGAATGAGATACGAATCCAACCCAAGTTTTCCTTCCAACGTACCGGCTACCCCGCCCTTCGTACAGACGGAACCCTGGGTACGGGAATGCCCAGCGAAATCATTAAAGATTATAACGGGCAAACTTACTGGCTCTCGGTTAACCTTGATAAATTCCTTCATTTTCCAAAATGGCTCAACCTTGCTTTTGGGTATGGTGCCCACGAAATGGTATATGCCCGTGATCATGACAACCAGGCTGCCGGCTACAATGCCTTTCGCCAGTATTATGTTGGCCTTGATTTCGACCTTTCACACATCAGAACAAAATCAAAAGTTTTTAACACCATCCTATTCCTTGTTAATATGGTCAGGCTGCCGGCTCCGGCCTTTCAGTTTTCAAAAAATGGAACCAGCTTTCGCCTTTTTCAATTCTGAAAATTGTACTTTTTTTCTACCTTCCAACCCATTAAACCTTCTTGTTATGAGCATCCTTCAGGCTGTTAAACAATATGCCGACCAGATTGGCGGCACATTTACCGATTATGATCACACCAAAGGTATTATCGTTGTGCCCCTGAACAACGGGCGCTTTCAAACAGTACTGGTGGTTATTGAAAAGAGTAAAACGTCAGGCAAAGAGCGGGCTGTATTCATCTCAAAGGTTACTGAATACAATGCGTCAATTGATGCCTACGATTTACTTGTTCAGAATGGCCATTTTGATTACAGCAAGTTTATTATAGATGAGGGCCAGATTAAGGTTGTAGCCTCGAGCCTTGTCGATACAACAACCGCTGATGACGTTAGATACATGGTTCAGGAAGTGGCTCAACTTGCCGATCATTACGAATTGAAGTTTACCGGTAAAGACATACACTAAACCATACTAACCACCATTTCGTTATTTTTGCATGAGCAAGCCGGCTTACCGCCCTGCCTGTGGCAGGGAGGAAAGTCCGGGCAACTTCAGGAAGCATACCCCGGGAAAGCCGGGGGGTTTGGCGGAAAGCGCCAAATACAGATAGTGCCACAGAAAAAAGGTAGCCCTGACGGTTACCGTCAGGGTGATAGTGAAAAGGCGGGGTAAGAGCCCACCGCCCCGGTGGTGAACATCGGGGGCACGGAAAACCTTATGCGTTGAAAGGTCAAATAAATCCCGGCTTTGAATTTCCTGATTCAACTCCGACTTGCCTCGGATGCCGGATGGGTAGACCGATTGATCCCGCGCGCAAGAGCGGGACCAGATAAATGGTAAGCCATCCGCATGTTGCGGAGGACAGAACCCGGCTTACAGGCTTGCGCTATAAACCTTCCGGAAACAACCGGAAGGTTTATTTTTAAATGAATTTATACCCTATGGCTAAAATTCTGATTGTTGACGACATGCCGGCTATCCGCGCCTCCCTTCGCGAAATACTGGAGCACGAAGGGCACGAGGTACTGGAAGCCAAAGATGGTGAAGAAGCACTAAAAGTACTGGAGCAGCACGAAATTGCTGTTGCCTTTTGTGATGTAAAAATGCCTAAGCTAGATGGTATTGAGGTTTTAGAACGCGTAAAAAAAGCAGGCCTACCTACGGCTTTCATTATGATTTCGGCACACGGCACAAAAGAAACAGCACTTGATAGCATCAGGCGTGGCGCGTACTTCTTTATTCAAAAACCTTTTGAAAGTATTGAAACTATTCTGATTCATCTTCGGAATGTGCTTGAACGAAACAGTTTAAGAGAAGAGAACCGGGTGTTGAAGAAGAAAATCAACAAAGACTGTGCAATCATTGGAGAATCCGAGGCCATCCGGCAGGTAAAGGCGATGATTGAAAAGGTTGCCCCCACCGAAGCCCGTGTACTAATTACTGGTCCTAATGGTTCGGGTAAAGAATTAGTGGCCCGTCAGATCCACCAACAAAGCAGGCGTGCCGATATGCCCCTGGTAGAAGTAAACTGTGCGGCCATCCCATCTGAACTGATAGAAAGCGAATTATTTGGCCACGAAAAAGGATCATTTACCTCAGCCATTAAACAGCGTATCGGCAAATTTGAACAGGCCGAAGGAGGCACCTTGTTTCTTGACGAAATCGGGGATATGAGTCTATCAGCTCAGGCCAAAGTGCTTAGAGCCTTGCAAGAAAATAAAATTACCCGGGTGGGTGGCGAAAAAGAGATTACCGTAAATGTGCGGATTATTGCTGCCACCAATAAAGACCTGAAAAAAGAGATTACCGAAAACCGGTTCAGGGAAGACCTGTATCACCGGTTAAGCGTAATTGTGATTAAAGTACCCGCCCTGGCCGACCGGAAGGAGGATATCCCGCTTTTAGCAGATAAGTTTCTGACAGACATAGCCGATGAGCACGGTAATAAAAAGAAACGAATTAGCCAGGAAGCATTAAAAGCCTTAAAAAACTATGGTTGGACCGGAAATGTTAGAGAGTTACGTAATGTTATTGAGCGACTCGTGATTATGTCAGGAGAGGAAATTACCTCGAAAGATGTAGATGATTTCCTGTAAGGAAATTAGATTCGCTTTTCAGTCGATGGACGGGCAGGAACGTCTTTCTTGCTGTACGTAGGACAGGTGTATTGGCTGCAGGCAGAGATAAAACCGGCCAAAAGGAGGAAAATAACAAGCTTTTTCATTCAACGTGGCTTTTGATTGAAACAAAAATAGAACAGTTCGGCAACAAAACAAATTCAACGTACTTTTTTACCGTTAATCGTAAAATCCGGCTATTCAACCAGCAGGTTACAGCCCCGTATTTCAGCATTATCCAGGCGGCCCAGCACCTCAAATGAACCATCCTCAAATACAATACCCATATCAGCGGTTTCAATAAACGCTGCCGTGTGAATATTAGCCAGGTCAATAACGTTAAGGCCACCGGTTTTGTTTTGCTGGCCTACCTGCAGCGGGTCGGTCATATCCCTTGCCATAACCCGCATCCAGGGCGGGCATTTAAACCGGGCACCTCCTCCGGTATAAGCCTGCGACAGCAATTCGGTCATTCCGTATTCTGAAAAAATCCGCTCCACGTGCAATCCCTGCTTTAAAGCCTGGTGAAGTTCCTCGCGGGTTATTTCCCTTCGCCTGCCCTTCATTCCACCGGTTTCAAAAACAAGGCAATTACTAAAATCAGGCGCTACCTTTTCAGCCAGGTCCAGCAAAGCAAAGGAAACACCCCATACCACAATTTTGCGCTTACCTTCATCCTGCAATTTCATTACATCATCCACTAACTGAGTAAAGTTGTTCAGGTAAAAACCGGAACCCTGAAGGCCGGATAATTCAATAAAATACCGAATCATAGACACCAGCGATGAATTTGAGCGCTCCAGATACGAGGGCAGCAAGGCCAGAAAGTAATGGTCGGTTAAAGACCCGAAAAAATACTCAAAACACAAACGGGCGTTATTGTGGTAGAAAGAAGCATCGCAAATATGGTGACTGCTGGCAGCCGTTCCGGTTGTACCACTGCTGGTAAAAATTGTTTCCTCATTCCAGTTACCGGTTTTCACCGGATGGGTCTTAAAAAAATCGATTGGCAGAAAAGGGATTTCATGGACAGCATTTACTTCCTGTAATTTTATGCCAAGGGCTTTAATATATTCACTGTAAACAGGGTTATATAATGCCTGGTAACGGAACACAGAAAGTGCAATATTTCCGAAAGTTGCTTCGTTAACTGTGTATATTTGAGATTGAAAACTATTAGGCTTTTCCAAGTGTTGATAAGCGATAAAGGTGTGTCAGACTATGAAGGTAAGTAAGAGTTTTGGTTTATTCTGCCTTTTGCTTTTAGGTATCAGTTCCTGCTTTGAGCCACCGGAATTTAGTGATGGCCCCGAAATATCGCTCAATAAAATTGAGTTTAAAGTTACGCCCGCCTTTGAGGAAGCGGATACCCTCATACTATATATCGATTTTAAAGACGGTGATGGCGACCTTGGCTTTAATAAGAACAACCTCCAACATTTCAGCGATCCATATCATCCGTACACGTATTTTCTCGAAACTGCAGACGGGGGCATCCGCCCGGTAGCTACTGAAGAGGTGCAGATTACCGCCCCTTCCCCCATTCCTCAAAAGGTTTCTCTGCTAAAGGCATCAGGGCCTGCGGGTAAACTTGTTACGAACCGTACGCGTTCCAAACCCGGTTATGGATTTTTACCTCCGCTGGATCCATCCAAACTGGCATGCCAGGACTACATTGTATCATACCTGATTATTCCCCCTGAATTATTGAGCAGCATTGATACCACGTACAATGTTGTAGCCACGAGCGGATCAGGGGCAGTACTAATTCAAGATACGCTGTATTTCGACACCAATCGAAATTATTTCAATATTCGTGTGCGCTTTTACCAGAAAATTAACGGAGTGCTTCAGGAGTTTAGTTGGGAAGATGAATTCTGCTCTACGTTCAACGGGCGCCTTCCTATACTCTCCGACAGCAACAACCCTCTTGAAGGAACAATCAAATACAACATGCAGTCGCTGGGTTTTCTCTCTTTGTTCAGCGTTAAGACGCTTGCCCTGGATATTATTATATCAGACCGATCATTGAAATCAGATTCAATACGATCGGATGAATTTACACTGGATCAGAAACGGGTTAACTAGTATAACGAACTAAACCGGTTAGGCTCGGCTTCTTGCATCAGCGCATACACTTTTTCCACTACATCATCCTTGTTTGGCTTGGAGAAGTAATCACCATCCGATGAATAGGCCGGCCGGTGTTCTTTAGCTGTGATAGTCACGGGGCGGGAATCAAGGTACCTGTAGCCATCCTGCCCTTCAAGCACCTGCTGCATCATATAGGCAGTTGCTCCACCGGGCACATCCTCATCGGCAAACACAACACGGCTTGTTTTTTTTATGGATTCAACTATAGTGTGGTTACTATCAAACGGGAGCAGCGTTTGCGCATCAATTACTTCACACGAAATGCCCAAATCCGCCAGTTCATCGGCTGCCTCCAGTACAATGCGGCACATGGAGCCATATGTAACAATGGTTACATCGCTGCCCTCGCGTAACAATTCAGGCATACCGAGTGGTACAGTAAATTCACCGATATTTTCCGGCAGTTGTTCTTTCAAGCGGTAACCATTGAGGCATTCTATAATAAGAGCCGGATCATCCGATTGCAGCATGGTATTGTAAAAACCGGCAGCCTGCGTCATATTCCGGGGAACCAGCACGTAAATACCCCGCAGGCTATGTAAAATCATCCCGATGGGTGAGCCGGAGTGCCACACACCTTCAAGCCGGTGGCCGCGTGTGCGAATAATAAGGGGCGCCTTCTGCCCACCTTTGGTACGGTATTGTAAACAGGCCAGGTCATCACTCAGTATCTGTAGTGCATACAGCAGGTAATCGAGGTATTGTATTTCCGTTATGGGCCGTAAGCCCCGAAGGGCCGCACCAATGCCCTGGCCAACAATGGTACATTCGCGGATGCCGGTATCCGTTACCCGTAACACTCCAAACTTTTCCTGAAGGCCCGCAAAGCCTTGGTTCACATCACCAATCTTGCCAACATCTTCTCCGATAGCAAACACCCGCGGATCGCGGCTTAAAGCGGCTTCAAAGCAGGCACGAACAACTTCGCGTCCATCTACTTCCGGTGATTTTTCAGAATATACGGGCTTGATTTCGGCAACCTTCAATGCCGACTTTGCCGATTGACTATACAAGTGAGAACTGTATTGATCGGTAGCCTTTTCAAATGCCTGGTTAACCCACGTAACCAATTCATCTCGTGCAGGTCCTTCCGTACGGAGCATGCGCAGTACCTTGCGCGCTGTACGCATTGAATCAAGTTTTGTAGGGTTAATGGCTTTTTCCAGTTGCTCCTTTAACTGAGCTATCTCCTGATCGACACCTGTACCTTGACTGATAATGTTACCCAAAATAGTGGTCAGTCTTTTCTGGTCAGTCTGAATATCCTGATTAAAGGCTTTCCAGGCTTTTTCCTTCGCCACCCTGGCTGTTTGTTTTGCCTCTGCTTCTATGGCATCCAGTTCTTCGGGTAACACCAGTACTTCTTCAACAATCCACTCACGCATTTTGCGTATGCAATCGTAGGCGGCCTCCCATTCCAGCCGTTCGGCCGATTTGTACCGTTCGTGCGAACCACTGGTGGAGTGCCCCTGGGGTTGTGTCATTTCTTCAACATGAACCAGTACCGGCACGTGTTCTTCACGGCAAATACTTGCAGCACGCTGGTAGGTGGTTATCAATGCAGGATAATCCCAACCTTTTACAGTCATAATTTCAAAGCCCTTCTCCGTTGCTGTTCGCTGAAGACCGGCCATTAATTTTGAAATGCTACCCTTGGTAGTGTGGTATTCCTGAGGTACTGAGATTCCATAATTATCATCCCATACCGACACGAGCATGGGCACCTGTAAAACTCCCGCAGCATTTAATGCTTCAAAGAACATGCCTTCGGATGTGGACGCATTACCAATTGTTCCGAACGCAATCTCGCTGCCATTATTAGATAAGGTAGTAAATTGCTTAAGTTCCGGGAGATTGCGGAACAACTTCGAGGCATAAGCCATCCCCAAGAGGCGGGGCATCTGGCCGGCTGTAGGGCTTATATCGGCACTGCTGTTTTTCAGCTTTGTCAAATCCTTTAACTCTCCCTGCTCATCAAGCATCCGCGTAGCAAAGTGGCCATTCATCAACCGGCCTGCTGAAGCAGGTTCGGCCTCCACATCGGTATGTGCATACAGCTGTGCAAAGTATTGCTGCAGGGTAAGTTCACCTATAGCGAACATAAAGGTTTGGTCGCGATAGTACCCCGCACGGAAATCACCGGGGCGAAATACTTTAGCCATGGCCAGTTGGGCAACCTCCTTGCCGTCACCAAAAATGCCAAACTTGGCCTTACCCATAAAAACCTCTTTGCGACCAATCAGACTTGCTTCACGACTCTCGCAAGCCAGGCGGTAATCGGCCAGAATTTCCTTTACACGGGCTTGTGAATATTTAATTTTAGATTCTTTTATAATGCTCACCGTTTGGACTGATCAGGCTCAAAAATAGCCAATAGGCAGGCAAATGACAATTGTGAATTGCCCGATGACGGTTATCTTTGCTGCCGCTTAAACATTTCAGTATATGATTATTGGCGTTCCAAAAGAAATCAAGAATAATGAAAACCGTGTTGCATTAACACCAGCCGGAACTCAGGAACTGGTAAAGCGCGGTCATACAGTTTATGTGGAGCAATCTGCCGGTGTAGGCAGCGGGTTTTCGGATGCCGAATATTCAAAAGCGGGCGCCAAACTTATTGCCACGGCCGCTGAGGTATTTAACCTCGCTGAAATGATTATAAAAGTAAAAGAGCCTATTGAGCAGGAATACAAGCTCATCAGAAAAGATCAACTGGTTTTTACCTATTTCCATTTCGCCTCATACGAGCCGCTTACCAAAGCCATGATTGCCAGCGGTGCGGTGTGCCTGGCTTACGAAACCGTTGAACGGGTTGACGGCAGCCTGCCGTTGCTTATTCCTATGTCGGAAGTTGCCGGCCGCATGGCTGTGCAGGAGGGCGCCAAGTACCTGGAAAAACCATTGAAGGGCCGTGGAATTTTATTGGGCGGAGTGCCGGGTGTAAAACCGGCCAAAGTGCTCATTCTGGGCGGTGGCGTGGTTGGTACCAATGCCGCCAAAATTGCAGCCGGTATGGGCGCTGATGTTACTATAATGGATGTAAATCTTAACCGCCTGCGTTACCTCGATGAC
Organism: Flammeovirgaceae bacterium; assembly: GCA_015180985.1. NCBI lineage: Bacteria > Pseudomonadati > Bacteroidota > Cytophagia > Cytophagales > Flammeovirgaceae > Flammeovirgaceae bacterium. Next base: position 2,947,396 of record CP054185.1, read on the forward strand.
GTTATGCCCAAGAATGTGCACACCATGGTATCGAACGAATATGCCATCCGCGAATTGGTAAAAGATCACGACCTGATTATTGGAGGTGTTTTAATTCCTGGCGCAAAAGCCCCCAAACTGATTACCCGCGATATGCTGAAAACCATGAGGCCTGGTACCGTACTGGTTGATGTGGCCGTTGATCAGGGGGGTTGTATTGAAACCTGTACACCCACCACCCACGAAAACCCCACGTTTATTATTGATGATGTTGTTCATTATTGCGTGGCCAACATGCCGGGTGCTGTGCCCTATACTTCTACCTTAGCCTTAACCAACGCCACATTACCGTACGCCATCCGCCTGGCCAACCAGGGATGGAAACGGGCCTGCCAGGAGAGTACCGAATTGCGCAGCGGTCTTAATGTGATGTTCGGTGAGGTGGTTTACAAAGGTGTAGCCGATGCATTTAATCTGCCCTACGCAGACGTAAAGAAGTTTTTGTAAAAAACTCAATGCAGTTAACGTATTGTAACCGGATACGCTGGGATATCCTCCAGCGGATACACTTTCTTTGTTGCAAAATCAGCGGCAAAGCAAAAATGCTGCAGCCCATTTGAAATAAGAACATAAGGCGCCTTCAGGCTTGAATTGTAAACAGCCACCTGCATGGCCGTGGCCTGTGTTATTTGCTGTTGTGGCGATTTACATTCGACCACCATAAAGTTGCTTCCATCCTGATTAACTACAGCAATGTCTGAACGCTTACTTAGGGTATTAAATCGCAAACCGGTTTCCACCTTAATTAGTCCCTTCGGGTACTTCAGGTGGTTAACGAGGTAATTCACAAGGTGCTGGCGCACCCATTCTTCGGGTGTAAGCACAACAAACTTTTTCCGAATGCCATCAAAAATATATACTTTACCACCTGCTCTTTTAAGCCGATATTCGTAAGCCGGCAAATTGAGTTGTTGCATACGGCAAAGTAAACCAACAAATGAAGACGAAACAGGAAATTGTAGAAAACTGGCTGCCCCGTTATACCGGTCAGCCGCTTGACCAGTTTGGGCAGTATATTTTACTGACTAATTTCGATAATTATGTTACCATGTTTGCCGAGTGGCATGGTGTGCCGGTTAACGGCAAAGACCGGCCTATGCGCAACGCCACCGCTGATGGCATTACCATTATAAACTTTGGGATGGGCAGCCCGAATGCAGCCACCATTATGGATTGCCTGAGTGCAATACAACCCAAAGGCGCTTTGTTTCTTGGTAAATGTGGCGGCCTTAAAAAGAAAAACGATATCGGTGATCTGATCCTGCCCATTGCAGCAATACGGGGCGAAGGTACCTCAAACGATTATTACCCGCCCGAAGTACCGGCTCTGCCCGCATTCGCCCTGCAAAAAGCCATTTCTACAACCATCCGCGATTACAATCAGGATTACTGGACTGGCACCGTGTACACAACCAACCGCAGGGTATGGGAGTGGGATGAAGACTTTAAAGCCTACCTCCGAAAAATCCGGGCGCAGGCAATTGATATGGAAACAGCAACTATTTTTATCACGGCCTTTAAAAACAAAATTCCGGCCGGAGCCCTCCTACTCGTCTCTGATCAGCCGATGATCCCCGAAGGGGTTAAAACCGAAATCAGCGATAAAGCAGTAACAAAAAATTTCGTTGAGCTACATCTTAAAATCGGCATTGATTCCTTACGCCAGCTGATTAACAACGGCATGACGGTAAAACACCTGAGGTATTAATGGACTGTGGATTTTGGCGAGGCAATGTCAGTTGACTTTATCTGATTCAATACAATCAACCCGATAACAAAATACAGAGCCAGCGCCAATGCACTGTTGCGCATACTGCCAGTTACCTGGTTTATTAAACCATACGAAAATGTTCCAAATACGATGGAAAGGTTATAGGTAACATCGTAAAAACTAAAGTACGATGCATGGTCGATGGTGTTTTCCGGAATCAGTTTGGCATAGGTAGCCCGTGAGAGCGACTGAATGCCGCCCATTATCATGCCCACCACGGTGGCCAGCGCATAAAACTGCAATTCGTGGTTAATGAAATAAGCCGCAAAACACACAGCAATCCAGCAAATAATCATAAACGACAGCGCAAAGGCATTCCCTTTTTGCCGGGATACGCGGGCAAAAACCCAGGCTCCGAATGCAGCAACCAACTGAATGAGCAGTATGGTTGCAATAAGCTTTTCGCTGGGCAGGTTCAGCACATCGGTGCCAAACAGGGTGGCCAGGTACATTACGGTTTGAACACCCATATTGTAAAAAAAGAAGGCTGTAAGAAACCGCTTCAGGTCGGGTGTATTTTTCAAACTCCGAAAAACTTTCATTACCTCCTGGTAGCCTTTTGTCCAGATATTTTCTGTGCGGCCCCGATATAGCTGCTGAGGTAACACGTTAAACGACACCAGTGAAAAAAGTATCCACCAGATGCCAACCAGCAGAAAACTAAACCGGGTTGCGGCTCCTTCGGTACGGAAGCCGAAGGCACTGTAATTCAGCACCAGTACCAGGCAAACCACCATCAGGATAACGCTGCCGTAGTAACCCATGGAGTAGCCGCGGGCACTTACTTCATCGTAGCGATCTTCTGAAACGATTTCCGGTAAAAAGGCATCATAAAATACCAAACTACCGGAGTAACCGATGCTGGCCATTACCGAACAGAGCAGCCCCCACCATAATGTTTCAATGCCTGTAAAAAAATACAGGCCCATGCACGAAAAGCTGCCAACAAAAACAAACATTTTCATGAACTGCTTTTTGCGACCGGTGTAATCCGACACTCCGGAGAGTAACGGAAGCATGGCTGCTACCATCAGAAACGATACTGATAGCGCATACGAGTACAATACCGAATTCTTTACAGTAAAGCCCAGAAAGGGTATATCATCGCTGCCATTAGCAGTAACGGCCACCGCTTTGTAATACACCGGAAAAATGGCCGAAGTGATTACCAGCGAGTACACCGAATTTGCCCAGTCGTACATGCACCAGGCACGCACCGTTTTCGGATTATTCAGTTTGGCAACGGTTGCGGTAGGCTTCATAATAAAAAGCCCCGCCCGCTTGGCGTACGGGACGGGGCAAAACGTATCAGACTACGAAAAAACGATTTTAATTCTCAACCCGTTTTTGCAATGTGGAATAAAGCAAAAGTCGCGCGTTGGCTTTACGCAATTCCGTTTCCACATCGGCAATAATGCCGCGCTTGGCTTCACTGTCAACTTTCATGCTTACCGTGAGCTGATCGCGCTCAAACTCATTGAGTTTAGCCTTTTCGGAATTAACCCATTGAATTACATCCTTCGGTTCAATGAACACGTCATTAACCTGTATTTTAGGTTCCTTACCCCACTGGTCGGTCTTTTTAGGTTCACCGATATACATATACGCCACCAGCGACTTACGCGCCAGTTTCTTCAACTGGGTAGCTTCGGGCAATTGCTGCTTTACGTTGATAGATGTTTCACGCATCTGTGTAGTAACCATGAAGAAGAACAACAACATAAACACCACATCGGGCATGGATGATGTTGGTATCTCCTGCTTAACGGCTGCCTTCTTTTTGAACTTCGACATACTACTTCCCTCCTATTTTAGTTGGTTCAGCAATGGATAAGGCCATCGGGATTTCAACCGAGCCATCCGGTCTCTTCTTACGGCCCAAATCGTATAATCTTCTGTTTTCAGGATCATTCAAATCAGATGAAAGATCGAGCCACTTTTTAACGGTTACCCCGGCATTATCAGCATAAATCTGGTAATAAGCTGCCTGGATGGCATCCAGAATCTCAATGAATTTTTTATGACTTGTCCCACGGTCTGTTTTATACGAAACAATCGCCTTCTCCGGATTATCCGATGAGTTGGGATCGGCTCCATAATTCAAAACAAACTTTTTAATCATATCCGTAAGTTCAGCCGGTGAGCCGGTAAACGGGTCTCCTTCAACCAGTACATTATCGAACGAGTTCACCTGAATTTTAAACAAGTTCCGCTCTTTGATCTTTATATCCATATCGGGCGGCATGGCTTCGGGCGGAGGCGGCAGTTGTATGCTCAACCCCTTATCGTTCGCCACTGTAGTGGTTACTAAAAAGAACACCAACAACAGAAAGGCGATATCGGCCATCGAAGCATTGGGAATATCAGGAACCGGACGAGGCATTACTTTAAGGCTTTATTAATTTCAGAATAAATAAGTCCGAGAACCGCAATACCCGAAACCAGGTAGAACATGGTTAACCCGGCACCAACAAGTTTTGACGTACTCTCGGTTACCCCTTTTGCGGCCTGAACGGTAGAAACTTCTGAACCCGACAGCGCATAGGATATAACAAACAATACCACCATAGCAGCCAGTGCCATGAGGGGCTTCTTCAACTCCCCCGGGGACTTGAGTGCGTTGACTAACGGTAATATTACAACAGAAGCTATGGCTATACCAAAGAGCACGTATGTACCATACAGGCCCGCATCAACTGAAAATAATGCAGCGACTACTAATACTACCGATACACCTATAATTAAAAGACCTCTCATAGTTACTTACTTTTGAGAAACCAGCTTGTGCTTCACCAGGATGTCCACCAGCGAAATAGAAGCATCTTCCATGCTGTTCACCAGGGAATCAATTTTGGAAACGAGGTAGTTGTAAAACACCTGCAGTACCATACCTACTATAAGACCACCCACGGTAGTTATAAGGGCCACTTTCATACCACCCGCCACAATGTTGGGCGAAATATCACCGGCCGCTTCAATATCAGAGAAGGCCTGCACCATACCCACAACCGTTCCGAAGAAACCGAGCATAGGCCCCAGAGCAATAAACAACGAAATCCAGATAAGGCCGCGTTCGAGCTTACCCATCTCCACACCGCCATACGAAACGATTGATTTCTCAACCATATCAATACCTTCGCTGTAACGCATTAAGCCTTGGGTAAAGATAGAAGCCACCGGGCCGCGGGTATTACGGGTAACGTCAAGTGCCGCATTAACACCGCCTTTTGCGAGGGCATCTTCAATTTGTCCAAGTAATTTTTTGGTATTGGTCGTAGCCAGATTCAGGGTGATAATTCTTTCAATACTGAAAGCCAACCCCAGAATAAGACAGATTAGCACTGGGGTCATAAAGCGAACATCCCCATCAATGAATTTTTCTTTTAATACCTGGTGAAATGAGGCCTCATCTGCTGCTGCAGCCTCTTCGGTTGCAGGCTCAGATTGCGGAGCCGGTTCGGCATAAAGCGCAGAGGACGCCAGTACCCCTGCAAAAGCTAAAATAGCAAGTAGTTTTTTCATAGTTTGAGGTTTAAGTAAATCCTTGAAGAGGCCAAAATTAAAGGTTTTGCGGATTTAACGATATTTTTTAAAAAATTTTTCTACCGGTGGTTAATGCCTTATTCTATACACGAAATAATGCCGCCTACCAAATAAAGACACGGCTGGGCCCTGCAGGTTAAGGCGTTGTTTATTCATACTATTTATTAACTAAATCGCAGCATCCGAATTACTACAGGGTATTTGGGAACCCTGCCAATATTAATTTATTTTGCGTCCCGGTTTTCCCGGAGAGGTGTCCGAGTGGTTGAAGGAGCACGCCTGGAAAGTGTGTATCCCGCCAAAGCGGGATCGCGGGTTCGAATCCCGCTCTCTCCGCCACATCCTCTTTACTCAAGTTCTGTTAATTCTCCGGCAAGGTTCTTTACAATAAGGTGACGGGCTGAATCACCAAATTCACCCAGCAATAGCATGAGTTTCGTAACAGCCGCCTCGGTGGTCATATCTACACCGCTGATAACCCCTGCCTTGACAAGTTCACGACTGGTTGCATACCTGCCTTGAAGCACCGTACCGCCAGGGCACTGCGAAATGTTTAGTACCACTATGCCATTCCGTACTGCGTGCTCCAGGCCGCTTATCAGCCACGGGGCAGTAGGCGCGTTACCCGAACCATAGGTTTCCAGTATCAGTGCTTTAAGTCCTTCGCTATGCAATACCGATTGAAATACCCGCTCAGAAATACCCGGAAAAAGTTTGAGAACAGCAATGCGGGTTTCAAACCGGGTACGCAAAACCAAGGGGTTATTGGATGGTTTGCGGATTACCGCATGGTTATAATTGATTTTAACCCCGGCCTTAGCCAACGCGGGGTAGTTACCTGAATCGAAGGCATCAAACTGCATACTCTCAACTTTTTTCGACCGGTTGCCCCGCAGCAGTTCGTAATCAAAATAAATACAAACCTCGGGCACAACAGCCTGCCCGTTCTGCCTGGCCGAAGCTATTTCCAGAGATGTTATCAGGTTTTCGCGTGCATCGGAGCGCGGTTCGCTGATAGGCAGTTGCGCACCGGTAAGTATTACAGGTTTACTAAGATTTTCGAGCATAAAACTTAATGCCGAGGCTGTATAGGCCATAGTATCCGTTCCGTGTAAAATCACAAAGCCGTCATGTGCGTGATAATGCTCGGCAATCAGCCGGGCCATTAGTTGCCAATGCTCCGGCTGTACATTGGAAGAATCAATGGGGGTCTCAAATGAAAAAACGGTGAATGCCAAACCAAGATTTTTAACGGTGGGCAGGTGCTCAAGGATTGAAGCAAAGTCGAACGGAACCAGTACCCCGTCCTTATCGGGTGTCATTCCGAATGTACCCCCTGTGTAAATAATCAACAGCCGTGCGCGGGCCTCACTGGTGCTTTCCAGATCAACACGTTTAAGATTCATAATGAAAAAAGATTGTAAGCGTTTTGCATTGTGAGCTTCATTACCTCATCTACTGATTGCCCGGTAAGTTGCGCCACCCGTTGGCCAACGTTTACAATATACGCAGGTTCGTTACGTTTACCGCGATGCGGCACCGGGGCCAGGTAGGGGCTATCTGTCTCCAGTATTATCCGGCTCAAGCCCATGTATGGTAAAACTGTATCCAGTCCTCCGTTTTTAAATGTGGCTACTCCGCCAATGCCCAGGTAAAAATTCAACTGTATAATGCGCTCAGCCTGCTGCCGGTTACCGGTAAAGCAATGAAATACACCGGAAAGGCTTCCATCCTGCATGCGTTCAATCATCGATATGGTTTCATCCAAAGTTTCGCGGCAATGGATAACTACTGGAAGTTTGTATTTCTTTGCCAGGTTAACCTGAATAGTGAAGGCTTCCTTTTGCTGTTCCCAAAAAGTTTTGTCCCAGTAAAGGTCGGTACCGATCTCACCAACCGCAGTAAACTTTCGCTTGGCCAGCCAGTTTTCAACTTCATATAACTGATGCTCAAAATCATTTTTTACAGAACAGGGATGCAGCCCCATCATGGCGTAACAGCTATCGGGATTTTCTGCCTCCACTTCAAGCATGGTGTTAATAGATGCTGTATCGATGTTGGGCATCAGAATTTTGCCTACTGCATGCTGCTTTGCCCGCTCCAGAATATCGTGAAGGTCAGCCTGAAACTCATTCAAATAAATATGTGCATGCGTGTCTACCCAATAGTTCATGGTAACAAATATCGGCCAAAGATGATGAAACCCACCACAGCAGCAAAGAAGCTTGCCACGAGCACAGCCGCTGCGGCAATGTCTTTAACCCGGCCGGCCTTCGGGTGGTGCTCTGGCGAAACGAAATCAACCAGTTCTTCCATGGCTGTGTTCATCAACTCAGCCACGATAACCACCGTGGCAGCCAGCAACAGAACACACCATTCCGTAGCGGTTACCTGCCAATACAGGCCGGCAACAACCACAACCAATAAAGCCGCAACATGCGTGCGCATGTTGAATTGACTTCGAAGTGCGTAAATCAATCCACTCCAAGCAAACCGAAAACTTCTGAAAAACTTCATTGCAACAGTTCCTCCACAACAGCAGGTAACCGGGAAGTCGCAAATTCACCGGCCGGAAATCCTGAAATATTCTTTGCCTGCGCAAAAGCACTCTTTACGCTCAAAACATGTTGATGCATTGAGACAGCATAACCTTTTTCCATCGCCTGGGTGGCCAGGTACTCCTGCTCAGGTTGCCCGGGTGTGGGAATGAGAATTGCTTTTTTGCCTAGCTTATACAAGTCCATAATCGTACTGTAACCTGACCTGGCCAATACGACTGCAGTTTCATTTATTAGTTTGTTTAATTTATAAGCCGGCAGGTAATCCAATATAGCTGCTTGTCCATCTTCAGTTGAGTTATCCTTCACTACTCCCCGCACAAGCCGCCATGCTAAACCGCTTTCAGGCAACTGTTCCCTTAGAATTTGCTCCAGCAGGGAACGCTGTGGTTCCGGACCGGATAAAACTGCCACCAGATCATACCGGTACGAAAAATCCACTGGAGGCATTAACCGTGACAGCGGCCCGATAAACCGAACATTTTCTATTTGTGGAGTAGCTGATAATTTTCCTGTCAATGCCGAATCTTCGGTGTCAGGCACCCAGATAAACTTGAATCTGCGCATTAACCTCCGATGAAGCGCATTAACAACCGGGCTTATCCACCTGACTGGTGCAGGCATGAGCAGGTTTAACTGATGGATGATTAAGGCTGAAGGTATTTTATCCGACCATGCACCATAGCGATTATCTGAAATAACAGCATGTATGTTTTCCTTATCAATTAGTCCGGCAAGTTGCTCATGTTCATCACGAATGGCCGACCTGAACTTAGGCAACTGCCGGGCTATAACCGGCACCAGGGAATTGCTTTCGGTATACCTGGGGCTATAGGCCGGCAATTCAAAATTCCTGCATCCCGGAAATTCTTCGCTTAACAATTTCAATGCCTCACCATCGCTGGCCAGCAAAACCTCATGCCCCTGCTCAAGTAAATGCCGTATCACCGGCATGCAACGGGTGGCATGACCAAGCCCCCAGTTTAACGGGGCCACCAATACACGCTTGCACTTTTGCATTATGCCAATTTACTAAAGGTGTAACCTTTTTGCTGACAGGCTTCAATAAAGCGGGGCAATACAAATTGCAGATTACGCTCAGCTTTAACACTATCATGAAATACAACGATGGAACCATTCCGAACAGCTTTCAGGCTATTTCGCAGACAACGTTCGGGCGACACAATATGATGGTAATCGTGGGTGAGCACATCCCACATGATAATCTGATACTGTTGCAACAACCGGATTTGCCTGCGCGTGATGCGACCATAAGGCGGGCGAAATAAATGAGTGCGTAACGCAGGATTGATTTTTGTTACCGCTTGATTAAACAGTTCGGTATTGGCCAGGTAATCGGCATCTTCAGTTTTCCAACCGTTAAGGTGATTAAACGTATGGTTACCGATAACATGTCCTTCGGTTATTGTGCGCTGAAAAATACCCGGATGCTTCCGGATGTTATCGCCTATACAGAAAAAAGTGGCTTTAAGTTGTTGCTGCTTTAGTACATCCAGCACAAACTCAGTCGGGCCGGGCACGGGGCCATCATCAAACGTTAAATAGACAATTTTCTCACGGGCTGACATTCGCCAGATAAGCCCTGGGTATAACCAGGGAAGAAAAAAAGGAGTACGGAAAACCATAACCTGCAGGTTAGCCTACCCGGCAAGATAGCATGGTTATATCATCATGGTATCCGTTGCGGCCCTTAAATGCATCCAGACTTACAATAATATCCTGATGGATTTCATTCAACCCTTTTACATTCACAGCCGGATCGGAAAAGTAGTGGTGCAACCGGTCGATACCATATTCTTTACCTTGTTCATTTATAGTTTCGGTAAGGCCATCGGTATAGCAAAACAGCAGAAAGTCATCAATATCGGTAACAAAGCCTTCGTTGATGAAGGGTAACGGATGCATGGCGCCCAGCACGGTGGAACCCTCTTCGAGCAGGCGCAGGCCGTTTTTCCTGTCTGACAAGATGGGCGGATTATGGCCGGCATTAACGTATACCATTGTTTTCAGGCTGATGTCGTAAATGGCACCGAAAAACGTGATAAATTTTTCGCCTTTTGTATTTTCAAGCACCTGGTAGTTCAACGCTTCAACAATGTCGCGCAGGTTTGGGGTTTGCCGGAGCAGCGTACGCAGCGAAGCCTGGAAGTTCGACATCATCAATGCAGCCGGAATGCCTTTGCCGCTTACATCGGCTACGCAAAGCAAAAATTGATTTTTGTTTATCGGGATGTAATCATAATAATCACCGCCAATCATATCGTGCGGCAGGTAACTGGCTTCTACTTTTAAGCGCTCGGTTTGCGGAAGCCGCTCCGGAAAAAGAAACTGCTGCACATCGCTGGCAATTTCCAGTTCCTTCCGAAAAGCCTCCTGTTGCAACTGCTTGCGCACCAGTTTTTTGTTTTCGATGGCCACTACAATGATGTTGCTCAGGGCCTGGATAAATTTAAGCCCCTCAGCATGTTCAAAATAATGGTCGGTATGCTCATCGCCCAGAAAGACCAGCGCCAGCGTAGTGCTTTTATGGGCCACCGGTAACACAATATCAAATTCGCTGAATTGTGTTTCTTCAAATTTTTTCAGTGAACATATGTCGCGCACCTGCTTAAAACAATCCGGCAGCTTAACCCCGGCAAACTTTGCCTGCGTACCGAAGTTTGCTTTGCACTCCCACTGGTCATCCAGCACGTAAAGGGCGAGTTTCTTTAGTTTAAGATTAGACCGGAGGGTAAAGGTGAAAATTTTGTAAAGCGATTCTTCCGGCACGTTGCTGTTAATGGCCTGCGTAACCTCCAGCAACGCATTCAGTTCAAGCTCCTTTAGTTCGTACCGGTTTTTTATCGAAAGGTCTTCCATACCGAACACCCAAAGTTACTGCTTAATTATGGTAACAGCCGATTAAATTTTTCTGCCCTTCCAGGTTACGGATAACCAATTGGAAATGAGTCCGAAAAAAACAACGTAGGGCGGATAAAGAAATTGCAAGGCGGCAAAGGCGTGGCTATTAAAGGGCATGTTCATCCGGTTGCTAATGCGCTTAAGACAGATAAACTCCAGTAAAAGTTTTAAAAGTACCAGAGCCGAAAGGGTACCCAGGCTTACCACCCAAAATAAACCCAAAACCGGCAGGAATAAATATGTGGTATGAAATAAGAAAATAAATAACGCCACCAGCGATGAAATCCCAACCGGCTGCTGACGCCATTTGCCGGCCCACCGGATTCGCTGACTAATAAATTCGCTGACGCCAGATGCCGGTTGTGTTGTAACTATGCCAGCGGGATCATAATTAAACGCGATACCTTGCGGATACCGGGAAGCAATTTTTTTCAGCAAAAACTCATCATCCCCTGATGCAACATGATCATTACCCTCATAACCTTTCACCTCAAAAAATACTTCCTTACGGTAAGCCAGGTTAGCCCCACTGCACATTATCGGTTTGCCTGCTGTAATAAAGGCTGCAGTTATACCGGTTAATGCCGCCAGTTCCAGTTGCTGCAACTCGCCAAAGAAATTTTGCGGACGAAGTTTTACAGCACCGGCAACCAGCTTTACAGTTTCATCCGAAAAACAGGTTGCGATGGATTTCAGCCAACCCTTCCCCACCCGGCAATCGCCATCGGTGGCAACCACCACATCACCTTTTGCCTGTGCAATAGCTTCGGTAACGGCTTTCTTTTTACCAAAAACACCGTCCTTCATCTCAATAATCCGTACAGCTAACGCATTGCTTTGTTGAAGCCAAGCTTCAACAACCGATTTTGTATTGTCGGTGGAATGATCGTTCACTACGATCACCTCAAGCGGCTTATGCGTTTGTTTTGAAATATCATCCAGCAGGTCAGTAATAGTTCTCTCTTCATTCCGTACCGGTATAATCACCGAAACTGAATTAGCTGCTGAATCACGGGGTATTACCTTCACCGGTCTGTTCCAGCTTAGAATTAAAAAGACAAGCAGCAAAAAATAGAGAGTAACTATACTTAATACAACTACCGCCATACTGCAAGTTGTGATTATTAACTGAATTGGAAAACCGCGGAGTTTTGAAGTATCTTGGCACGTGGGCAAACTGATTCGGGAGAAGATTATCCTTGGACTTGACCCGGGCACCAACGTAACGGGCTACGGCATCATCTGCATCCGCGGTAGCGCCATTCAGCTTCTCCAGTTTGGCGTTATCCAGTTAGGCAAAACGGATAACCATGAAGTGAAACTGAAAAGAATCTTTGAGCGTGTACTGGCGCTTATTGATGAATACCACCCCGATGAGGTTGCCCTCGAAGCTCCATTTTATGGCAAGAATGTTCAGTCCATGCTGAAACTCGGCCGCGCGCAGGGCGTGGCTATGTCGGCCGCGTTGTACCGGCAGATTCCGATTGTGGAGTATGCACCAAAAAAAGTTAAGCAGTCGGTTACCGGTAACGGCAATGCTTCGAAAGAACAGGTAGCCAAAATGCTGATGTCGCTGTTTACCTTACGCGAAGTGCCTAAATTGCTGGATGCCACTGATGCGCTGGCTGTAGCTGTGTGCCATCATTTTCAAAAAGGAAAATCAACAACAAAGCGATCGGGCTGGGCCAGCTTTGTAAAAGCCAATCCGCATCGCATTAAATCAAGATAACCGGAGCAACTCAGCTACAATCCGTTCAGCAGTTTTGCCATCCCAATATTTCGGAATACCTCCGTCCTTCCATTGGCCGGATTTTATTTTAGCCACCAACTTTTCAAGCAACGGGTAATCATCGCCAATCACTTCGTTCGTTCCAACAGTAACCGTTTCAGGCCGTTCGGTACTTTTACGAAGTGTAATGCACGGGATATCCAGCCAGGTGGTTTCCTCCTGAATACCCCCGCTGTCGGTAATTACACCCGCACAGTGTTGTACCAGGTAAATAAACTCAAGGTAGCTGAGGGGGTCGGAAAGGATGATATTATCAATGCCCTTGATTTCTTTTGCATTGCGCTGCGTACGGGGGTGTACCGGAAACACCACGTTGCTGCTGCCCGCGCTCTTCGAAATGGCTTTGATAAGTTGCGAAAACACAGCCGGGTCATCCACATTCGATGGCCGGTGAAGCGTTAACACAAAATAGTTTTTGGGTTCAAGCCGGTGCTGATCCCATAATGCCGGTTTACGGGTTTTGTTCAGGTTACCCGCCAGCGAGTCGATCATAGTATTGCCTACAAAAAACAGCTGTTCATTACGAACACCCGTTTTTCTCAAATTTTCGTTGGCCACTTCGCTGGTGGTAAAAAAATAATCCGCCAGCGAATCGGTTACTATCCGGTTGATTTCTTCGGGCATGGTCATGTCAAACGAGCGGATGCCGCCTTCCACGTGCGCCACTTTGGTGTTCAGCTTCTTTGCTACAATAGTACAGGCCATGGTAGAGTTTACATCGCCCACCACCACCACCAGATCGCACGGGTTAGCCAGCAGGTCTTTCTCAAAGGCCATCATAATGCGGGCAGTTTGTTCAGCCTGCGAACCTGAACCCACCCCCAGGTTTACATGGGGTTCAGGAATTTCCAGTTCTTTAAAAAACACTTCGCTTAACTTTTCATCATAATGCTGGCCGGTATGCACCAGCCGGTAGGTTATCGGCTTATTACCGGCCCGGTTCGACTTTTCAATGGCCCGGATGATGGGGGCAATCTTCATGAAATTCGGGCGCGCCCCTGCCACTAAAGTAATTTTCACGCCTGCGCTGTTAGTGAGTCAAAATGATTTTCTTTGCCAAATTAATTCAATTTACCCGAATATGACCATCGGCATGCTGTTAAACGCTCCTTACCCGGCCGATGTACGCATCCGCAAAGAAGCCGCAGCCCTGCAGGCAGCCGGCCACCGCATTCATCTGTTGTGCCTCCGCAGAAAAGACGAGCCGTATCAGGATACTTCAGACGGCATTGCAATTACCCGTATTGATGCCGGTAAAAATAATATTGCACTTGCCCTTTGGGATATCATGATGTCGCTGACATTTGAGCACCCTGTTTTCAAAAAAAAAATACCGGCCTGGATTTCTGAAAACAACATCGAAGTACTGCATGTGCACGACTTACCCCTGGCGGGTACCGCGCTTGCGACAAAGAAAAAAATCAACATTCCGGTTATTGCTGATTTTCATGAAAACTACCCGGATGCCCTGCAGGTGTGGTTTAAATGGAAGAAAAACCCGCTGGCGCACCTGAAGAATGTTTTGTTTATGAACCCGACTCGCTGGAGGAAGCATGAAGCAAAAACAGTAAGGCATGCCGATTATGTAATTGCCGTAGTGGATGAAATGCGCAACAGGCTAATCAGTGAGTACCGTGCTGATCCAAACAAAATCATAATCGTTACCAACTCAGAAGACCAATCGTTTCTTCAGCAGCCGCTTGACTCTGCCATTTATAAAGAGTACGAAGGCAAATTCATTGTAACCTACACCGGTGGAATAGGCCCGCACCGCGGTGTGGATACCGCCATCGGGGCCATGCAATACCTCAAGGATAAAAACGTGGTACTAATCGTGGCCGGCTTCGGCAACGAAACGGTAATGAAAAACCTTCGCCACCTTGCTGACGAACTGGGCGTAGCACACAAGGTGCACTTCCTTGGCAAGCAGTCCTTCTCGCGCTTTTATTCACTCATGCACTTTGCCGATGTTAACATCATTCCGCATAAATCAACACCGCATACCGATAATACCATTCCACACAAACTCTTTCAGGGCATGATGGCCGGCAAACCCATGCTGGTTAGTTCAAGTGCACCGCTAAAACGGATAATCGAAAATACAAAAGCAGGATTGGTTTTTACCGCTGGCGATGCCAACGACCTGAGCGAAAAAATTCTACAACTGATTCACGACAACGCCTTGTGCCGGCAACTTGGGCAAAACGGTGTTCAGGCTACCGCCTCCGGTGGGATGAACTGGGAAACCGATCAGCAATCCTTACTTCACCTGTATCAACAGCTTGAGTACTCATTGAAAAAATGAAAAACACCGAACACTGGAAACCCACCAAATATGAACTGCGCAACGGCAGGCTGCGCGCTTCGCGCAATCCGCAATTCGTTTCGGTATCATCGCGCCTGATGATTGACGTTACCGCCTCGTTCTACCAATCGGCTTTACCCGAGTACGCCCGCGGCAGCCTGGCCGATATGGGGTGCGGCAATGTTCCGTTTTACATGATTTACAAAAACCTGGTTTCTGAAATTACCTGCATCGACTGGCCCAACACACTCCATAAAAATCAATACCTTGATTTGGAATGCGACCTGAACAAACCCCTCTCTCTGCCAGACAATCAGTTTGATACAATTATTATTTCGGAAGTATTCGAACACATTGCCGAACCCGAGGTACTTTGGAGTGAATTAGCCCGCATACTAAAGCCAAACGGAAAAATGCTGGTAAGCGTACCCTTTCTCTATAAAATTCACGAAGCACCCCACGATTACTTCCGGTACACCGAGTTTGCCCTTAAAAACTATGCAACAAAAAACAACCTGCATGTTTTAGAATTACGGAGCTTTGGCGGGCTTCCGCTTGTGCTGACGGATTTATACGCCAAGATGCTCGTAAAAATTCCGCTTATCGGCAATGCGCTTGCGGCCTTTATACAATCGCTTTGCCTGTGGTTTATTCATACCCGGTTAGGTAAACGCCTATCGGCCAACACGGGTAAAGCCTATCCGCTCGGTTATTTTTTGGTTGTTGAAAAAAGAGGGTAACACCATGTTCTGGTTTCTCAGTAAGTGCATTCAAAAATTTGGTGTCGCGGGCGGACTTTCCGTTTATGTGCAGATTAAAATTTTAAGGCAGCCGGTAATAAAACTACCCGGATACCGGCAGCCCATTCATTACCGGCCGGGCACAGCCGACCTGACCACCTTCAGGGAAATATTTTTACGCGAAGAATACAACCTGGATTTACCGGCTTCTATCAAGCCAAAAACCATTATCGATGTGGGGGCCAATATCGGGTTTACTTCGTTGTTTTTTTCACGGCACCATCCCGATGCAACCATTTACTCACTTGAGCCGGAACCGGGTAATTTTAAGTTGCTGCAAAAAAATGTGGAAGGTTATTCCAACATCACGGCCATGCAGGCGGCTTTGTGGAACGAAAACGGCACCATCGGAATAGAGGACCATGGCTACGGCTTGCGCGGATTTATGGTTGAAAAACCCTCGGGTAAAAGCCAAACCATGCAGGCGCTTACTCTACAATCACTTATTGAGCAACACAACATTACTTCAATCGATATTCTGAAAATTGATATTGAAGGAAGCGAGAAGGAAGTTTTCAGTGGCGATACCGGTTGGTTACGAATTACCAAATGCCTGGTTATTGAGTTACACGACCGGATGAAGCCGGGGTGCTCGGAAGCGGTGTTCGGTGCACTAAGCCGGCATCACTTTTCCAAACGCGTTAAAGGCGAAAACCTGGTATTTATTAATCAGGAAATTATTTCCTCACCTGGCCTGCAATAACTTCCTGATAGTGCGCTTCGAGTTGTTGGGTAAGCACGGCAACATTAAACTCCCGTTCTACTTTGCCCCTTCCGTGCGAGCCAAATTTTCCAATCAGCTCCGGGTTATCAAGAATTTTTTGAAAGCATGCCTGTAAACTCACCACATCATTTTCTTCAGCCAGCAACCCGGTAATGTCCTCCTCCACAATCTCAGGGATATCCGAATGACGGGTAGCCACCACCGCCATACCGGTTGCCATGGCATCCATAATGGCTACGGGTGTTCCTTCTTTGCGGTTGTCGGGTGTAGTAATGCTGGCCTGGATGAGCACATCGCACTGGTACATTTTTTCAATGACAAAAGAATAGGGCTGGTATCCATGCCAGGTTAACCGATCAGCCACGCCAAGCTGTACTGCCAAATGTTGCAGCGACTCGCGCAGCGGACCATCACCCACCAGGTCGAGCGTAAACGCATAGTTATCCTTTAAGGCCGCCAACGCCCTGATAGCAATGCCTACACCTTTCTTTTCCAGCAAGCTGCAGGAAGTCATAAAGCGAACAGGCTCGCCCGGCTTTCGCTGCCGCGGTTTAAACGCAACAGTTCCTGCATCAATACCAAGGTGGTGAATGCTGATTTTCTTTTCATTGCATCCCAGGGTAATAAGATGATTTTTCATGTACGGCCCCAGTACCAGAATACGATCGGCTTCCGTAAATAACTTTTGATATTGTTTTACCACGCCCCCTTTTAACGGGTAATGAAAGGCATCATCGCCATAAAAACTGCATACCATCGGCAGGCCGGTTTTCTTTTTGAGTCCGATAAGTTTTACCCCCTGGTAGCCAAAGTGAACATGCAGAACGGAGGCAGCCGATTTTTTGCTGATGGAATAAAAGAATGGTATATACCCGGCAAGTTTCGAAAAAATAAGTTGAACAATCTGAATTACTCTATTCAGATTTTCCAACGCATAAACTTCCGGCAACGGAAACAGGTGCAGGTTTTGGATTTTACGGGTAATGAAAACCGGCTGAAACGTTTTATGATGACGCAAGATACTGTGGATCCAGTTTTCGGTTAGCGGCAGGTACCGCGAATTGTAATGCAGTACTACGGGCTTTTTATCAACTGAAGGCTCCATAATTCAACGCACTATTCGCAGGGGGTCAATCAACCGGAATTCGTTGCGGTAAACCCATAGCAACAACGCCAGGGCAACAACCACGTACGCAAAATGAATGATGGTTTCGCTTACGGTAATTCCGGAGAACTCCGTTAACAGCACGACCAATCCAAAAACCACCGGCACAGCAATCAGTTTATATACATTCAGGTTATTGAAAGCAAACCGGTTGCGGCTGCCGGAATACAGCAAAATAATTTCAACTACCAAGGCAAAGGCTGAGGCCATAATTACTCCATACACTTCCATTACAGGTATCGCCAAAATCATCACACTGATTTTAACAGCCGTTACCACCAGGTAATACAGCGGCAACGGTTTGGTGTACTTAAGTGCCGAGTACGGCATGGCCGCATATAACCGTAAGGGCTTAAGC
Source organism: Flammeovirgaceae bacterium (assembly GCA_015180985.1). Taxonomy (NCBI): domain Bacteria; kingdom Pseudomonadati; phylum Bacteroidota; class Cytophagia; order Cytophagales; family Flammeovirgaceae; species Flammeovirgaceae bacterium. Next base: position 2,965,370 of record CP054185.1, read on the forward strand.
AAATAAATAAGCCCGATGAAAGGTATAAACACCAGGGCTTCCAGGTATCCTGATTTAATCTCGAAAAAACCGAGGATAACAGGGAACAGAAAAATACATCCGGCCACCAACATAACAGCCGCAGCCGTGAGACCGTGAAAGTACCGGTTAATTTCGATAGAGGTTCCTTTATCCTGTTGCGCTGCCACCTTACTCAGCACCTTCGGATAAAAAGAGTTAAATAATCCGTTAAGCGAAAACTCCACCACCAGCATGCACTTAAAGGCAAAGTCATAAACACCTACGCGGTCAAGCGGCAAAAAGAAAACCATCAGTATCCGGTCGAAATAGTTTACTGCCCATAGCTGAAGCTGGTAGATAAACGAATAGGTATTAAAACCAAACGTTGAGCGCAACAGCGGGTAATTAAACCGCACGCCAAATTCGCGGTAAATGCGAACGAGTGCACCAACACCCGAAACCATGGCAGCAACCACCCTTGCCCCTACCGGCCCTGCCAGACTGCTCGGAAAGAGTTTTAAACCCGCGATAGTAAGAACAGCAATGAGTGAAAAGTTTATCAGGTTGGCCCAGAAGAAACGCGTAGGTTGCTCGCGGCTCTGCAATAAACTGGTATTTACCTTAAACAAAGCCTGGAATACACCGGTAATTACCGACAGCATCCCGTAAGGAAAAAAAGCGAGGCCCTGCCCGGTGAAGAGCTTCACGAAAACAAACTCACCGGTTAGTGCCGCAACAACCGCCACCGCTAAGCCAAGCAGCAGCATAAAACTGAAACACGAACTGATAAAGGCTGATAATCTTCTGTTATCGGTTTTAAAGTCGTGGTAATGAACATACAGTGAGGTATCGAAGCTATAGGTTACCATAATCTGCACCAGCATGGACAAAGCCAGATAGATAGCCAGTGCCCCATAAAGTTCGGTGGGCAGGCAGGCCACATAAAACGGCAATAACACCACCGCGCTGGCCATGGGCAATGTGCCGGCCACGGTATAGATAAACGAACTTTTGATGAATTGCCTGCTGATCAACTGCGGTAAAATTCAGCGCAACATACAAAACCTAAAGCGAATTAAGCAGGGCAGCAAGTTCAGCCGTAAGCGACCTGCGGCTATAATGTTCAACTCCACTTCCAGTTGTGGCGGTGTTGTTCTTCCAACCGGAAAACAACCGGAGCAAGCCCGCTTTTATTTCCTGCAGGTTATTCCGCTCAACAACAATTCCGGCTCCGGTTTTACTCAGGATGGATGCCGCATCGCCATCTGCAGGACCAATACCAAGTATGGGTCTTTTTGAACCCAGGTACTCAAATAACTTACCCGGTATATTTCCGGGAGCTATAACGCTGTTGGCAAGTACCAGCAGTAACACATCCGTTTGGTTGTACACATCAACCAGTTGACCATGAGGTACCTGGTTGCGGAAAGAGGTGATTCTTGATAACACGTCATCCGCTTGCACCCAACGCTGAAACGCACTGTTTACCTGACCAACAAATTCAATGGCTAGCACGGCTGCAAGTTCATTGTTTTCTTTACATGCCTCACGTGCGGCCAGCATAAACGGGCGCGGGTCGCGCAGTTCATCCACAACACCAAGGTGGCGTACCGTAAACTTATTGCCTTTTGAGTAACAGAGATTCGAAAAATCATCTTCATCATACCCGTTGGTTATCAAAACGGTTTTACGGGCACCGAGCTCTTTAAACCAGTTTACATAATGCGGGGTAACCGTCAGTACACCATCAGCGGCAACAAGTACACGGTGCTCAAGCTGGCGATGGCGGGCGCGGGCCAGCAAAGTGAGGTGAAGTGTATCGAGCAAATCCCACCGGCTCCACGGATCGCGGAAATCGGCTATCCATTTCAGGGAAGGGTTTTTCTTTTTTAGTGCTAACCCGATAAGGTGCATCGAGTGTGGCGGCCCGGTAGTAACAATAATGCGGATGTGATTATGCTGAATAAAATCGTTCAGAAATTTTACAGCCGGCCGCTTCCAGAAAATTTTCGGATCGGGAATAAAAAAATTCCCGCGAATGAAAGCCGCGATAGTTTGAAAAACCGATTTTTTTCCTGTGGAAACATAGTCGGATGATTTCACCGGTCGCCCGGTTAACCAACCCGAGAGCCGGGCATAAGCCGAATAAGGTTCCCAGATCGGCAGTTTGATTATGTCTGCCTCCGGGGGAACATCCTTCAGCAACGATTCATCCTTTAATTCAAACGAAGGGTTCTCCGGTGTAAACACAAACGGTTCCCACCCAAATTGCGGCAGGTATTTTACAAACTTCAGCCACCGCTGCACCCCGCTCCCTCCGCTGGGCGGCCAGTAGTACGTAATAATCAGCACCCGTTTATTCATGCTACGTCTGGTTGCCTGTTACCGGTAACCCGCAACAGGCAACCGGCAACAAGTTTATCCGATCAATCTAAGAATTTCATCCCAATCATCAGGGTTAACCCAATTAATTTCCGCATCGCGCCTGAACCACGTGAGTTGCCGCTTGGCATAGCGCCTGGAATTTCGCTTCAGCAGGCGGATGGCTTCGGTGCGATCGTACTTACCCTCCATAAAATCAAAAACCTCCTGGTAGCCTACCGTTTGCAGCGCATTTTTTGTACGGAAGGGATACAATTGCTCAGCTTCAGTAAACAGTCCGGCTTCAATCATGCTGTCCATTCGTTCATCAATGCGCTTGTACAATAATTCGCGTTCAACATCCAATCCGATTTTAATCACCCGAAAGGGCAACTGCCGCTTTTGTTTTTTCTGAAACTCTTTAATGGACTTGCCCGTTGCCAGTTTCACCTCCAGGGCGCGCAGCAACCGTTGCGGATTTTGCGCATCCAGCGTGTTAAAACTTTCAGGATCCACTTCGTTCAGTTTCGCCTGCAACCAGCTCAGTCCGTATTCAGCATAACGGTCAGTGAGTTCGTCACGAATCTCATCCGGAACTTCGGGTATATCATCAAAGCCTTCAAGCAGTGCTTTTACGTACAAGCCCGAACCTCCGCACACTATCAACCAATTGTATTTTTCAAACAGCCGGCAGGTTAATGCAAATGCCTCCTCGCCATAAGTAGCGGCATCATAATCCTCGGTAATAGTAAGGGAATTAATAAAGTGATGGCGTATTGCGGCAAGCTCTTCGGCAGAGGGCTTTGCGGTTCCGATTGTCAATTCCCTGTAAACCTGTCGCGAATCGGCCGAGATAATTTCCGTTTGCAGATGACGGGCCAGTTTAACAGCCAAGGCTGTTTTACCCGAAGCCGTTGGCCCGACAAGCACAATCAGTTTTTTTTTACTCCAATCCACCGGCCAAAAGTACAAACCTTCAATCATTTGCGGTTATCCATTATCTTCGCGCCAAACAACCACGTATGATTAAGTACACCGTACCCTTTCTTACCAAACTGGAGGAGCTGCTGGCCGAATCGGATTACACGCTGCGTTATGAAAAGGGTAATTTCAAATCGGGTTACTGCCTGCTGCGCGATCAGAAGATTATGATTGTCAATAAGTTCTATACAACCGAAGGCAAGATTAACGCCCTCCTCGATATTTTAAAGTCGGTGGAACTGGATAAGTCGCGCTTTTCTGAAAAAAGCCTGCGGTTGTATGAAGAGCTTACTCAAACAGAAGTAAAAGCTTGACCATTACCTTTCTCGGCACCGGCACCTCCCAGGGCGTACCCGTTATCGGGTGCACTTGCGAAGTGTGTACTTCGGTTGATTTCCGCGACAAACGCCTTCGTTCTTCCGTGCACATCCAAACCGGCAACCTAAGCCTGGTAATTGATACCGGTCCTGACTTCCGCCAGCAGATGCTACGCGAAAACATCGGGCAAATAGATGCCATTTTATTTACCCATGCCCACCGCGACCATACTGCCGGGCTTGACGATGTGCGCGCCTATAACTTCAAGCAAAACATCAATATGCCGGTGTATGGCACAACCGAAACACTTCATCAGATTCAGTCCGACTTTGCCTATATCTTCGGCCCCGACAATTACCCCGGCCTGCCGCGCATTACCTTATTCCCAATTACCTCAAAACCTTTTTCCATTAACAATGTTGAAATTATTCCGTTACCGGTGCTGCACCTTAAGCTACCGGTTCTTGGTTTCCGCATCGGCAGTTTCGCATACATTACCGATGCCAATTACATTCCCGAGGAAACCCTGGAAAAGCTTCGCGGAATAAAACACCTTGTACTCAATGCCCTGCAGCGCGAGCCGCACATTTCGCACTTTAACCTGGACGAAGCCATCGGCATGGTAAAAAAAATCAATCCCGAAAAGGCCTGGTTTACACACATCAGCCATAAACTGGGTACACAGCGGAACATCGAAAAAGAATTGCCCGAAGGAATTGCACTGGCGTGGGATGGGTTACAGCTTTCAATAGCGTAACCGTGCATAACAATTACTACTTTCTGCGACAACTTACCGGGGCGTTGGCCAGCCGGCTAACGGGCAGTGTCGTTTCGCAATGTTATAGTCAGCATGCTGACGAACTGATACTGCAATTTGAAACAGCTAAAAAACCGTTCTTCATACGGGCCTCGCTGCAGCCGCAGTTTTGCTGCCTTTCCTTTCCGGATGATGTAAAGCGGGCACGCAAAAACAGCATCGATCTCTTTCAGGAAATCATCGGTTGCCGGGTTACAAAGCTAAACCAGTTTATGAACGAGCGGAGCTTCAGCATAGAACTGGAGGATAATCATTTACTCTTATTCAAAATGCATGGCAACCGGGCCAACATCATCTTATTTATTGAGTTGAAACCGGTAAAACTGTTTCGGAATCAATTGGTACAGGATTACTCCCTCCGACTGGAAGATCTGAATCAATCAATCGATTTTTCGCGGGCATCGTTCGAAAAGAACTTACCGAACCTGCAACATTGCTATTTCACCTTCGGTAAACCCGTATGGCACTACCTGGCTGCACAAAATTTTTATTCAAAATCAACTGAAATAAAGTGGAGCCTGTTTAACGAAACAATTAAGTTACTCGAAAACCCGAGCTACTTTATTATAAACGAACAGAATTCAGTACACTTCTCCCTGCTTCCGGTTTACGAAGTGAGCCGGTCATTTACAGATCCAATCATTGCTATTAATGAGTTTTTCATGGTGCACCAGGCCACCCAAGCACTGATGTGTGAAAGACAGCAGGCAATACACCTGTTGAATAAAAAAATTGAGCAAAGCAGAAGTTACATTGAGCGCAACGAAGCAAAACTAAACGAAATTGAGCACGACAACCATTTCAACGTTTGGGCCGACCTGCTGATGGCCAACCTGACCAACCTGAAAGCCGGAATAGAAACTGCAACGGTTTTAAACTTTTATACCAACCAGCCCGAAGTGATTAAGCTTAAAAAAGAATTATCCATTCAGAAAAATGCCGAAATTTTTTACCGCAAAGCCAAAAACAGGTTGCTTGAAATTCAGCAGTTAAAACAAGGTATAACCCTGAAACATCAGCAGGTTGCTATGCTTGAAGGCCAGCTAAAGCAGGTGCAGCAGGCCGATGACCTGCGTGCCCTCAGGCTGTTGATGAAGGAGTTTAATCTTATTCAAACAGGAAAAGAAAAAACAATCGCATTACCGTATCGTGAAGTGGAATTTAACGGCTTTAAAATCTGGATTGGCAAAAACGCACAAAGCAACGATGAACTCACACAGAAGTACTCCTACAAAGACGACCTGTGGCTGCACGCCAAAGATGTTGCCGGGTCGCACGTACTGGTAAAGCACCAGGCCGGCAAACCTTTCCCGAAGCCGGTTATTGAACGGGCCGCGCAACTGGCGGCTTATCATTCCAAACGAAAAAGTGATTCGCTTTGCCCGGTAACCATTACCGCAAAAAAATATGTACGCAAACGCAAGGGCGATCCTCCCGGAATGGTTGTTGTAGAGCGGGAGGATGTTGTTATGGTTGAACCCAGGCAATGATTTGATTTTACGCCTCAACCAATCAAGAGGTGCTTCGTCACACCCTTAAGCGTGACTCAGCACAACAGTCAATTTACTTCACAACATTTATCCGCAATGTATTGGTGCGCTGGCGTTCCTGTATGGGCATGCTGGCCAGCACAATAAAAATATCACCTGGTTGCACGTGCCCTTCCTGCTTCAGGATTTTTTCCACATCGGCAATGGTTTCATCGGTAGAATTATGCTTATCGTAATGGTAAGCGCGGGCGCCCCACACCAGGTTAATGGTATTCAGCAGCGACTTGTTTCCGGTAAACACAAAAATGTTGGTGTTGGGTCGGTGCGAAGATGATTTGAATGCCGTGTATCCCGATGAGGTCATTCCCACAATCGCTTTTGCGCCTACATCCTTGGCCAATTTGCAGGCAGCCAGCACCAGGCTGTCGTTCAGGTAAATGGGCGACTTCGGATCTACATCGCGGAAGCGGTAATACATCTTCTCATTCTTCTCAACCGAGGCAATTGTACGCACCATGCTTCGGATAACTTCAATCGGATATTTTCCGGCTGCCGTTTCAGCCGAAAGCATCACAGCATCTGCACCATCCATTACCGCATTGGCCACATCGTTGGTCTCGGCTCGGGTAGGCCGTGGGTTTTCAATCATGCTCTCCATCATCTGGGTGGCCACAATCACGGGTTTGCTGGCTTTGTTGCATTTCTCAACAAGCATTTTCTGCACCATAGGCACTTCTTCCAGCCATATTTCAACACCCAGATCGCCCCGCGCCACCATTACGGCATCGGTGGCATTGATGATGTCATCAATGTTGCTTAACGCTTCGGGCTTTTCAATCTTGGCCACGATGCGCGATGTTGATTTTTTCTTTTCGATGATGTCGCGAAGTATTTTAATATCCTGCGCTTTGCGTACAAATGACAGGGCAATCCACTCAATGTTATTCTTCAGGCCAAACTCCAAATCTTCCATATCCTTCTCGGTAAGCGAGGGTGCCGTTACTTTACTGAAGGGCAGGTTTATGCCTTTGCGTGATTTAATCGGTCCGCCATACACCACTTCGGTAACAATGTCTACATCCCGTACTTCCACTACCTTCAATTCAATCTTACCGTCATCAATCAGCACCAGGTCGCCCACCTTTACATCTTTCGGTAAATTTTTGTATGAAGTGCTGGCGATTTCATTGTTGCCTATCAGTTCGCGGGTGGTGATAATGAACGTTTGCCCGCGCTGAATCTCCACATCGGGTTTCATTTCCTGGATGCGTATTTTCGGGCCTTGCAAATCGAGCAGCAGGGCTACGGTAGAGCCGAGTTCTTCATTGATTTCACGGACGTTATTAATCACGCTCTGGTGGTCGGCATGGGTGCCGTGCGAAAAGTTCAGCCTGAAAACATCCACACCTTCTTTCACCAGGGCACGCAGCATTTCCTTCGAGTTGGATGCCGGGCCAATGGTGGCTACAATTTTTGTTTTGTTGTACGAAATTTTCTCCGTTATCATGGTTAAAAAATAAAATTCACTTTCGACTTCAGACTCTCCAGCGGAATAGGAGCTACCAGTTCAACCATCGGCAGGTTACGCACCTTTTCAACCACCATGGCGGTAAAGCCGGGTTCCTCAGCCTGAGTCAAAAGTATAAAATCGAAGTGAGGAAATTCAGGTACCAATAAATGCCTGGCGGCTGTCTGATCAACCGGTTTGTTTTTGAACAATTTCAATCGGTTGAGGCGTGTTTCATACGCGAAAAAATTAAAATACTTTTCACCTTCTTTCTTAAAGCCAACGGCAAGGTCGGGCTGGCGCACCAGGCGGAAACCCGTTTGCCGGTTTATGGCCCATGCCAGTTTGTACCCCTTAGCCGTACTGGCAATACCGGTTAGTTTAAAGTTGTACGCGTACTCAATAACCAGCTTGTTTTTCTTCATTTTTATCAGGCAATTGCCGGTTTTTACAATTCAGGCGGGCATTAAAAAAGTTTGACAATATTGCATTAAATCTCTTTCTTTGCACTGAATTTTTAAAATCCTAAAACTCACAAACATGTCTGAAATCGCACAAAAAGTAAAACAGATCATCATCGACAAACTGGGCGTTGAAGAATCTGAAGTTACTCCTGAAGCAAGTTTTACAAACGACCTTGGCGCTGACTCTCTTGACACCGTGGAACTCATTATGGAGTTCGAGAAAGAATTTAACATCTCCATTCCTGACGATCAGGCTGAGAACATCTCAACCGTTGGCCAGGCTATTTCTTACCTGGAGCAAAACGTAAAGAAATAACAAGGGCGGTTACGCTCTTTTAATTCAACTTTTAACATGACCTTAAAACGAGTAGTCGTTACCGGGCTTGGTGCACTCACACCCATTGGCAACACCCTCACCGAATATTGGGAGGGGCTGAAAAAGGGTGTAAGCGGAGCTGCGCCCATTACCCGGTTTGACGCCTCGCAGTTTAAGACCAGGTTTGCCTGCGAAATAAAAAACTTCGACATCGGCAACCACATGGATCGCAAAGAGGCCCGCAAGATGGACCCCTTTGCCCAGTACGCCATGGTGGTGGTTGATGAAGCTATCAAAGATTCACAGCTTCCCCTGAATGAACTTAACCCTAACCGGGTGGGTGTAATCTGGGGATCGGGCATTGGCGGGCTGCTTACCTTTCAGGAAGAGGTAAAGTCGTACGCCAAAGGCGATGGCACCCCGCGTTTTAACCCGTTCTTCATACCGAAAATGATCCCTGACCTGAGTGCCGGGCATATTTCCATCAAGTACGGCTTTCGCGGACCTAACTTTGTTACTGTTTCAGCCTGCGCTTCATCAACCAATGCCATCTACGATGCCTTTACCTACATTCGCTTAGGCAAAGCCGATGTAATTGTATCGGGGGGGTCTGAGGCAGCTGTTTGCGAAGCGGGTGTTGGCGGTTTCAACGCCATGAAAGCGCTTAGCGAACGCAACGATGACCCGGCAACCGCTTCACGCCCATACGATAAAGACCGCGATGGTTTTGTGTTGGGCGAAGGTGCAGGCGCTTTGATTCTGGAAGAATACGAGCACGCCAAAAAGCGTGGTGCTAAAATCTATGCCGAAGTAATTGGCGGGGGTATGTCGGCCGATGCTTACCACATTACCGCACCGCACCCCGAAGGTGCCGGAATAACCCAGGTAATGTTTAATGCACTTGAGGATGCCGGCATAGCGCCAACCGAAGTAGATTACATAAATACACATGGCACTTCTACTCCGCTGGGCGATATTGGCGAGATTAAAGCCATACAACAGGTATTTGGTAACCATGCGTACAAAATGAACATCAGTTCAACCAAATCGATGACGGGCCACCTGCTCGGGGCAGCGGGCGCCATCGAAAGCATTGCCTGCCTGCTGGCCATTAACCAATCGGTGGTGCCGCCCACCATCAACCATTTTACCGATGATGACGGGCTTGATCCAAAACTCAACCTAACGTTTAACAAAGCCCAGCAGCGCGAAGTAAAGGTTGCCCTGAGCAATACATTCGGGTTTGGCGGGCATAACTTCTCCATTTTGCTTAAAAAGGTGTAGTTCCTTTTTTGCCTCAATGCCGTACCTTCTGCCATTTTCGTGTTATCTTTCGTACCGGTAAAACGAATTCAGCGCAGTTGTGTGGCGTTTACTTAAAATCCCAAAAAACAAATGCACTACCGATAAAAAACTGATTACCGCCATAAAAACGGTGGCCGGTTTTACGCCTTCTAATCTTGAACTGTACAGGTTAGCTACTTTACACAGCTCCATCGCCAAAGAAAACGGCCATGGCTTTAAAGAAAGCAATGAACGGCTGGAGTACCTGGGCGATGCCATTTTGGGCGCAGCTGTAGCCGATTACCTGTTTATGAAGTTCCCTTACAAAAGCGAGGGCTTTCTTACTGAAATCCGGTCGCGTATTGTGAACCGTGAATCGCTAAACCTGCTGGCCCGCAAAATCGGCATTGGCTCTATTGTTCAGTTCGACCAGAAGAATACCCAACTGCAACAGGTTATCCTGGGTAATACACTGGAAGCGATTGTTGGCGCCATTTATCTTGATAAGGGCTACCTCCGCTGCAAACGGTTTGTTATCAACAAACTAATAGTACCTCATTACGATATCGAAGAACTGATTGCCACCCATTCCAACTTTAAAAGCAAAGTAATTGAGTGGGGCCAACGTGAAGGAAAAGAAATCCGGTTTGAAATTGTAAGCATTAAAAAAGGCAGGCAGCATAAAGAATTTACCGCCCAGGTATTTGTTAATGGCCAGCCGCAAGGCACCGGCCACGGCATCAGCAAGAAAAAAGCCGAGCAGGATGCGGCCTTTAAAACCTGCGAAATGCTCAACATCCTCAGCGAAACTTCCGGTTAATTACCGTTTATTGCACACTGATTACCTGACTCGTGAGAAAACTGAAAATTGCCGGTGCTGCACTAAACCAAACCCCGCTTAACTGGAAGGGGAATCTGGATAACATTATCCAGGCCACTACCCAGGCCCGGCAGCAACAAGCCGATATTTTACTGCTGCCCGAACTGTGTATTACCGGCTACGGCTGTGAGGACTGGTTTCTTAGTGATTGGCTTTCCGAAAAAGCCTGGAAAATATTGCTGCAATTGCTGCCCCACAGTGCCGGCATAACCGTGTGTGCCGGCCTGCCTGTTCGCATCAAAAACAAAACATACAACGGAGTGGCCGTTATCAGCAACGAAAAACTTTTGGGCATTACGCTGAAGCAAAACCTGGCCAAAGACGGTGTGCATTACGAACCCCGCTGGTTCGAAGCGTGGAAACCCAATGAAGTGATTGAGCTTAACAAGCACAACACGACTGTACGGGCTGGCGATCTTATTTATGAAGTTTTGGGGATACCATTTGGTTTTGAGATTTGCGAAGACGCCTGGCGGGTAAACCGGCCGGGCTATGCGCTTAAACAGCGAAATGTTGAGCTGATTCTGAATCCCAGCGCCAGTCACTTTGCACTGGGCAAAAGCAGTGAGCGCGAGAGCCTGGTTACTGAAAGTTCATCTCAATTAAAATGTGTTTATGCCTACGTAAACCTGCTGGGCAACGAGGCCGGCCGCATGATTTACGATGGCGATATCCTGATTGCACAACACGGAAAACTGCTGGTACAAAATGCACGACTTTCCTTTAAGCCGGTAAACGTGCTCTGCTGTGAAGTAGATGTTGATAATGTAAATGCCAGCGAGCAGAAACCGGTAACCGACAACAAAGAGCGATACGAAGAGTTGACGCGTGCCGTAACGCTTGCCTTGTTCGACTATTTGCGAAAAAGCAAAGCCAGGGGGTATGTGGTCTCACTAAGTGGCGGGGCTGACTCGGCCACCTGCACAGTAATGGTGGCAGAAATGATCAAGCGCGCATCGGCTGAACTGGGCTGGCCTGAATTTTCACGTCTTATTTTTCGTGATAAGCACGTAACCGGTTATCAGCAGGCTATTCAGCAACTACTAACCACGGCTTACCAGTCAACACAAAATTCTTCAACAACTACATTCGAGGCGGCAAAGCAATTGGCCGAATCGGTTGGAGCAGTGTTCTATCACTGGTCGGTGAATGATGAAGTAAAATCCTATACCGAAAAAATCGAAAAAGCCCTGGGCCGTAAACTGGAATGGAATGCCGATGGCATTGCCCTGCAAAACATCCAGGCCCGTGCGCGTTCGCCCATCATCTGGCTGCTGGCCAATGTTAAACAAAGTATTCTGTTAACCACCAGCAACCGCAGCGAAGGCGATGTGGGGTACTCCACCATGGATGGCGACACCAGCGGCAGCCTTGCGCCTATTTCTGCCATTGATAAACCCACTATTCTGGAATGGCTGAAGTGGGCAGAAAAAAATTTAGGCTACACGTCTCTTAAACTCATCAACCAATTAAAACCGACAGCCGAGTTACGCCCCGGCAAACAGACTGATGAGGACGACCTGATGCCTTACACGGTTTTAGTAGCTATTGAAAAAGAGGCTATCCGGCAGCATAAATCACCGGCAGAAGTTTATCATGCCCTGAAAAATTTTTATGAAGACAAAGCCGCGTTGAAGAAAAACATACGTAAGTTTTTTACGCTTTGGGCATCTACCCAGTGGAAACGCGAGCGCCTGGCGCCCTCCTTTCACCTGGACGAAATGAATGTAGACCCGCGCACCTGGTGCCGCTTTCCGATTCTCTCATCAGGATTTACCGATGAACTGAACGAATTAGAAAGCCTGTAGCCCCTTTACACTGAAAATTTACATTTAATAATGGGAACCTTGAACATGGAACCTTGAACCTTTTATATTTGCGCCCGTCTGAACCAAACTTTTTAACTCGTTAAACCGATGAATGCACTCAGTTTTATTATCTGGAACGGCAGTCCTGAAATTTTTTCCATACCCATACCTTTTCTGGATACAACCCTTACCCTTCGCTGGTACGGGCTGTTGTTTGCCCTCGGTTTTCTGATAAGCCAGCAGTTGCTGTATTACATGTTTAAAAAAGAGGGCAAGCCCGAAAGCGATGTGGACGTGCTTACCGTGTATATGGTCATTGCCACTATTATTGGTGCACGGCTGGGCCACGTATTCTTTTACGAACCCGCCCGGTACCTGGCCAACCCCATTGACATTTTGAAAGTTTGGGAAGGCGGCCTGGCCAGCCACGGTGCTGCCATCGGTATTTTAGTTGCCCTGTGGTTGTACTCGCGCAAGAAAAAGCCTGGCCAGAGCTACCTGCAAACACTCGACCGGATTGTTATTTTGGTTGCGTTAACCGGTGCACTTATCCGCTTCGGCAACTTCTTCAATTCCGAAATCATCGGTAAGCAAACCCGCAGCACCAACGGAGTGTTTTTTGCCCGTACTGTTACCGATATTTTAAAACGCAAAGACATTTTTACCGATGTGCAGTACGCCAAGATTCCTGACCCGAAAGGCATCTATCCCTACCCGCCCATTAAAATCCTGTGTCAGTTTAACAAAGCCAACAATTACACCGAGCAGGACATGAGGCGTTTTCTGGTAAACGAAGTTGCCGATGTGCTGATGTACAACGGGCGGATACGGGAGCACATCAGCCAGGGCGATTTTATTTATGACCTTGTGCAGGATGAAGACGGAACCTGGTATGCCATCATCAGTACGCTGGCCGTACCGCGGTACCCGGCCCAGCTTTACGAAGCCGCATCCTGCATCCTGTTGTTTATTTTTCTGTTCTGGCTCTGGAGCCGCACAAAAGAGAACACCAGGCCGGGTATCATCTTCGGATACTTTATGATTATCCTGTGGAGTTTGCGATTTGCATATGAATTTCTTAAAGAACCGCAGGTAGATTTTGAGATAGATATGCCGCTCAACATGGGCCAACTCCTCAGCATTCCCATGGTTATCGTTGGTATCATTATATTGGTGTATGCTTACCGGCAAAAACAACAACCGCCAGCGGTAAGCAAGTAAGCCTGCACAGGCTGCGTTGGTTATACCGGGTAAGCATGCTGAACATACTATGCGGTTTTTTAATTTCATTTTCAGTATCGGGGTACGATAGCGCGGTTGCCATTCATTATGATTCACTGAAAAAACCTGCTAAGGAAAAAAAATACTATAACAAAGACACCACCGGGTACTACCTGCACATCAACCGTATCTTTATTATCGGTAACCGCAGAACGCGCGAGCGCATCATTCTGCGCGAACTCACCCTGAAACCGGGCGATTCGGTACATACCCGCGAACTGCCGGTAATTATTGAAAAAGATAAGTATAAACTGTTTAACCTTGCCCTCTTCAACACCACCAACATCCGTACGCTGGAACTAACCAGCGGCCAGGCCGACCTGCTGGTTGAAGTGGACGAGCGTTGGTACACTTTTCCAGTACCGATTTTTCAGTTATCTGACAGGAACTTTAACGAATGGTGGGAGAATTATAACCACGATTTCGATCGCATTAATTATGGCCTTAAGCTATACCAATACAACATGCGAGGCCGGAATGAAACACTTATCTTTACTGCACAGTTTGGTTACGTTAAACGATTTGAACTGCTCTATCGCGTTCCGTATTTCGACCGAAGGCAGAAACAGGGTTTAATATTTGAATCGGATTACATCGATGCCAAAAACCTGCCCGTACAAACAGTTAACCATAAACTCGACTTCCTGGAGATGCGCAGCCTGCTGCGCAATACACGAGGCATAGGCTTAACCTACACCTACCGCAACGGATTTTATAAACAGCATCGCTGGAAGTACGGATACCGAACCACCCACATTGCCGATACGGTGGCAAAGATTAACGAAAACTACCTGGGTACCGAAACAAATCTTCGCCAGCGGTACGATTTATTCAGTTACCAGTTTATCAGCGATCACCGCGATGTGGTTGCTTACCCGCTAAAAGGCCATCAGCTAAATGCTCAGGTACAAAAAACGGGTGTCTTTGTAAATTCCGATATTTCGAAGATAGATGTATCCTTCAGTTATTCCCGGTTTTTCGACCTGAAAAAAAACTTCTTTCTGTCTAACCTGTCGTTTGCCTATTGGAGTAACCGCGATGATATTCCTTACTTTAATTATGGTGTGATGGGTTATAACAAAATCTTTGTACGCGGCTACGAACTATTTGTTATTGAAGGACCCTGGTACGTACTGAATAAAACCACTCTTAAAAAACGAATTTTCAGCCGAACCTGGAACTGGACTGATATGCCCTTCCGCCAGTTTCAGTACATCCCGTTTGCCATTTATGTAAAAACCTATGCCGACTTCGGGTATGTAAAAAATTACCCGTACTACATCAGCAATAACTTAAACAAAATGCTCTCTGATAAATTAATTTTCGGTACAGGCTTTGGAGTTGACCTGGTTAGTTCATACGATGTTGTACTCCGGTTTGAGTATTCATTTAATGCCGAGGGCAACAGCGGATTGTTCTTCCACATCAAAAAGGAGTTCTAATCAGTGTACTTCCACTCCTTTGGCTTACCGGCACGGTTGTACCGATACCACTTGCCGCTACGCTTACCCGCAGTATAATTCCCACTATAGGCTAATCTTCCCTCATCATCGTAAAACTTCCATTCACCATACTCCTGTCCACTTACATAGTATCCTTGCTGATTTAAAATTCCCCTTTCATTAAAAACCTCTATACGCCCGTTTGGTAATCCGTTTTCATACTCAATAATGCGTTGCTTATTTCCGTTCGGATGGAAGTAAACCCATGTACCGGCATACCTGCTATGATCGAAAACACCCTTTCGATGCAACTGTCCGTTGTCGTAATAGTAAAAGGCCGAATCCTGCAACACTCCGTTGTGCCAGTTTTCTACCGACTCGGTTTTACCATTTATATAGTAGTAGTGAACACGCCCATGGAGTACATCGTGGTTAAAGGTTTGCACGGCATTTAATTCACCGGTTGGATAATAATATTTCCATGGTCCTTCTCTTTTACCATTAAGAAAAGCACCACGTGACTTTATCAGGCCGTTCGGATAGCGGACGATAACTGTATCTTGTGCAGATACCTGAATAGCTATTCCAAATGTAAACAGCAGGAGAATATTTTTCATTTGCTCAAAGGTGTACTAAATTATAACACCAAATCCACATGATGTTGATCCGGCTGGCCTTTCTTCTGTTAACCATAAGTGCTTACACACAAAGCGTAAGTACGCTAATGGGCGCACGTGGCAACGGAATGGGGTATATAACAGCTACACTGGCCGATGGTTTTTCCATGCTGAACAACGTAGCCGGCCTGGCAACTTTTACGCAACCTTTAGGTGCAGCCGCTTATAACCTGGCCGCAACACTGCCGGGCGCTAACCGCGCTGCTTTTACAGTGGGCGTACCGGTAAAACCGGGGGTAGCGGGGTTCAGCCTGTTTCGCTTTGGCGATAACGTGTATAACGAAAGCATGGTATCAGCAGGTTTCAGCAATCAGTTTGGTTTGGCAGCCTTGGGGGTTAAGGTAAACTATATACAATACCAGGCCGAAGGTTTCGGAACAAAAGGTGTTTTTACCATCGGTATGGGCGGTATTGCTAAACTTACCAGGCAAATTTCTGTTGGAGCTTACATTACCAACTTCAACCGACCTGAAATTTCTGCCGATGGTGACAAGGTTCCGGCATTGCTTACTGCATCGCTCGCTTTTACACCAACAGAAAATGTATTGCTTGCTGCCGAAGTTCAGAAAGACCTCGATTACGAAACCACCTGGAAGGCCGGCCTGGAGTACGCCTTTCACCGAAAATTTTTTGCACGAACGGGCTTCAACCTTAAACCCAATGCCTCCTTCTTCGGCCTTGGTTTTAAAACAGGGGTGTTCAATTTTGATTATGCTGTTCAATACAGCACAGTGTTGCAGTTCAGTCATCAGGCTTCAGCAACTTATAAGTTTGGCAAACCATGAGGTGGCCGGTATGTATGGTACTGCTAACCTGCATTGTAGCAAATGCGCAGGAATATCCCCGAAAGGAAGTTGACCTGGAACGGCTGGCCGATGAGTTATTTGGATACCAGGATTTGGATTTAAACTACGAAGAACTATACGAAAACCTCGCCTTGCTATTGAGCAATCCTATTAACATAAACACGGCCAATACAGAACAGCTTCGCTTTTTGAATTTACTAACTGAAGCCCAGGTTCAAAGTCTGGTTAACTATCGAACCGAAAACGGACCGTTAATCAGCATGTACGAACTACAGGCTGTGCCGGGTTTTGAAGTGCCTGACATACTGCGGATAACGCCTTTTTTTATTGTCAGCAACCCGGCAACCGGTTTCGACCGTTCCTTTCTGAAACGGATTACCCAATCAGATAACAGCTATTTTATTATGCGATACGACCGCACCCTCGAAACAAAAGCCGGATTTACAAATTCTGTAAGTGAATCGCAGCAGTTTAAAGGCAAAGAGGATAAACTATACCTGCGCTTTCGATCGGCCAGACCGGGCGATTACAGTTTTGGGTTTACCATGGAGAAAGATGCGGGCGAACAAATGGCCTGGAGTTCTTCAAAAAAACAGTATGGATTTGACTACAACTCATTTCATGCACAGGTATTGAACAAAGGCCGGGTTAAGAACCTTATTGTTGGCGATTACCAGGCACAGTTTGCACAGGGATTACTGCTTGGAGGAAACTTTGGATTTGGCAAAGGTGGCGAAACCGTTACCACTGTGCGCAGAAGCAACCTCGGCTTTATGCCGTATACTTCAGTAAATGAACTGGGTTACCTGCGGGGTGCGGCTGTTACTTACGAACTGCATAAAAATATTTTCGTCTCATCATTTTACTCCAATGCCTTTCGTGATGCCAGTATTGCCGATGACTCCACCGAACAATCATTTGCTGCCGCGTTTCAAACCACAGGCCTGCACAGAAACGAGGCCGAATTGAGTTCACGTAAACGAATACGGGAACAACAATACGGAGTGATAATAAATTACCGAATCAGGCAGACCGAAGCCGGTTTTATATTTAACCACATTGACTACAACTTAATCATCAGTCGTACCCCAAGAGCGTACAACCAATTTGCATTCTCAGGTAATGGCCTTGATAACATCGGAATATTTCTGAATCATACAGTTAAGAATTTTACCTTTTTCAGCGAAGCCGGTAAAACCCTAAACCGTGGGTACGGTGTGGTTGCCGGACTGTTGGGTAGTATTACGCAACAATTTGATTTAGTGCTTCACTTCCGCAACTACCAGCGCAATTTTTACAGTTTGTATGCCAATGCTTTTGCCGAGGGTTCATTGCCCATTAATGAGGGCGGCATCTATTGGGGCTGGAAGTACCGATGGAACAAAAAATACAACGTGGCCGGCTATGCCGACCTGTTTCACTTCCCATGGCTTCGCTATCGAAGCTACACACCTTCCGATGGGCACGAGTGGTTGTTGCGCTTTACCTATCAGCCGGTACGGAGTGTACTGTTGTTTGTACAGGTACGCGAAGAGTCGAAAGTACGTAACCTGAGTACCTCCGAAAGCAACTTATACCTTACCGGTGAAGGCATTAAACGAAACCTGTGGCTGAACGCTGACTATGGTTTGGGCACAAAACTTCGCTTAAAAACACGGGCACAATTCAGTTCCTATATAATTAACAACCGTAAAACATACGGTATGGCTTTGTTGCAGGATGTAGCCATCAACTTTGGCAGGCTATCGGTAACAGCCCGGTATGCCCTATTCGATACCGATGATTACGACAACCGGCAATATGTATATGAGCGCGATGTGTGGCTGGCTTACAGTTTACCGGCTTACAGTGGCATTGGCATACGGAGTTACATTCTGGCTGAGTACGGGCTGTCGCGTAGGTTAAGCATTTGGTTACGATGGGCCCGAACAACCTATACCCACCAGGAAGTGATTGGCAGCGGTGCCGATGCCATAACCGGAAACAAGCGTAACGATTTGCGGATGCAAGTAAGGTTTCGGTTCTGAATTTTTTAAGAATATAGTATTTTGCACTGCATGCATGCGGTTAGCCAGATAACCCCCGAAGTTTTGCTGATGCTTTGCCTTGGCGGGATAATCTTTATTACTGTTTTTTGGATGATTTTCCGCAAAAGCAAAAGGTAAACGACTTCTGGTAGCGACTAACCGCTTTCCTGCAAATTCTTTTCGTTGTAATTTTCAACGCATAAACAAAAACCTAAACCTGATAACTATGAAAACCGGTTCATTTCTTTCTTTCCTGATGTTTCTGATGGTAACCACCTTTGCGCAAACCACCAAGAAAACACTTGAACTACCCGACTTTAAAGCAATTTATAATAACTCGAACTATACCGTTTACCTTAAACAAACCAATAAACAGGAAGTTACGGTAGAAGCTTTAACTGAGATTTATGACCTGACCAAGATTACGGTTGAAGACGGTGTATTAATGATTAACATGGAGCGCAAACCCGATAACCAGAACAAAAGTATCTGGGCCAAGATTGACGATATTAAGCTAAACCCCACCATGAAGGTATTTGTTAGCGTTAAAAACATAACCGACTTGCAAGTAAATGGGGGTGGCAAAATCATATCTGAAAATTCGCTGGCCGCAAATGCTTTAAATCTGGCCATAGGCGGAAGCGGCAGTATGGATTTGGACATTAAGGGCGATGTGGTAACTGCCGAAGTGAGTGGTTCAGGCAAAATGGCAATAAAAGGGTACGCTACCGCATTGGATGGTGTAGTAAGCGGCAGCGGCAGCATTAACGCCTTTAACTGTCCGCTTGAAAAAGCAAAAATTAAAGTTAGTGGTTCTGGCCTTGCAGAATTAAATGTTACCGAAACCATTGAAGCCACTGTGGTGGGCAGCGGTTCGGTAAAACACAAGGGTAACACAAAGAATGCCACTAAAAAAGTGTACGGCTCCGGCACGGTTGACAGGGCCTATTAAACCCGGAATCCCCTATGGGTCAGCGTTCAAAAACCGTAGTACTTAAGCCGGTTGAACACCGGGGGATGGACTGCATTGCCATACAGTTTCCATACGATGAAACATTACTGCCTGCGGTAAGAAAAGTACCCGGAGCTACTTTTAGCAAAACCATGAAGTGCTGGTACACGCCAGCCTCCAGGGCAGGGATTAGCCAAATATTAAACGCTTTTAGGGGTATTGCCTGGGTTGATCTTAAACAAATCAGTTCACACAAGGGGCAACCAGGGCCGGTGGAACAACCAACTGCCAAACCCGAAGCCGGAACTATGCCGGTATTGATTGAGCCCGAAATTATTACCATTCATGAATTACAAACCGAGGCCCTGGAGGCCATGCGCAAAAAGCTTAAACTTAAAAATTATAGTCCTTCAACTATACGTACCTACACCGAACAGTTTAAACTTTTCATGCAATTTTTTCCTGACAGCAATCCGGAAGATTTAGGCGAGGAAGAAATAGTGCACTACCTGATGCACCTCATTGAAAAAAGAAAGCTGAGTGTTTCAACACAAAACCAAGCCATTAACGCCATTAAGTTTTATTATGAAAAGGTATTGAAGCAAGAGAAAAAGGTTTATGAGCTTGAACGGCCCATGCAAGAGAAGAAGCTGCCCGAAGTACTTAGCCAGGAAGAAGTGATGCTGATTTTTGAAGCTACAGAAAACCTGAAGCACCGCACCATGCTCATGCTGCTGTATGCATCGGGTTTAAGGCGTAGTGAGCTGCTTAACCTGCGTGTTGGCGATGTGGATGTTGATCGCGGGGTAGTTTTGATACGCGGAGGCAAAGGCCGCAAAGACCGGCACAGTGTACTGGCCCAAAGCCTTATCCCGATTATTGAAAAGTACATAGCTAAGTACAGGCCTGCCTTCTGGTTATTTGAAGGTGTGCAGGGCGAGCGTTACAGTGCCACAAGTTTACAGCAAATCCTGAAGCGCGCAGTAGCAAAAGCTGGTATCCGCAAAAATGTGCGGTTGCATATGCTGCGGCATTCGTTTGCAACCCACCTGCTGGAAGCGGGCACTTCAACCCGGTACATACAGGTTTTACTGGGTCACCAGTCGCCCAAGACCACCGAGGTGTACGCAAAAGTTACCCGATTTGGGTTAGATAAAGTGGTTAGCCCGCTAGACCAGATAGTGGCCTCAAAACAGTTGCGGAGCGACTCGGAATAATGATGTGTACAAAAAATATATCACCCGAATTTGGGTCATTTTGCTACTTTTTAAGGCAACCTCTTGTGCTTATGCCATATATCATATACATTCAATAGCAGAAGCACAAGTGTTAGTCGGCAATTGGGCCTGTTTCAAATGGCCAACGCGCGAGCGTGTTCCTAAACACCGGACGATTGAGTTAATGGCTCTTCATCTTCGAATCTCCCATCGCACAGAACGCAAGCATTTCATCTGAACAGACAGTTAGCCGCTCCTGCGTAGCGCACGCATTTCATAGAACTACCCTACCCCGCGACCGGCTATCCGAAACCCACGCGCATGTACAGCCAAACCGACTGGCACTCTCCTCCGAAAACACCAGCCGCACAGAACGAGCGCATTTCAGCTGAACGGACACCTAGCCGCTCCTGCACAACAGGACGCATTCCATAGAGCGACCGTACCCCGCGACCGGCTGACCCGACTATGCCCAACTGCCGCTAACAACGTGTTTGTGGCATGCCTTGCTTCGGTGTTGACTAAAATACCTTTCTTCGTATATTCGTTTGCGCTTGTGGACGCCCTAACGCACGCGCGGCTAAGCTGACGCCAATTTAGCCGCGCTACGAATACCAGGCACGTCCACAAACACAAACGTTGTAGGCAATTTTCATTCGGACAATTGAGACTCCTAAAAAATGCACGAACCTTACGATAACAAATTCGGACACACTTACGACTTCAAAGTAAAGTATAGACTTTATAGACCCGAAGAAGGTGGACGAAAGACAGGAGTGACATATCAAGGAATTAGATACGACTTTGCATATGAGGACTTTGGAAAAAGTGATTTCAATGTCTACATGATTTGGCCTGAATTTGAAAATGAGGACAAACAAATAATAACAAAAGACTTTGAATTAGTGAGAGACTCCGGGACTGCGAGAATGTGGATATTGATGGACAACATGAGAGCATTTCACAAGGACAAAATGAAACTTGGGACAAAAGGATATTTAATGGAGGGAAACCGAAAGATGGGAGAATGTGAAATAATAGAAATTAATGGACTGTTGACAAATAGTTCGGACAAATGAAAACTGCCTACAACAATGTGCATAAGTCATGGCGGTGGGACATCAAGGTATTCAATGTATTTTCTTAATTTCGTTTACACCCGTGGATAGGACGCGGCTTCGAAAACCGCCACGCCTTATGCACTCACGTTAGCTGCAAGGCTGTGATGACAGTAAAGTATTAAAATCTTGGACAAAATAATGGAACAGAACAAGGACAAATCTTCAAACAGACAACAGGAAATTGTTACACAGTACCTGCACGAACTGGACAAGCATTTAGCTGAGTTGAAAATAGGCAAAGCTGAAAACACATTCGAAATAAAGGACTTGGCAAGTTTGCTTTTTATACACCCGACACATTTAAGTAATACTATCCACGAGGTTTTAGGAAAATCGCCTTGTGACATTTATGAAGAAAGACTTATTGAAATCGCCAAAGAACTTATCCTTTCGTCTGACAGACCTATTGCCCAAATAGCGCAATCCATGACTTTTGACCCTTCAAATTTTACCAAATTCTTTAAAAGTTATGTAGGAACGACACCAAAGAAATTCAGACAAATGGCCAAATCTGAACTTAACACCATTTAATCTGAACTTAACACCATAACCATACAGCGAATTGGGAGGACTTTTGTGTCAACAAAACTTCAACAAAATGACACAAAAGATACTAATAACAGGCGCGAGTGGTGGTTTCGGAAAACTAACCGTAAAAACTTTAATCGGTAGGGGGCATTATGTAGCAGCAGCGATGCGAGACATTAACGGAAAAAATAAAGCCGTTGCTAATGAATTGGGTAAAGCAGGAGCAAAAATTATTGATTTGGACATCACAAATGACCAAAGCGTAATAAACGGAGTAAACAAAGCAATAGCAGATTTAGGTGGTTTGGACGTTCTGATTAATAATGCGGGTGTTGGCACACTTGGTATGCAGGAGTTCTTCACCACTTCTGACTATCAAAGACTTTTTGATGTAAACGTTTTTGGAGTTCAACGAATGAACCGAGCGGTCGCGCCATATTTTCGTAAGAATAGAAAAGGACTAATCATTTACACTTCAAGTCTATTAGGTAGAATTGCGTTACCATTTTACGGTCCTTATCAATCCTCAAAGTGGGCATTAGAAGCAATGGCAGAAAATTATCGGGTGGAACTTTCGTCATTCGGAATTGAAAACTGTATTGTTGAGCCTGGTGGTTATCCGACAACATTTATGGAAAACTTATTAAAGCCAACCGATAATAGTCAAACGACTTCATATGGAGATTTCATGAAGTTTCCTGAACAAATGTTTGGCAATTTTGAAAACGTACTGAAGAGTAATCCACAACAAAACCCACAACGAGTTGCTGACGCTATTGCTGACCTAATCGAAAAACCGTATGGCGAAAAAGCTTTTCGAACAACGGTTGATTTCTTAGGCATGGGTGACCACGTACAAAAATACAATGAACACTTGGAACAGGTGATGACGGGACTTTATACGAATTTTGGAATCAACGGGCTGCTGACTGTAAAGAAATAAGCATTCCTAAGCCAAAAACTCCAAGGTCGACACTGCAAAAAGTGTTGACCTTTCATGTTTATGGAGACAGCCCTGCAGCTAACAAAATGTTTATGCAATGCGGGGGTTCAATGTAGGTATTAAAAGTAATTTCTTAATTTAGTTCAGTGTCGGGGGACAGAGACGTGCAGGTCGGGCTAAACATTCCGCTGCGCTACATTTTTTAGCCCTCCTATTCCCCGCACTGCATAAACATAAACGTTGGTAGCAATAGGGCCCGGACAAATTTGTGTTTCAAAAAAATACGGACGACAATTTCTAACAAAGATTTCCCACGGGGGCAAGTGAACGACTTCGGGACATCGTGGACTTTGAAAAAATTAAGGCGAGGGACAGATTAAAAAATAATACAGCCGACCCTTCGCATTTTTAAGAGTATTGTGCTCCGAATTGCCCCGCGCATTTGGCACATGCCATAGCCGCGCAAACCCAACGCGACACCAAAGCTATGGCAAGAGCCAAATTTCCGCCCGCGCCACAAACTGTCACGAGAATTTGATTATTTTAAGGCTGAAACTAATAAAATGAGATTTATAGACTTATTTGCTGGACTTGGGGGGTTTCATAAAGCACTTCATGAATTAGGGCATAAATGTGTTTTTGCAAGCGAACTGAATCAACCGCTTCGAGAAATTTATAAAGCCAATTGGGGGATTGAGCCTAAAGGTGATATAAGAAAAGTGGTCAAAAGTAGTATAGACTTAATTCCACCTCATGACATCTTATGTGCGGGTTTCCCGTGTCAGCCATTCTCTAAAGCTGGAAATCAACGTGGTTTAATGGACGAAGAGCGGGGTACACTATTCGATGACATTGTTAAGATATTAAAGCACAGAAGACCCAAATATTTCATCCTTGAAAATGTTCCTCATTTAGCTAAGCATAATGATGAGCAGACGTGGACGTACATGCAAAACAAACTTAAACGATTAGGATATGAAGTAGACCATAGAAATTATTCACCTCACCACTTTGGAATACCGCAGCATCGTCTACGTATTTTTATTGTGGGCTCACTTAACGGACTTTCTCATTTCAGTTTTGATGAGGTGGATAAACAAAAAAGGAAAGTTGTGGACATCCATTCTTTTCTAAATGGTTATTCCAATTCAGTTAGAAAACTCCCTAAATCAAATATTGAATGTCTGGAACTATGGCAGGAATTTATTGATAGTATCCCCGAAGATGTACCCATGCCAGGCTTCCCCATTTGGTCCATGGAGTTTGGAGCTACTTATCCTTATGAGAATACAAATCCACACAAACTCTCAGAAAAAGAACTTGGGCAATACAAGGGGAATTTTGGAATCAGCCTTAAAGGATTATCGAAAGAAGAACAATTGAAGCTATTGCCAAGCTATGCTAGAACTAAAACAAAGTTTCCTGATTGGAAGGTCAAATACATTAGATTCAATCGGGAATTCTATCAACAGAATATCAAACAACTAAGAGCAGCCGTTTCAAAGTTGGCGACATATGAATTTCAGAGTTGGCAAAAATTAGAATGGAATGTTGGTCGCGAAAAGGGTAACATATTTGACTATATAATACAGTTTAGAGCTTCAGGAGTCCGAATCAAAAAAGTTGATTTTTTCCCCTCTCTAGTATGTACAAAAACTCAAATACCAATCATAGGATGGCAAAAAAGATACCTAACAAAAACTGAAGGATTAAAACTCCAGTCGTTAACAGGCATTGAACTTCCAGAACAGGAAAATGCAGCGTTTAGAGCATTAGGAAATGCAGTCAATGCAAAAATTGTAAGACTAATAGCGGAGCAACTAATTAAGGAGACTCATAAAAATGGGAATCATAAGAATGGGAATCATAAAAACGGGCAACACATAAAAACTAAGAAAGTCTTGCATGAAGCAGAGTAATAAAATCAACATTCGTCCAAATGTATCAATGCTTTCTGTTCTAAAATTTTTAGAATACGAGACATGGTTTGCTTTGGCAGAATTTGTGGATAATGCTATTGCAAGTTTTCAAGCAAATGAGAAAGAACTTAAAAAGTTACACGGCAAAGACTTTCGCTTAAAGGTTAGTATTGAAATAAATGATTCCGAGAATCGGATAAAAATAAGAGACAATGCCGCGGGCATTGACGAAGCAAATTACCCTAGAGCATTCAGGGCAGCAGAAATACCGGCAGACACATCAGGGTTGTCGGAATTTGGAATGGGGATGAAGTCGGCCTCCTGCTGGTTTTCTGATTACTGGATTGTGCGTACAACGGCATTAGGTGAACCCTATGAGAAAACGGTCAAGTTTGATATGACCAAAATCTTTGAGGACAAAATCGAAGAACTTGAGTTTGAAAGTACGGTAGTGGATAAAAATAAACATTATACTGTAATCGAACTCTTTAATGTTCAGAAGATGCCCCGAAGAAAGGGATTAGGAAAAGTTAAATCACACCTTTCAAGCATTTATCGGGAGTTCATTCGTAACGGTCTTCTCGAACTTACAGTAGAGGGAGAATTACTGAGTTACACTGAACCAAATATTCTTAATGTACCGAGATATGACAATCAAAAAGGTGAAAACGTACTATGGAAAAAAGAAATAAATTTCCCTATTGAAGATGGATTAAGCGTTCGCGGTTTTGTCGCAATAAGAGAGAAAGCTTCAACTTCTGAAGCTGGCTTCGCACTATTCCGGAGAGGCAGGGTAATTGAAGGGAGTTTTGATAATGGCTTCAGACCAGAGTTCATATTCGGAAATCCCAATAGTTTCAGATACCAGCGTGTTTTTGGAGAATTACATCTTGAGGGGTTTGACGTGAGTTTCACTAAAAAGGGAATTCAATGGGACGAAAATCTTGATTTGTTTTTGAGATTACTCAAAGAAGACATAAGCCACAAGTCATTCCCGTTGCTTCAACAGGCGGAACAGTACAGAGTTAGAGCGACCGAAAAGGAATATAAAGACGCCAAAAAGGTTTTAGATGTGACGGCCAACGACCTAGAACAGAAAGCCCCAAAGGCGGTTGCTGATATTGTCAATGCCCCCTCGAGAGTTGCGGAGCCCGACCAAGTTGAACTAGCAAAGACTGAAAAAACACTTCATAGAGAATTTGACATTCGGTTTAATAAAATCAATTGGAGAGTTTCAATTGAACTTTCATATGACCCATCATTGAATGAACTAATCGAAGTTGGAGACACTTTTATAAAAGAGAAGTCCAATGATTCCTCAGTTCGACAAATAGGAATTAGACTTTCACTTACTCATCCTTTTATGGTTGAGTACGCAGGCGTGGATGCAACAAAAATTGAACCCATTCTAAGAATGGCAGCTGCTCTTGGTCTCGCAGAAGCTATTGCAAAGAGTTCCAGAATCGTTGGTGATGTAAGAAGAAATTTTAATGAGTTGATTACAAACCTTTCAAAGCAAACGTAATTATGTCTGAAATAATAGAAATACAGAACAATTCAAATAGCGATGATTGGAATCCTTTCGTTGGAGAAGAGACTCTAGGGCTACTTCGGGGCAATTCAAAACTAATAGATAATGGAAATCTAAATGATGCTGGGAATAGAGTTTTGAATGAAACACTGAGCATAATGCAAGCTTGTGGCAATCCAAGAGCGTCAAGCAACAATGAAACAGGAATCATCATCGGTTACGTTCAAAGTGGAAAAACCCTTTCATTTACAACACTGACTGCCCTTGCAAGAGATAATAACTATCGAATTGTAATCATACTCGGAGGCACTTCAAAAATATTACTACAGCAATCAACTTTAAGATTAAGGCGGGATTTAAGAATTGACAGCCGCTATGGGTTTGAGCAGAAATGGACACAGCTAACTAATCCTGAAACACAAGAAGATTTTGACACCATTTCAAATATTCTTGACCAATGGGCTAATCCCACTTTTCAAAAAGATAGATGCAGAACTGCCTTGATAACCGTCATGAAAAACGGAAGTCGCTTACGAAATCTCACAAATCTATTAAGTGGGATGAATTTGCAAGGCGTTCCGACTTTGATAATTGACGATGAAGGAGACCAAGCAAGTTTAAATACAAGGGCATCATGGGCAGCTAGGCAGGGAATAGATGTTGAGGATTTAACCGAAAATGATGTTTCAACCATTTACAGAAGAATAAATGCTTTGAGAGCCATTCTCCCACATCACACATTTTTACAATATACAGCTACACCACAGGCGAACCTGTTTATCAATATAATGGATAGACTATCCCCAAACTTCATTAAACTACTTACACCAGGAGATGAGTATACAGGAGGAATCACTTTTTTTCAGGATAATCCAAACTTAATAGTAGAGATTCCACCATCCGATTTACCAACCTTGCAGCCATTACACGAAGCACCAAACAGTCTGCTACGCGCTTTGAAAATCTACTACCTTGGAGTTGTAGCAGGGCAGATTTTACAACTGTATAGAGACCCAAGCCAGCGAAATCGCTCCATGCTTATCCATCCATCAAGATTACAAGGAGACCATAATACCTTTTATGGATGGGTGAATGATACAAAAGAAAGTTGGAGACGTTTGCTATCAAGTGAGGATAATGAGGACAAAAGAGAATTGCTAATTGATTTTCAGTTGGCATACAACGACCTTCAAATGACGGTTCAAAATTTGCCAACATTCCAGCAATTAACAGACTCAAATCTAATTCATGCAATTCAATACACACCTATTGTTGAAGTCAATGCTAGGCAAGGGGCTACACCACAAATCAATTGGCAAGACTCCTATTCATGGATTTTAGTCGGTGGCCAGTCAATGGACAGGGGTTTCACAGTTGAAGGATTAACTGTAACATACATGCCGAGAAATATTGGAGTTGGAAATGTGGACACAATTCAACAGCGTGCAAGGTTCTACGGCTATAAAAGAACTTACCTAGGTTACTGCCGAGTCTTCCTAGACCAAGTAACAATTGACTCCTACCACAGCATCATTGACCATGAGGAAGATGTTAGAGAGCAACTTCAACCTTTCAGTGAAAATAACCGACATCTAAATGATTGGGACAGAAAGACAGTTCTTGACGGTATGCTGAATCTCACACGAGCCAATGTTCTTTATGACGATTTAAATAGAGACTATTTTGGAGATGAATGGTTCAGAATAAATGCACCCCATGACACAGAAGAATTCATTGAGACCAACAGAGATTCAGTCTTTAACTTTCTAAACCCTAGAGCATCTCAATTTGCAGAAGATGCGGGACATTTACAAAGAACAGATGACCAAAGGCATTTGGTGGCAACCCTCTCAATTCAAGATTGCATAGACAATTTGCTCAATGATTTGCGATTCACACGGGAGAGTGATTCAGCAACCTATTCAAGTTTAAGAGGAATTTTAAAAAGATATTTGAGAGACCATCCTACCGAAAATTGTCTGGTGTATTTGATGAGTGCAAGGAGTTTGACCAACTGGACCAGAAGGACTCGTAGATTGGTTAATAACGAAATACAACAATTATTTCAAGGACGAAACCCGAGAGTTGGCGATGTGATTTATCCCGGTGATGCTGAAATAAAGAACGACAATACTCTTACTATTCAAATTCACTTGCTTGATTTAAGAGATACTCAATTCACTAGCGTTCCAACACTGGCAATTTGGATTCCTGAGCACATTGGAAGAGATATTATAAGACAAGCATGAATCTGATTGAACTATATGATAAACTTGAATTTGCGGAGGAAGGAAGCGGTAAAACGTTCAACGCCATTCAAATTCCTGAGCAACCAAACTTCCGAGTTGCTGTAAATAATGAAGGCAACCCTGTATTACTTCTATCAGTTGCAAATGCCGTTAAAGGAAATACTCTAAAAAACTTTAGATTAAAGTATTTACAACTTGAACAAAATGTCGAGTGTAAAATTACAGAGAATGATAAAAGTAGTTATCAAACCTTTACTGTCATTACATTTACGAGTGATGACCGAAACTTACAGGAATATTTTTTGAGGATTTCGGAGACCTTGATTAAAACACTTAGTAACAAGCCGACACAACAACAGATTGTCGATTCGATAAACAAATTTGTTGAAGTGTTTCGTTCACTCGCTGACACGCCAACAAATACGGTTCACGGACTGTGGACCGAATTATTTTTAATTGAGAATAGCTCGAATCCAAAGATTCTTTTAAACTATTGGCACAATCTGCCAGAAGAAAGATTTGATTTTAATTCAGGTCTAGAGAAAATTGAAGTCAAAAGCAATTCAAACTTTGAACGCATACATACCTTTTCGGCTGAACAGCTAAGCCCCCCCATAGGTACACAAGTATTGGTTGCTTCAATTTTCATCCGCCAACATAACAATGGACAAAGCATTCAACAACTTGTTCAAAGTATTACGAATAAAATTAAAGACGACATCGAATTGACCGAAAAACTAAACAATATTATTTTCAGAACCCTTGGAAATTCTCTTGAGCAATCAATCAAAATCAAGTTTGACTATAACATCGCAAAAGATTCATTGCGCTTTTTTAGTCAACAAGATATAAGCAAGATTGAAGAAGTGCACATACCCGACAAGGTATCAGAGGTAAGATTTAAATCAGATTTAACCGACTTGACACCTATTGACGTGAGAGCAATGAAAACGACTAGTGAACTTTTTAGAGGTATTTAAATTGGAGAACCAAATATCGCACACACATTGTCTGGCCGCACATGCAGCCCACAACCAAAGCCAGCCAATAAGTGTGCTCAGTGCAGTGAAAGTGGACAATAACGTCAATGAAAAATGCCCCACCGCACGACTGAAAAACAAAGAGACGTGTAACATTAACGGGTGACGAAAGACAAGGCTTCGAATGAAGTTCGGAGAAGGGGGTAACGACTAAGCAACTGTGTAAAGGCCCGATTCGGCCTTGCTGAAAGGGGATGTGGAATGTACCACTTTCAGCCGAATCGGTTGCATTTAAAGACTTAACTTTAAACACAGTTACCATGGAAAATCAAGAACAACACCCACTACTCAAAGAGATGCTCACCCCTGAGTTTCTCAAGCAATTTAAGAATTCGAAAGACCTCAACAGCTTTATCGATGAACTTTTCAAAAAGGGCATGGAGCAAATGCTGGAAGGTGAACTCGATGGCCATTTGGGCTATGCCAAACATTCACCAGAAGGGATTAACTCCGGGAACTCACGGAACGGAAAAACCCGTAAGACCATCAAGACCACGCGAGGTGAACTACAGATAGAAGTACCTCGGGATCGGAACAGCACGTTTGAGCCCGTCCTGGTTCCCAAGCGCAGCCGGTTCGTAGAAGGCATCGAAGAAATTATCATCTCCTTATATGCCCGGGGTATGAGCGTACGCGACATTGAAATACAAATCCGGGAAATCTATGGTGTGAATGTTTCGGATGCCACTATTTCCAACGTTACCTCGCGGGTACATACGTTGGTAACGGAGTGGCAAAGCAGGCCTCTTTCATCGGTGTACTTTGTGGTGTGGATGGATGGGATCGTATTCAAAGTCCGGCAGAATGGGAAGGTGATCAACAAAACCATTTACCTGGCCGTAGGCCTTAATGCTCAGGGGTTTAAGGAAGTATTGGGCATGTGGCTGGGTGAAAGCGAAAGTGCTTCATTCTGGATAAGTGTACTTACTGATTTAAAAAGCCGTGGCGTGGAAGATATTCTCATCACCAGCACCGATAATCTGAAGGGCTTCACCGATGCAATCACCAGCGTGTTTACCCAATCGGTAACCCAGATTTGTGTAGTTCATCAGATCAGAAATGCGCTTCGCTACGTTGTCTGGAAAGACAAGAAACAATTTGTAGCCGATTTGAAGACTGTTTACGGAGCACCAAACAAAGAGCTGGCTGCTCAAGCCTTAGAGCAGCTTGAAGTAACATGGGGCAAAAAATATCCGCATGCTATCAAGTCGTGGAAAACGAATTGGGATAACCTCACGCACTTCTTCGATTATCCGATCGAAATCCGAACGCTGATCTATACCACGAACATTATCGAAAATCTCAACGGAAAAATCCGCAAGTATACCAACAACAAACTTTCGTTCCCTGACGACCAGGCGGTGGTGAAAGCGGTGTACCTGGCTTTACGGGAGATCACCAAAAAATGGACCTTGCCCGTGAGAAACTGGCCACTAATCGTAAATCAATTTTTAACTATCTTCGAAGGCAGATGCAAAATATAAAACCTTTACGCAGTTGCTTAGTCGTTACCCAGCACTTACACACTTAATTAGGCAGTGTCGAGAAGGGCCCTACAGCTACCAACAAAAAGTTTATGCAATGTGGGGGTTCAGTGTAGCTATTAAAAGTAATTTCTTAATTTCGTTCAGTAACGTTGGACAGTTCGGAGCAGGTCGGGCTTAACATTTCGCTGCGCTACATTTTTAAGCCCTCCTATTCCCCACACTGCATAAACTCAAACGTTGGTAGCAATAGGGCCCGGACAAATTTGTGTTTCAAAAAACAACGGACGACAATCAACTAACAAAGATTTCCCACGTGAACAAGTAACTGCTTCGGGACAACTTGGCTTTGAAAAAAACTCGGGACAGATTAAAAATAATACAGCCGACCCTTCGCATTTTTAAAAAGGTTCTCCTCCGAATTGCCCCACACATTTGGCACATGCCATAGCCGCGCAAACCCACCGCGACACCAAAGCTATGGCAAGAGCCAAATCCCCCACCGCATTACATTTTTCATTAAATTGCTTGTTGACTTAACAATGGCATGCAAATCAAATTACTTGGACAAGGATTCAAACCCTCATCTTCACAATCAGTCGGGCAAGAGCTAATCAAGCTTTTGGCGGATAAAGACTTTCATACTTTTACTGGAATTTCAGCATTTGCAAGCCAAGCTGGTGTAAATGGCCTCTCCAAATACATTTCAAATGCCAAGAAGCATCTTAAAGTAATTACCATTGTTACAGGAGTTGACCAAAAGGGTACATCAAAGGAAGCATTGGAAGCTCTTTTGAATTTGGATGTTGAAGCATACGTTTTCTACCAGCCATCAATAACAATTTTTCACCCAAAAATCTATCTCTTTGAAGGAGACAACAAATCTGAGTTAATTCTCGGTTCATCGAACCTCACTTCTCAAGGACTTTTTACAAATGTTGAAGCTTCATTGCTGGTAAGCATTGACAATAAAAATGCAGGCGACCAACAAATTATCAAACAACTGAAAGATTATTTTAGCGGAATATTTGACCACACTGACCCGAACATAAAGAAGCTGACAAAGCAGCTAATAGATGACTTGGTTAAATCACGAGTTGTTCCAACAGAAGCAGAGCGTAAGGCAATTCAAGATAAGGCTGAAAAGCCTGAGAATATCTCCACAGAAAGTTTAATCTCTAAGATTTTCCCTAAGCGGGCAATTGCACAAATACCAAGTGAGTTTAGAGGAGTTCAAAAGCCATCAACAAAAGCTAAAGTCAAGGTATCACCAGCAGTAGCTCCAGTTAAAAGCAAGCCATCAGAATTGCTATGGAAAAGTGGGCGTTTAACACAACGCGACTTAAATATTCCAAAAGGTTCAAATACCAATCCTACTGGGTCAATGCTCTTTAAAAAAGGTAAGACTGGGGATATTGACCAACGACATTATTTCAGAGACAACGTGTTTTCATCTCTCAAGTGGGTAAGAGACAAAGACCCAAAAACATCTCACCTTGAAAGAGCAAATGCACTATTCAAGATAATTATTGATGGTAAAGAAGTTGGTGACTATGAACTGACCCTTACCCATAACACAAAAACAGATACGAGGTCTTACAAGCAGAAGAATTCGATGACCCAAATAAGTTGGGGGAAAGCAAAGAAGGTAATTGCTAAAGATGCATTGATTGGCAAAAGCGCTTCATTGTTTAAGAACGCTGGCAAAAAGGACGAGTTTACTTTAACCATCGAATAACCTAATCAAAATTTTGAAGTCACACTTTGGTATTTAGCGGCTCATTTCATACTTTTGGACTGAAGTAGTCCAAAAAAGATGAATTTCGAAAACACGTTTGGTGAGACTGTTAAGAAGCTAAGAGAGGACAAAAACCTCACTCTCAAAGAAGTAGCTAAGCACTTAAAAATTGATACTTCAATGCTTGGCAAAATCGAAAAGAATAGCCGAAAGCCAACAAAGAAGCTCATTGAGCGAATTTCAAAACTCTTTGATGTAAGTGAGAAGGACTTAACCATTGCTTTTCTCAGCGATACGGTTGCTTCCCAAATTCTATATGAAAACGAATTCACCTCAGAGGTTCTAAAAGCCGCTGAGAAAAAAGTTAAATATATGAAGGCCAAAAAGACATCTTTGAAATGAAGCTAATCTCTGAGGCATCGGCTGAAAAACTAAGAGGCGGTTTTTATACCCCTGAAAAGATTGCTGAATTTGTACTCCGCTGGGGAATCAATGGAAGTACTACATCCGACATATTAGAGCCAAGTTGTGGCGATGGTATTTTCTTAGAGCAGCTTCATAAAAATAAGCTAAAATATAAATCTATAACAGCTGTTGAGTTAGATGAAGTTGAGGCAGAAAAGGCAAATTCAATTCCCCTTAAGAATCGACAAATAATCAATGCGGACTTTCA
Source organism: Flammeovirgaceae bacterium (assembly GCA_015180985.1). Classification (NCBI taxonomy): domain Bacteria; kingdom Pseudomonadati; phylum Bacteroidota; class Cytophagia; order Cytophagales; family Flammeovirgaceae; species Flammeovirgaceae bacterium. The sequence continues at coordinate 2,999,224 of CP054185.1, forward strand.
CACTTATTGCAATAGCACCAACAAACGTTTTGATTTAATTGTTGGTAATCCACCTTACATACGTTATCAGTTTTTTGACAGAAAGCAACAAGTAGAAGCTGAGGATATTTTTATCAAAGCTGGTTTGACCTATTCAAAACTCACAAATGCTTGGGTATCGTTTGTTGTTGGGTCTTCTCTTTTACTTAAAGAGGAAGGCGGAAAAATTGGTTTTGTCCTTCCAGCAGAAATATTGCAAGTTTCATTTGCTCAGCAGTTGAGACAGTTTATAGCTCACTACTATAACAAAATCAATATTATTTCTTTTGAGAAGTTGGTATTTCCCAACATTCAACAAGAGGTAGTTTTGTTGTTATGTGAAAAAAATAACACTAAAGACCATCTCATTGAACACATTGAATTAAAGGACGCTGACAGTTTAGCATCCCTTGATGTTGCGAGGTTAAAGAGTCCGAAAAAGAGAATAGACTTTAAGTCTAATAAATGGACTTTTTATTTTTTAGAGCAAGAAGAGATTGACTTCTTGGAGGATATAGCAACAAGTAGAAACGTTCCAATACTTGGCAAGTTTGCTAATGTTGAGGTTGGAATTACGACAGGTTCAAATGACTTTTTCACGGTTCCGCTTTCGACAATTGAGGAGTATGACCTTGAGGACTATGCGAGGCCAATGGTTGGAAGGAGTGTTCAGGTCAACAGCGTTATTTTCACAGAAAAAGATTGGGAGAAGAATAGATTGTCTGAGGCCAAAGCTCACTTATTGGTTTTTCCTGAACGTAAAAATCTGAACAAAAGAAATGGAGCTGTAAAATATATTGCTTTCGGAGAGAGCAAAGAAATTCACAAAGGTTACAAAACAGGAATTCGAGATGATTGGTTTGTAGTTCCTTCGTTAAAAATCTCTGACGCTTTATTTATTCGGAGAAGCAATCTCTATCCACGCTTAATCATTAATCAAGCTAAAGCATACACGACAGACACAATGCACAGAGTCTTTCTGAAGACAGGCACAAATATCAAGGCACTAACAGCAAGCTATTATAATTCACTTTCACTGGCATTTACTGAGGTCTCTGGTAGAAGTCATGGAGGTGGAGTTCTCGAACTTATGCCGAATGAAGCAGAACGCGTTTTACTTCCGTACCATAAAGACAACTCATCTTTACTTCCTACAATTGACAAACTGATAAGGAGTAAAACGGACATTGATGACGTGCTAAAGATTACAAATCAAGTTATCCTTAAAGAGCACTATGGCTTTACTCAAAAAGAGATAAAATTGGCTCACAATATTTGGAAGAAATTATCGTACAGACGATTGAATCGAGGAAAGTAATTATTCAAAACCGCACACACATTACCTTGGCCGCACATACAGCCCGCATCCAAAGCCAGTCAATAAGTGTGCTCAGTTTAGTGTAAGCTGACAGTGTAGTCAACGAAAAATGCCCCACCGCACGGCTGACAATTAAGAGTGGTGTAACATTAACGGGGACAAAAGACAAGGCTACGAATGAAGTGCGGAGAAGGGCCCTACAGCTACCAACAAAATGCTTGTGCAATGGCCTGGTTCGGTGTCCTCATTACTTTCGGTTTCTTTATTTAAATTTATCAGTGGGACAGGTCGCAACTGGTCAGCCCTTGTCAGCCGCTGAGGCGGCTTTAACAAGGCTTCCTATTCCGGCCACTGCACAAGCACAAACGTTGCCGCCAATACGCAAAAAGACCTATAAATAAAATTCTACAGACATGAAATTTATTACAAGACTATTTCTCCTGACAATAACTCTGTTAATGAGTTGCTCAGACGATGAAACTTTTGAGACAAAGACTAATCTTTTGGTTGGTGTATTCTGGTTTAACCCCGAAATAATTGGGACATCACCAAGTGGGTATATAGTAGCATCACCATTAGTTTTTAATAGAGACAAGAGCGCCAGTGTTGGTGCAAACAGAGCAAGATGGAGGTTTATTGAAAATGGAAACTCTATACAATTAACATATTTATATACAAATTATTCAGACAAGTACGAAATTATAAATCTCTCAGACACCGAATTTCACTTTAAGCATTACAGCAGTTCAGGACAATTTCTGATTGAACTAAAATATGACAGGTGTCATAAGGGAGCGTTAGACCCTTGCCTTTAAAAAATTTTTAGGCAGTTTTACCGACATAGACCGACCAACCCGATAACGTTTTGTAAAAGTGGAGCCAGACGCGTCCAAAACTAGTTTTCGGTGGACTTCTTATCAGAAGTCCAAAATAAAGTAACGGTGGACGCGTACTGGCGGCAACACCAGGTTTATGCCAGCTGCGGGTGACAGGTGGAATTGTAGTTTGGTTTCACTAACTTCGTTTCGCACACCCGGGACAAATACGGCTTCGAAAACCGCAGCCGTCATAAACCCAAAACGTTACCAGCCATTATAAAAGACGACACAGCTAAAAACGAAAAACAGAAAATATGAATTATACAGACAGGATATTTCCGACAAACAAAGGACTAACAACTTACCTTGACGAGTTGATAGCCAAGAATTATCAAATCCCGACATTTCAGCGTGACGTAGTTTGGGAACAAGAAAACGTAAAAAAACTTTGGGACAGTATTTACAAGTTTTATCCTTTGGGTAGTATCCTGATTTGGAAAACAGATTTAAAACTTCAAAACCATAGACAAATAGGTGGACACCAAATAACGGACACAAATTTCAGTCGGACTGAATATCAATACATACTTGACGGACAGCAAAGAACGACTTCGCTTCTTACTTCTTTATATGGTGGCAGCATTGAAGGACGACCAGGATTTAATCCATTGCTTTATGTTGACTTAACTGTTCCCATTGACAGCGATACAGATGATGAAAGCTACCGTAACCGCTTTTTGTTCTGGACAGAAATTGACGACCGCAACGGAGAAATTAGACCAAACATTGGCAAAAAGAAAAGATTTGACGAAGGTTTGATTGTGAAATTGATTGACATTAAAAACAACTTCACAACTGTTCAAACAAGCGTATTTAACAGCGATACAGTTAACAAAGATTTTAACCACCCAATTTTAGCAGAACTTTCAAAAATTAAGGGCGTTCTTGACAACTATCGAATTTCATTTATTGAAGTTAAAGGCATTCAAGTTTCAGAAGTTTGCCAAATATTTGAAAGAATAAATCAAGCAGGCAAACCACTTAACATTTTTGATATAGTAGTTGCAAAAACATTCAAACCTGCAACACAACAGACAGCGACCACGCCAGCCGACAATGGATTTTACCTTCGTGACTTGATTGATAATTTTAGAAGTCACAACAACAGCGAGTTTTTAAAAATCAGCGACCTTGATTATCTGCAAATATTAGCAGTCATTATCAATCACAATGTTCCAAATAGCGGAGTGAGAAATATCACAGACCGTTACCTAAACGAAATTAAAACTGAACATATTTTGGCGGTTTGGGAAGAAACAAAAAAGGCAATGCTTAAAACATTCGACTTTTTTGAAAATCACTTACACATAAAAACTCCTTACCTAATTCCCTTCCGCTATTTTTATTTCACGATTACCGCATACTTCTATAAAAACAGTTCGCCTGACTATGGCTTACTCAAAAAGTATTTCTGGTTTAACAGCTTTCACAATGATGACTTGTTAAGCAACACAACTCAATTAGGTCAACACATTGAGTTCTTGAATAAAGGAAAAGCTAACGAGCCAGTTGTGTTTGACAGGTTCTTAATTGATAAGCAAAAACTCCGCACCGCAACTTACAGCTCAAAAGGGCGAATGAGTAGAGCAGTTTTGGCTTTATATTCAAGTGCTCAACCAAAAGATTGGGAACATTGCGACAGAGAAGTATTAGTTCAAAACTTCTTCTTCTCGACAGACAAACCAAACTTGCACCACATTTTTCCGACCAATTCAGAGTATGTGCTGAATAATCAGCATAAAAACAAAATTACAAGCGACAGTTTGATGAACATTGCTTATCTAACTCAGATAACAAACCTTGACATTACAAACAGAAATCCGCTTGAGTATATGAAGGACTATGACAAACCGGAATTTGAAGCAATAATGCCTTCACACTTACTTTCAAGCGACATTTTAGATTGGGCAAGAAATGGAACATTACCCGACAATGCAATTGACCAGTTTATAGAAAGTAGAGTAAACAACATTTTAACTGACTTAAAAACAAAATTAAGCGGACTGACATTTGACGAAATGGACACAATGGAAATTAAAGAAGCTGTGACGACAGAACAAGAATAACGGCTGGTAACAGCAGTTTGGCGTAATGGCGGGTGACGTGCTACTATGACAATTTAGTGCTAACCCAAAGTGCAGTTCTTCAATTGAACATTTGTGCTAAAAATCCGCCACTACGCCAAGCTGCCAAACGTTGCCGGCAAGCCATTAAAGTGACATGAGAATCATAAACTACTTGTTGATTTTACAACTTTGTACAATCTTCTCTTGTACTACTGAGACTGACTACAGATTTCAGATAAAAAATACGACAAGGTTTAACCTAGATAAAATTCAACTAAATGGACGGGAAGGAATTATTGTCAACGTTGGACCTTATGGAATCAGTGACACTTTTGTAATCGCTAGACAAAATAGTCTTGCAAACATTTTTAGTGAACCTCAAATGGTAATCACCGTATTGGAATTCTCAGATTCAGTTTCAAAGTACGACAACCATATAGGTGAAGTAATCAGTATTAGTAAACTCAAACCAGATGAAGTAAACATCTTGACATTTAGACTAGACAAAAGGACGACATATATAACCAAAAAATTTACTATTCACACAACAGACTGACAAACATAAGCATGACGGACAGACAAAATGGCCAGCCGGCAACACCGGGTTTGTTTAATGGCGGGCGACACAGTCGCCCGTAGTGTCAGCAAGTTTATTTATATTCGTGTAGGCGGACAAATCCTCCGGATTTATCCGCCACTAAACAAACCCAAAACGTTGTGTGCCATTGGCTTTTGGACAGATGAGATACCTAACAACAATATTGATTTTGACATTTCTCGCCTCGTGTAACCGCGGACAAGATTTGCAAGAAGAGAAGTTTAAGACAGCCGTTGCCAATCTTCGACAAGTCGGACTCTTTGAGAACTTCAAAGACTTGGACGATGAACAATTGACGACATTACTAATTGAGAAAGCCCAACAGAAGTACAAGGTTGACGGTTATGATGAGTTCAATGAAATATTTGATCCAAAGTATAACGCGGACTTCTTTGATCTTCACGTAGCAGAGTTGGACGAGACAAGAGTGTGGTGGGGAGATTTGGAGGCTGACGTTCTAAACGGAAATAATGTTTACGCAATGACAGTTGAAAAATTTGGAAAGCTATCAGGTGGTTATTTAAATACAGACAGGATTAAAGAGGAATGGACATCTGACGAAGGACCTGTTAAGGTTTCGTTCTGGGACAGTGATACATTACGAGTCTTCAACTTAAAATTTCATGACGACTGGTACGACACCGACTTCTTCAAATACTTAGAATCATCAATGAAGAACAATGGTTCGCCTTATCAACTTTATATGCACCACCAGACAGGACAAGACGTTTTTGTAATTCGACTGACGGAGGACGAAAAAGATAAGGTTGAAAAGAAGATGAACTGGAAATTAGTGAAGTTCTAAAGCCAACGGCACACAACAAAATGCATAATCAATGGCGGGGTTCGGTATAAATTTGTAGTTTTAGTTTTCAAACAACGTTCGGTGTCGTGGGACAAGTCGCGGCAGGTCGGTCTTAGCATTCCGCTTCGCTACATTGCTAAGCCCTCCTAAACCCGCCACTGCTTATGCACTCACGTTGGCGCCAATACGCGGGACAAGAAATCAATGAGGACGTTATTAGTAAGTTGGGTTTTTAGTTTGGTCGCGGTGACAGTGAGTGGACAACTTAAGTCTACGAAGTACGGACTCGACATGATGCTAGGCGATGCTTCGAAAGAGCAGCTGATAAGTGACATTAGGTTTGAAGACGGGACTGACGACACCGTTGGCGTAGTACGTTTTGACCACGTGGGACCGAACCTTTACCCACTCTTAGTTTCTTCCAAATTACCGGTACCGACAGACTCATTGGGGCTATTGTCTTTCAAGCTCCATCCTGACACACTACGAAAGCTTCTTTGGACGATTGACAACGTTAATCCCAAACTAAAAACAAGAAACATGGACGGCATCTTAGTTCGTGTGACTTACAGAATCCAAGGACGACTGGAGCAATACTATGTGACGAACCAAAAGATCACGACCGGCTTTTTTATGATCATTGAGAAGCGATTGATTTCTAACAATGACAAAGACGCCTTAGACAAATTTTATCATTTTGTTTCACGGACCGGACTTTTGACATCAGACTACGGAAAGAGAAAATGGAAATACATGAACTAAGCGTACTGGCGCCAACAATATGTATGTGACCATTGCCGGGTTTAGGTTCAAACAAATAGCTATCTTCGCAAGCACGTTCTGTCACGGTGGACAATGTCGGAGCAGGTCGCCAAAATCATTCCCTACGGTCATTCATTTTGGCTCCTAGTCCGGCAACGGCACATACACAGACGTTGTGCGCAAGCTGGCTGGACAAAATATTCGTATGAAATCGAAATTTATATTGACGTTTCTTCTTCTAGTACAATGCGGACAAATTTACGCATGTAAATGCGGTGGTACTGGGACAATAAGGGAATCCTTGAATTCCGCTGACGGTGTGATATTTGGTAAAGTTGTAAAAAAAGAATTGGTCTCTTTTGCAGAAACACTAAAAGCCGATAAAGCAAATTCTATCCGAGATAACATTAAAAATGAAAAACGACAGGCTCAATCATTTGATTACAAACAGATTATTAAGGTTGACATTCAAGTGATAGAATTTTTCAAGGGTCAAATAACAAGTGACACTGTGACAATTTTCACGAGTGAGGGAGGGGCTTCCTGTGGTTTTGACTTTGAATTAAACAAAGAGTACATAGTATACGGTACTATAAAAGGTCACACTTATTCCTTTTTCCTCAATGAATCAGAAAAGCTTGATAATATCGAAAAAGAAAACTGCTACTGGACAAATAGGTGTACCCGGACAAAAGAATTCAGCAAAACCGAAATAGACGGACTAAAAGAATTAAAAAAATGAGATGGTTAGCCAGCCAGCGCACAACACCAGGTTTGGTCAATGGCGGGGTGACGAGTATGTAAAAAGTTTTATCTTCGCTACAACGTTTGCCCACTGCGGACAGTGACGACCTTGTCGGCCTTAGCATTCCGCGATGCTCCATTGCTAAGGCCTCCTAAGCCCGCCACTGCCCAAACCCAAACGTTGGTAGCAATAGGGCCCGGACAAATTTGTGTTTCAAAAAAACGGACGACAATTTTTAAACAAAGTTTTCTCACGTGGACAAGTGAACGGCTTCGCAGACAACTTGGTCTTGGAAAATTAATACGTGGGACAGACTAAAAATTAATGCAGCCGACCCTTCGCATTTTTGAGAAGATTGTGCTTCGACTTGCCCCCCGCATTTGGCACATGCCATAGCTGCACAAACCCACCGCGACTCCAAAGCTATGGCAAGAGCCAAACCAGTCCGCGTGACCCAGATATTTAATTAAAGTGAACCCAAACTTAACCCGCCAGAACCACCAGAAAAGTCGATTATTTTATTAAATTTGGCCAAATCCTTTGAACAGATGGAAAAAATTAGATTCATAGACTTGTTTTGTGGAATTGGCGGATTTAGAGTTGCAATGGATGAAGCATGCCGTGAGAATGATTTGATACCTGAGTGTGTTTTTTCGTCTGACATTGACACATATTGCCAAGACAGTTATGAGGCAAATTTCGGCCATCGTCCATCTGGCGACATAACTAAAGTTGACGAAAAAGATATACCAGACCACGATATTTTATTTGCAGGTTTCCCATGCCAACCTTTCAGCATAATAGGTCAAATGCAAGGATTCAATGATATCAGAGGAACACTTTTTTTTGATATTGTTAGAATTATAAAGCACAAAAAACCGAAAGCCTTTGTTCTTGAAAATGTAAAACAACTCGTTGGTCACGATGGAGGTAAAACTTTGAAGACCATTATAAATACTCTTCAAAAAAAATTAGGCTATCATGTTCAATATGCAGTCCTAAATGCGCTCGACTATGGCCTTCCGCAAAAAAGAGAAAGGGTTATAATTGTAGGGCACCGAGACCCGATTCTTTTTAGCTACCCATCACCAATAAGACCTTTCAAACCTCTGTCTCAAATTTTAGAAAGAAAGGTTGATAAAAAACACTATGCTTCGGACTACATTGTTGAAAAGCGGAAGCAAAAGCATAAGTCAGCTTATAAACTTTCGATATGGCATGAGAATAAAGCAGGCAACATTTGTTCTTATCCATACTCATGTGCTTTGCGAGCCGGAGCATCTTACAATTATTTACTTGTAAACGGTGAAAGACGGCTAACACCAAGGGAAATGTTTAGACTACAAGGTTTTCCCGATACATACAAAATTGTAGTTAATGATGGTCAAGCAAGAAAACAAGCTGGTAATGCAGTTCCAGTCAATCTAGTGAAAGCAGTAATCTTAAAGCTATTACCATATGTTGCAACCTCACTTGATATGACATCTGTTTTAAGAGAATACGAAGTAAGTTATAATAAAGGTTAATGGATAAAAACTCACCCAAACTAAGGACTGTTAATAAATCTGTTCCTCCCTTTCTTCTAAACGATTTTCCAAAAGATTTTCCTTACAAAGTAGGTGAACAGCTTATCTATATTTTAGCAACAAGAGGAGCAACAGATATTGAAGGCAAAGAATGGGAACAAATATTTGCAAATTCAATTGGAGCAAAATGGAAACCCTCTGTTGTTGGGCTAGATGACATTGCGTTAGGTAATACAGCTTGGGGAGCAAAATCAGTAAAATTCAAAAAGCCATCTAAGAGGAAATCCATCCGATTAATTAGTGGAAGAAACGACTTAATAAATTCTTACGACTATAATGTTCAACCGGGGAAACTTCCAAATGAGCATGGTGAATTAGTTCTGAATATTTATAATGAAAGGGTCTCAAAAATGAGAGAAACCTATAAACATTTGAGAACTGTTGTCTTGATACGCTCCGAAGACCTAATTGAAAATGTAATTTTTGAAATTGACACAATTAGATACGACCCGGAGCTATATTACTGGGAGTGGAAAGGTAAAAACCTGTACGGGTTTAATAAAAAAACCAAAGACCAAAAATTTACGTGGCAATCAGGAGGACAGCAATTCACTATTTTTGAGGACGTGCCAGAAGACAGTTTAATCATTAGAGTAAAGAGACCGACCTTAATACCTAAAGACTTTATTCTTTCAAAAATTGGGTTTGATAGTTCTTGGATTAATGTAATAAAATATACTTCTCCAAGTCCGAAAAAGGAATCAGCCAAAGGTAAGAAGTCATCTTAATACTTAATCATCTTAATTGTGGACACGTTCTCAAAAGAAGAACGAACTAAAATAATGCGACAAGTAAAAAGCAGTCGCAATAAGTCAACGGAACTCGCGCTAATACATTTTTTCAAACAAAATAAAATTATTGGCTGGAGAAGAAATTACAAACTTTTAGGAAAACCTGATTTTACATTCCCAACAAAACACATCACAGTATTTGTTGACGGCTGTTTTTGGCATGGCCACAACTGCAGAAACACAAAGCCAAGCAATGACAAGGAATACTGGGATAAAAAAATTAAAAGGAATAAAGAGCGAGACAAAGATGTAAGTAAGGCTTTGACGACTAAAGGTTGGAAAGTCTATCGCATTTGGGAATGTGAGCTAAGAAAATCAAAAAAGTTGAGAAACCTGAGTTTACATTTGCAGAGATAGGTCAAAGAAATCGCACACACATTGCCTGGCCGCACTTACAGCCCACATCCAAAGCCAGTCAATAAGTGTGCTCAGTACAGCGTAAACGGAGAATGACGTCAATGAAAAATGCCCCACCGCACGACTAAATGATAAAGTGACGTGTAACATTAGCGGGGACGAAAGACAAGGCTACGAATGAAGTTCGTAGAAGGGCCCTACAGCTACCAACAAAATGTTTATGCAATGCGGGGGTTTAGTGTAGGTATTAAAAGTAATTTCTTAATTTAGATCGGTGTCGGGGGACAGAGACGTGCAGGTCGGGCAAAACATTTCGCTGCGCTACATTTTTTTGCCCTCCTATTCCCCGCACTGCATAAACACAAACGTTAGTGGCAACCGTGCGACCGACAGTTCAACAGTTAACGAGAGTAACAATTAGACACTGAATGACTGTCCCTTTTGCGTTCTTTATATGTTGACTTTGACTTAGGTTGTAAGAGTTGTGCTTTTAACCTCAGTTCGGTTTCGGGGGACAGTAATTCATTGTCTTACGGACTTGGTTGACGGCAGGACAATCAATCACACGACAGCAACTAACGTTCGTAAAATCGTGTTTACATTTACAACAAACTAACAAAAAAATATGCTGACAGAAATAAATCCAAAATTACCAATGCGTGACAAAGCCGTAACGAAAGACTATTACATAAATAGTTTAGGTTTTCAACTTTGGGGCGACAATGACTTTGATGGTTATTTAATGGTTCACAAAGACAACATTCAAATTCACTTTTTTGAGTTTAAAGACCTTAACCCAACAGAAAACTACGGACAGGTTTATATTAGAACAAACGACATTGATAAACTTTACCAAACAATTTTGGACAACAAAGTTTTAATTCACCCAAATGGACATTTAGAAACAAAACCTTGGAGACAAAGAGAGTTTTCATTGCTTGACCCGGACAACAACCTACTAACTTTTGGACAGAGCATAAAATGAGAAACAAAAATTTGCATAAAGCGACAAGAACGGCAGCCACTAACATCGGTTTTGCGTCAGGCGGGGTGACGTGCTTCTATTGACAATTTTGTGTATAATTGAAGTGCGGTTCTTCGTATCGAGTGTAGTGCTAAAAAGCCCGCCCGAACGCAAAGCCGAAAAACGTTAGGCAACATTGTAAAAAGACAGGACAAAAATGATAAGAACAATTTTAATATTCATTATTTCGACAGTTTTCTTTTCTTGCTCAAAAGAAAAGCGATCAGACAAAGCAGCGGAAAAAATGCAGGACTTTGTTATTGCCATTTCTAATTACGCAAGAGGATATGACCCAGACTTTATAGTTATTCCTCAAAATGGAATTGAACTATGTTTTAATAATATTGCCCCAAATGACGGACAAAACTCATCTTATATGAGTTCAATAAACGGAATTGGCGTTGAAGAACTTTTTTACAATGGCACTTATGCGTTAGATGGTGAACGACTTTCTATGCTTCAACAACTAAAAACATCGAAAAAAATAATGGTATCCGAATTCGTTTCTGACAACAATTATACCTCAGACGCTTTTCTCAGAAATTATAATGAAGGGTTTATATGCTTTACAAGGAGTAGCGACAATTATCATTATAAACAAATCCCTGACAGCATTCCTTATGAAAACACCTCCAACATTACAAATCTATCACTTGCACAAAATCATTTATATCTTATCAGCACAGACAATTACTCATCGAAGCAAGAAATGATTAGCGCCATTTCAGCAACAAATTTTGATGTAGTCCTAATTGACCTGTTCTTTGAGGGGACAGAATTTACATTGTCTGAAATAAATCAATTAAAAACAAAAGCAAATGGCGGACAAAGACTTGTAATTTCTTACATAAATATTGGCTCAGCAGAAAAATTTCGATACTACTGGAAAAAAGGTTGGGGACTACATCACCCGCTTTGGCTCAAAAGAAAGTATAACGGTTATGAAGATGAGTTTTGGGTTAAGTTTTGGAAAAAAGATTGGCAGGACATCATTTATGGCAATGACAAGTCGTATATGAAAAAAATATTGAATGCAGGTTTTGACGGTGCTTATCTTGACAATGTTGAGGCATATTATTTTTTATACTACAAGGACTAAACAACGATTGCCTAACAGCACCTTTGCGTTATGGCGGGGAAAGTGGGTATATAAACAGTAGTGCAATTAATAAACATTGTGCGTTTAGACAGGTTATCGCATCTAATCCGCCACAACGCAAAGCTGCAAAACGTTATAGGGCATTGTAAAACGACACGAATAAAAAGAAATAAATGGCAAAGACAACATTTTGGGACGTTATAGAAAAGACGATTGAAAAAGTCGGGACACCACTTTCCGCAAAGGAAATTTGGGACAAGGCAAATGAACTGGGAACGCTTGGTGACTTTTCAACAACTGGCAAGACACCCTGGGCGACAATAGCAGCATATTGCTACACAGACATTAACAACAATGCCGACAACTCGACTGTAATTCAGACAAGTGAGCGACCTGCACAATTCTTTTTAAGACGACTTGCAAGCCAAATAGACTTACAAAAAGTTCAAAAGCAGAAAGACACAGAAATCGCAAAAAAGGAAAAAATAGAGACTAAGAAATTTAATGAAGGTAACGACTAAGCAACTGTGTAAAGGCCCGATTCGGCCTTGCTGAAAGGGGATGTGGAATGTACCACTTTCAGCCGAATCGGTTGCATTTAAAGACTTAACTTTAAACACAGTTACCATGGAAAATCAAGAACAACACCCACTACTCAAAGAGATGCTCACCCCTGAGTTTCTCAAGCAATTTAAGAATTCGAAAGACCTCAACAGCTTTATCGATGAACTTTTCAAAAAGGGCATGGAGCAAATGCTGGAAGGTGAACTCGATGGCCATTTGGGCTATGCCAAACATTCACCAGAAGGGATTAACTCCGGGAACTCACGGAACGGAAAAACCCGTAAGACCATCAAGACCACGCGAGGTGAACTACAGATAGAAGTACCTCGGGATCGGAACAGCACGTTTGAGCCCGTCCTGGTTCCCAAGCGCAGCCGGTTCGTAGAAGGCATCGAAGAAATTATCATCTCCTTATATGCCCGGGGTATGAGCGTACGCGACATTGAAATACAAATCCGGGAAATCTATGGTGTGAATGTTTCGGATGCCACTATTTCCAACGTTACCTCGCGGGTACATACGTTGGTAACGGAGTGGCAAAGCAGGCCTCTTTCATCGGTGTACTTTGTGGTGTGGATGGATGGGATCGTATTCAAAGTCCGGCAGAATGGGAAGGTGATCAACAAAACCATTTACCTGGCCGTAGGCCTTAATGCTCAGGGGTTTAAGGAAGTATTGGGCATGTGGCTGGGTGAAAGCGAAAGTGCTTCATTCTGGATAAGTGTACTTACTGATTTAAAAAGCCGTGGCGTGGAAGATATTCTCATCACCAGCACCGATAATCTGAAGGGCTTCACCGATGCAATCACCAGCGTGTTTACCCAATCGGTAACCCAGATTTGTGTAGTTCATCAGATCAGAAATGCGCTTCGCTACGTTGTCTGGAAAGACAAGAAACAATTTGTAGCCGATTTGAAGACTGTTTACGGAGCACCAAACAAAGAGCTGGCTGCTCAAGCCTTAGAGCAGCTTGAAGTAACATGGGGCAAAAAATATCCGCATGCTATCAAGTCGTGGAAAACGAATTGGGATAACCTCACGCACTTCTTCGATTATCCGATCGAAATCCGAACGCTGATCTATACCACGAACATTATCGAAAATCTCAACGGAAAAATCCGCAAGTATACCAACAACAAACTTTCGTTCCCTGACGACCAGGCGGTGGTGAAAGCGGTGTACCTGGCTTTACGGGAGATCACCAAAAAATGGACCTTGCCCGTGAGAAACTGGCCACTAATCGTAAATCAATTTTTAACTATCTTCGAAGGCAGATGCAAAATATAAAACCTTTACGCAGTTGCTTAGTCGTTACCCAGCACTTACACACTTAATTAGGCAGTGTCTTAATGAAAGAGACCTTCATTCCTTATTAGTTGCTTATGCTTTTGGTGACAGCCATTTCAAAGCCAACCTTAAGACAGTCTTTCACGAGAACTCTTCCAAAGCTACCAAAGGACAAAACGAGTGGTTACATCCTGACCTAGTTGGCGTTTATTTCCCATTTCGTGACTACAAATCAGAAACGCTTGAAATCCAAAACCATTTGTCAATAACCTCAATAAAGTTGTTTTCTTTTGAGTTAAAGGTTTCTTTGAACTTCGGCAACTTACGCCAATCATACTTTCAAGCCGTTTCAAATTCAAGTTGGGCAAATGAAGGTTACTTAGTGACACTTAACATAGATGACGACCCGACTTTTAAAGATGAAGTAAGACGACTTAACAATGCATTTGGAATAGGAATTATTAAACTAAATCCAGAGAACATATTTGAGAGTGAAATACTTTTCCCTTCAAGAATAAATCAAGAAATAGATTGGGACACAGTAAACCGACTTGCAAACGAAAATTCTGACTTCAATGACTTTTTGAAATTGATAACTGAAGACTGTAAACTTGGGAAAGTAAAAAGTCAATATGACAAGGTTTTAAAAATGGACGAACTAACAAAATATATAAAGGACAAAGGAATAAACAACGCCCTATAACAGCCGTTTGCCACAATGGGGGCTGACGTGGTTAAATCAAGTTCAGTGCTTCTATCAACATTTGTGCTTGGTTGACAGTGAAGTGCTCCGAAATCCCCCACTGCGGCAAGCGGCCAACCGTTAGCGCCAATGCCTTTAAAAAAGAGTTAGTTTTACTGACAATGACTCGTTGGACAGATAAACAAAAAATAACGGTTGACAGAAAAGTGAATAATTCGGGACTTCAAATTAAGAGCGGGGTAACAACAATAAAGTTTTTTTCCACCGCGCACCACGCGCCAAGCAAGAGTGTGGCAGTAGCTGCCGACACACAAGCCCACGCGCACGCTACTCCCACACACTTGCTTTCCCCATCTCTTTAGGACATCAAAATAAGACCATGACAAAAATTAAGTTAGCCATCACTGATGACCATGAGAAATTCCGAAAAGCTATTATTAGGACAATTCACCTCGAAGAAGACATTGAAGTAATAATAGAGGCTGAAAACGGTGCTGATTTACTTGAACAACTTAAAATCAAAACTCCCGATATTGTTCTGATGGATATACGGATGCCAGTCATGAATGGCGTTGAAGCAACTGATGAAATTAAAGAGCATTATCCCCATCTCAAGGTTATTGCCTATTCGCAATACGATCTGGAGAGTAACATAATTGAAATGTACGCTCATGGCGTAAAAAGTTTTATTGGTAAAGAGGACGAGCCGGAAGAACTTTTTAAAGCTATCAGACTAGTTTATGACGGTGGCGCTTATTTGACAAGTCGTTCTGCTCAGATCGTTCAGAATTATCTTAAAAATGTATCCATCAAAAAGAAATGCCCTTACAGATTAACTGAATTGGAAAAGAAACTTATAAAGGGTATTTCGAATGGTCTTACAAGTACTCAACTTGCCGAAAAAATCCATAAAAGCCATCGAACTGTCGAAAAGTACATCGCAGGAATATATAAGAAATTCAGTGTGAGTAATAAAGTTCAATTGATAAAGGTCGTGGTAGAGTGGGATATGAAAGATTGGTGACCTTATTTTAATTTACTTTAACTATGTGAGTGAAAAAAGCGTAGTTCTACGATAAAAATTTGGGTAGAATTACGATTGCAGGTTTCGTTTATTGTAAATATGATTGCGCAGTTCTTTGCAAAGACAACCTGAGCTGAACAGATTTTCGGCAACCGCTTGCCAGTCGGATACTGGCAATTACTAAACTATTTTATTCTTATGAAAGAATTGTCTTCTGAAAAAATGCAAAACCTTCAAGGTGAAGGTTGGTTTGCTTGTGCTGCTATGGTAGGCTGGGGCATTTTAGCCGTTGGAACAACTGTAGCTGTAACTGCAGGCGGTCCTATAACTTGGGGTGGTGCTGGTCTTATTGTGGGAGAAGTTGCTGCCATGATGGATTCAGCAGATTCCTGTGTTAACTAAAACCAGCGTTACAAGAAAGGGTCTGAATTATTTCAGACCCTTTATTTACTAATTTGAGGAATATGGCTAACCTTTTTTTTATTTTATACATTATACTAATTGCAGTTGGTGCAATTTCCAATTTTTTTGGTGGTAGTGAGCAAAATGAAGGCTATCAAGTAGCACTAATTGTGACATTTCACTACGGGGCGATTCTGATGTATATTTTAAGCCAAATCAATAACGCAAAAGTTCGAACGCTAATCGTTCCGAAATATTTTTATTGCTTTGCTATATCATATAAGGAATTTACCCTTAATGTCTTTTCAAATTTAATTTTGATGAGAACTGCAATTATTCCTCTATTGCTTTCTCCAATCTTTCTTCTTATCTCAAGATTTTCTTTTTCCAAAATATTGTCGATTTCCATTGTCTTATATTTAATGACCGCATATACGTTGTTTGTTGTATTTATATTATTTCACCTTTGGACAATCAAAAAAAATAAATTAAACTTTAATTACTTACTAATATTGACATTTGCTGTTCCATTTTACTTTGCTGACAAATTTGATAACCCCTTAGCTTTGGCAGTAAATCCTATTGGCACTTTCATTAGTGCGCCACTTTTTGCAAACAGTAATATCTTACCATATGTACTGATTATACAAGTTTTATTCGTGTCATCGTTGACATTTTTAATTTTTAAAAGAGTTCTTAAGGAATGGCCAGTCTATTGACACTACTTGCCTTTTATGCTAGGTATTGGCAAAAGGAAGCAAAGATATTTAACGGACTGATTCAAGTCCATGCCATAATTCTTGGATTCAATTTTCTGTACCCTAAGCTCGCAGCTCTAACTATTCCTATTATAGTTTTGTTTTTAATGCAGGTCTTTTATCATGATTGGGAGTTGAGGAATGATTTCTATAATATTTTTCGGATTAGGCCAATTGATAGGCACTACATTAAGATTCTGTTAACCGACATATTAATATTGACTTTTGTCTTTCATCTCCAAGTAAAAAACACTCTTTCCTTACCTACAGATCATATGTTGCTTGCAATATTTTATTGCTCGTTACTTTTTGCATTAGCTCACTCTATCGACAAGAAAGCATGGAGCATCGTTGTCTATATTTTAGCGTGTTCTATTTCAGTATTATTAACTAAAACAGAATTGGATATAAAATTCCATCTACTGTTTATATCTGGTTTAATTTTTACAAACGTGATTTATTATAGGGTTCAAACAAGAAAATATCAATGATAGAGGTAAAAAAGGTAAGCAAACGGTATTTGTTCAGTAAAAGCAGCGCCCTTGAGGGTTTAAGCTTTAAAATCGATCGCTTTGATAATTGTGCTTTAGTGGGGAACAATGGTTGTGGTAAAACAACGATAATTAAAATACTATGTAATCTGATAGGCTATGACTCGGGTGACATATTCATAAAAAGTAATAGGCTTACCACTAATTTCGTCTCTTACAAGAAAGATTGGGGTATTGTGTTAAGTAAACCATATTTTATAGAAGAGTTTGGCGTGTTAGAATATCTCGGCTTTGTAGCCAAATTTCAAAAGGTTGAAAATCAAATTATCAAATCAAGAATTGATGATTTGATCCAATTGCTATCGCTAGAAGATCATCAGAACAAGAGGATTAAAGATCTCTCTTCTGGGAATCAAATGAAAGTGACTTTGGCATCAATCCTTATTCATAATCCTGAATTTTTAATTCTCGATGAACCATTTGTGAATCTTGATATTTCCACAACTGAAAGATTTATGGCAATTCTAAAATCATTCAGAGGTAAGAAAACAACGATGATAACTTCTCATAACCTTGAAATAATAACTGAGCTAAGCGATAGAATTTATATCATGGACAAAGGTCGCATCGTCTCTGAATTGGAAAATAAGTCATTCGGGCAGTCTGAAGAACTGAAAAAGAGGATTAAAGATCAACTTAAACAAGAGGATAAAATAATAAACGCTGATTGGTTAATATGAGAAGCTTTCGTTTTAGTGAAGTCAACAAGACTTATCTTTTTCTCTTGTTTATACTTCTATTGGTCTTGATATCATTGATTTCAGATACATTTATTTATTCAGAAAATTTGTATTACGAATATTTTAAGGATCGATTGACTTATGATCAAGTAACTGAAATTCTCCAATTTAAAAGTGACTGGTTCTTTCTCGATTACATTATTATACCAATTGTTTATTTGCTAAAGTTCTTCATTCTTTCCATGTGGCTTCTGACCGGTATAATTTTATTTGGTTATAAGGCTTCATTCAGAAGGGTTTTTCACGCATGCATACTTGCTGAGTTTGTACTAATAATTCCGTCCATAATTGGATTGATTTGGTTTGGGCTTGTGGTAAAGGATTATACTATATCAGATGTTCAAGAATTTCATCCATTGTCGGTGCTGAGTTTATTTGAAGCAAATGACTTGGAATCATGGATTATATACCCACTTCAATCACTTAGTTTGTTTCAACTTGGTTATTCATTAGCGCTGGCATACGGCATTAAATATGCTATAGATAAACCTTATGGGCAATCATTGTCATTGACTCTACCAGTATACGCAAGTGGAATTTTTATTTGGCTTATTTTTATTACGTTTCTTTCAATAAGTTATATGCCATGAACACGAAGCGTATTATTAGATTCATCGCAATTCTGTCTTTCATAGCACTATCGCTTTTCTGGATAATGCGGAGTGTTAGTAATCTAAAACAAAAGGAAAAAGCTCTCCATAATAAAAAAGAGTTGTCCCGCATTATGGGCTCCTTAAGTGAAGCTTCAAGTCATGCGACTGAGCTTAATTATGAGAAACCCACGCTGGTTTTATACTTTAATTCAGAATGTGAATATTGCCAAGAAGAATTTGCGGAATTAGAGAGTAATATTTCAGGTACAGAAGACCTACAGATTTGTGCCGTTTCTTATCAAACGATAAATGAGATTGAGTCTTTTGCTATGAAATATAGACTTCTCGGGAGGCCTAATTTCTTTTTATTTCAAATTAGACCTGATCAAGTTGTATCAACATTTGGAAAAGCTAATGTGCCCCAGATTTTTGTTTATAAAAACAATTCACTGGTAAACGAATACAAAGGCAAAACAGAACTGAAAGCAATATTGAGAGCTTTGAATGATGAATTATAAAAAAATCAAAAGGACCTTTGTAAGGCAGCACGGACAATCTGATTGCGGAATTTCATGCCTGGCATCAATATTAAAATTTCATGGTGGCTTCGCCACTTTAGACTATCTACGACAAATAAGCGGGACAACCAAATTTGGCACAAGCATGATTGGCCTCAAGGAAGCTTCTGAATCGGTTGGGTTTCAGGCAAAGGGTTTAGAAGCAACTTCCGTGGATAACCTAAAAGAATTGGCTCAGCCAGCAATATTGCATGTTTTACTTCATGGCAAGTTTCAGCACTACGTAGTATATTATGGATTTAAAGGAGAAGATATAATAATTGGCGACCCTCAGAGTGGTATTGAAACATGGTCAAAGAGTAAACTTGATGACATGTGGCAATCAAAAGCATTAATAAAATTAACTCCGACTGACCAAATTGAGAAAAGACGACATCAAGAAAAGAGTCTCCGATGGTTCTTAACTATTCTTAAAGAAGATTTGAACATTTTATCGTCTTCGCTGTTTCTCGGAATTCTTATAGCACTCTTTTCAATATCAACAGCAATATTTAGCCAACAGCTAATTGACACAATACTCCCAGAAAAAAACCTATTCAAACTTACATTGGGTCTCTCCTTGTTTGCGTTGATCCTCTTTATCAAAACAGGTTTGGGTTACGTCAGAGGATTATTTCTTATCACACAAGGCAGAGAGTTCAATAAACGTTTGATCAAACAATTTTACAATGCTCTTCTGTTTCTCCCAAAGCAATTTTTCGATTCAAAGAAAACTGGTGAATTGGTATCGAGAATGAACGATACCAACAGAATTCAAACCGTCATAGGTAATATGGTTGGGAATATTCTTGTTGAGTTATTCTTAACAATAGTGTCTGTCATTGCTATTTTTATCTATAATAGCGAATTGGGTTTTATCGTACTAACATTTATCCCATTTAGCGCGCTATTTCTTTTCTTCTTTACAAAATCCATAACATCTAATCAAAAGGAAGTTATGGTATTACAAGCTGCAAATGAAAGCAACTACATTGATTCAATTACTGGAATTTCTGAAATCAAATCGTTGAATAAGCAGTCCTTCTTTTCAGAGGTTACATCCATTATTTATGAAAATTTTCAAAATAGAATATTGCAGCTTGGGAAAATTAAGATACGATTTGGTCTTTTTCTTGAGCTTGTCAGTATCTTAATTACAGTCATATCTATTGGATATGCTTCACTACTAATTTTTCACGATAAACTTAAAATAGGTGAATTAGTAGCAGTAATTTCTTTAGTAGGAACAATAGTTCCAGCGTTAACAAGAACCGCTAGCTTTTATGTTCAGGTACAGGAAGCCAAAGTTGCATTTGATCGGATGAAAGAATTTACATCTCTGCAACCGGAAAATAATAATGGCAAGCGCGATAACCTAAGCTTCGGAGAAAGCTTAATAATCAAGAATCTTAGTTTCAATTATCCTGGTAATCCCGCTCTTTTACATAATATTTCATTATCCATTAACCCTCAGAATCTAACTGTGTTGTTGGGAGAGAGTGGTTCTGGAAAAAGCACATTGATACAATTGATTCAAAGATTTTATCTGCCGCAATCTGGAAAAATCTGCTATGGAGATTGTAACATATTAGACATTGAGTTATATGCGTACAGAGGCAAGCTTGGAGTTGTTTCACAACATACCAAATTGTTTAATAATTTCTTATTATTCAATATTGCACTCTCAGACGATCCAATTGAACTAGAAAACGCAAAGTCGTGGTGTGAGGCAAATGGGTTCGGTAATTACTTCAAAAATTTTCCAAGAGGCTATATGACTTTGCTGGGTGAGGAGGGTATCAATATCTCAGGAGGGCAAAGACAGTTGGTTGCGTTTGCGAGGGCTCTTTACCATAACCCAAGTCTCTTAATAGTTGACGAAGGCACCTCTGCAATGGATAAAAATACTGAGAATTTTATTCTTGAACTGCTTCATATTAAGAAGAAGGAATTAGCGATTTTAATGGTGACACATAAAATTAAATCAGCTCTAAGGGCCGATGTGGTTTATATTTTAGAAAAAGGGAGTATAGTTCAAAACGGTCATCCCAGAGAGTTGATAAAAAGCGATAATTTCTTTAGTGAATCATATCGTGAACTTCAATATCATTTATAACATTGACAGGGTCTTTTTCCAAACTGAAATGATTACTTTTGACAGCTATGACTTTTTTACTTTATTTCTTTTCGAAAGCAAGAAAAAATTTTGATAAGCGTCCGGGTGCAGGCATGAGGGGTGTTAAGGTTGTTTTATGGATGCTTTTTACAATTGCCGTTCTTTATTTTGTCATTTATCTTATAGCGTTTTCGCAAGTAGCATAAGTGTTAAGTATAAGCTTTACCTCTCTGATCACTTGACCCTATAAGAAAAATTACCGTCCCCTAAATTCCGCCACACACATTAAGCAAGCCGCACATGCGACACTCAATCCAAAGCTTACTTAAAGAGTGTAGCTGGTTATCCCAAGTGGACAAAGTTGTATATAATACTCCTACGCTTCAAAAAACTTTATTGTTGTTTGAGAGTTTCAAAAATAAAAGTGGACAAAGGAATATGACTTCAAAATAGATTGGGAACAAAGGCACATGGCGCTAACAAAATGCTTGTGCAATGGCCGGGTTCAGAGTCGGTATTAAGTTTCGGTTTCATTAGTTACATTTATCACGGTGGACAGGTCGCAACTGGTCAGGCTTAACATTCCGCTACGCTACATTTTTAAGCCTTTCTATTCCGGCCACTGCACAAGCACAAACGTTGCCAACAATTTGCGGACGACAAATAAGACTACGCAGACTGTTGACCGTTTGACGACAACGACTCGTTTCCGCTGACAACGTTTGTAGAATTAACAACTAAGGTGTCGTGCGACAGCACGACATTTTTTTTATCCGCGCGACAGCGCGAAGTTTTGAAAACTGACGACAAATCGACTCCGGTCGACAATGAATACTTAAATATGGCCATTTTGCTTCGTGACTTCCATTCCGGTCGACACGAAACGGTCGACACCAACGTGACGGACGAAGCAAACTGTTGGCAACAACAAGTTTGTGCAACGGCTGTTTGACGACTAATATTTTCATTATTTTTACTCTACAAAGTTTAGTCACGTGGGAGAAAGACTGTTTCACTAACAGCCGATGCACAAACTCAAACGTTGGCAGTAATAGGGCCCGGACAATTTGGTCATCTAACGGCTGACACCAGTAACAAAGATTTCCCACGAGTGAATGGCTTCGAGTCAACTTGGACTTTAAGAAATTTAAAACGTGGGACAAATTAAAAAGTAATACAGCCGGCCCTTCGCATTTTTAAGAAGATTATGCTTCGACTTGCCCCGCACATTTGGCACATGCCATAGCCGCGCAAACCCATCGCGACACCAAAGCTATGGCAAGAGCCAAATTTGCTAACGCGCCCACTTAATACTATGAATACTTTTCGCATCTGCTATCTTGGCGATAAATCAGAAAATTTCAACGTATAGGACTTGTAGAAAATTTATGCTTTTATTAATTTCAAAACGTCCGGAGTATCTCTCAATCCTAAAAAAGGTACACAACCAAATTACCGGTTTAGGTGTCAAAGTAGGAGGTAGGCATTATGCTGAGAGTCTTTTCAACCATATTAATCATTGTGATTCTTGGTCTTTTCAGCTGTGAAAATGACGATAATCTAATATTTCCGAAGTGCCCACCATATGATATTGTCCCCACCTCTCCATATGACGACCCAATATGGCATCCAAATGGACAACTTATTGGATTCAACCACAGGCCTATCAAAGAAATACAATATACTAATGGGTATGAGTGCCCTCGTCAGGCAATCTATATTTATAAAGAAGACTCTGTAGGATTTTGGTTGATCAATTCCGATGGAACTGGTAAACGAAGAGCACTGCCGTTTTTTTTGCATAACCCCGACTGGAGCCCTGACGGAAACTGGATAGCATTTATGAACGGAGCACAAATTTTCAAAATGCCATTTGACGGAGCAAATTTCGATACAACGGCTATTGAGCAGCTCACATTTGAGGGCCGGAATTTCTTTCCAGCATGGAGTCCCGATGGGGAATTTATTGCTTATGACAATACCAATTGCGGAAGCGCCTCAACCCCCATACCCCCCAATAGTTGTGGTGTATTGATAATGGGTGCCGATGGAAGTAACAAAAGATTTGTAGGAAAAGGGCGAGTTCCTTATTGGAGGGATGATAGCAATTATTTATTTACATACGGAACGAGGTATAACATACATCAAGCCACATCAGAAATCTTTTTTGACCCCAAAGAAAACAATATTTCCTTTTACCCACGTGTAAGATTCAACCCGCAGGGTACAAAAATTGCGTTTATCGGCAACTACACAAATACCTCTACTCAATTCGCTAAGCTCTTCACAATTACACCGGACGGTTCTGATTTGAAGACAGTAAGTAATAACAACATAATGAATTTCTCATGGGCGCCAGACGGAAGGATTGTGTACCTGAATTTTGATTATATGAGAATAGATAACGAAAAGGGCACTCTTTGGATAATGGACGCTAACGGAAAAAATCAATTTCAACTAACCCGAAATAATTTTATAATGAGTTATTAACACCTTTAACCCTAAACGCCATGAAAAAGCTGATAATCTTTACACTATTTATGCTTCAGGTATGGATTGCTACAGCACAACGGAATCCCCAAAAGGAAATTTTGGTCTTCTTTACCGAAGGTGCGGCTCTGGAAACAAAAATACAGAATGATAAGACTATCACTCTGCCGGTTTTTAGCTCGGAAATATTGAAGCAGAATTTATTACGTCTTGGGTTAACCGAAAGTTCATTTGAGCCAGCTAATCCACGATTCGTTGAAGCCGACACGCTAAAAGTACTTGCAGATGGTACAAGACTACAGCAATTGAATATGACAAAACTGTTTCGACTGCGAGTTGATGATGATGATGCGCGTAATACACTCATCAAAGAGTTGAATAAAATTCCTGAAGTTCTATATGCTGAGCAAAATGGTACGGTTACCCCTTACCTTATTCCAAGCGATGACCGGTTTAATGAACAGTGGGGATTAAGGAACACAATATTCCCGGGGAGAGATATTCACGCAGAACAAGCGTGGGATATATTCACGGGTAATCCCACCAACATCATAGCTATTGTTGATGGTGGTGTCGATGTCAATCACGAAGATTTGAATGAAAAGGTGACAGGTGGCGATACCGGGTTCGGATGGGATGGGCATGGTATTCACGTAGCAGGAATTGCAGCTGCTGAATCAAATAATGGGCAGGGCGTTTCAGGTGTTGACTGGAATGCTCAAATCCATCCTCAGCGCATCGACAACGTACAGGATGATGTTGACACTTATAATGCTATTGTGGACGCAGTTAATTTTTCTCCCAATGTTCATGTGCTAAATCACAGTTGGGGGCTTACCTTTCCGGACGAGTCTCCCGGACGAAACTCCATTACTGTACGTCAAGCATTTGCCCTGGCTTACAAAGCGAACCGTACATCAGTTGTGGCTATGGGCAATCATCAGCAAACCAATCCAGGCGTAGTTGCTTTTCCAGCCGGTTTTGATAATGTAATCGCTGTTGGCGCTTCAAATATTCAGGATGTGGTTGCTGGCTTTTCGGCAAGGGGAAATCATATTGATGTTGCTGCCCCGGGAGTGACAATTTTATCAACGTTTACAGCAGGTGGTTACGGCAATAACTCTGGAACTTCGATGGCAACACCTCATGTTTCTGGTATCGCATCATTATTAAAGGGGTTTAACGCTAATCTGTCGAACGATGATATTGAAAATATTATTCGACTCAGTGCTGACGATCTTGACAATCCCGGAGCTGGTGACGGAACTACCCCTGGATTTGACCAGAGTAGTGGAGCAGGACGAGTGAATGCAGAAAGAGCTTTGGGGTTTTTGGTCGCACCATTTTCTTTGAACAGATTGAGTTCGCAAGGCGGTGCAACTTTTGGTTCGCCAACCAATTATTATAATGTACTATTTCTAACAGCAGCAGGGCTAAGTTCTGCCTGGTATTCTGTACAACGGTATGAGGTTCGTAAATCAGTAACTTTTCCTCAGTCATATTGTCAATTTGTGGGCGCATGGGGTCGTGGAGTTGGTACTACGGGTTGGAGTGTTGCAAATCCAAACTATGGTGAGGGCTTCTGCGAGGTTGTGCCCGGAACGCTTACAAGCACTGGTGCAGTATTAAGAACTTACGTGTATAAAGTTTATACAATCTTAGGTCAATATGTAGGGTGGTATCCAACCAGCCCGGGTAATGTTACTTTTCAATACTCCGTACTCGGTATCCCTAATCCCAACGCAGGGATATCAGGGCCATCTCTTGTTTGTGATAATGGTCAATACAGTTTTCAAACTATGCCGCAAGGAGCAACTGGTATCTATTGGCAATCAAATAATCCTACCAATTTTCCAATTAACTCAAATGGTCTTGCCACACGCGTTGGTGGTTTTAATGGTGGTGTTTCTATTTGGGGTACCTATCTTGGTGGTGTTTGTAATGGGGTAACCATGACAAAGCCAGTACATGTCGGATTACCTACTGGTCAGATTTCGGGACCTTCAACAGTTTATCCTGGTCAGGTTTATACGTATAACGGAACATTTCATGATGGAACCTATGCATTTGAGTGGAGCGTAAATGGAGGTGGAAGCATATTTGCAGGCGGCTCTCCCAATAATTGGGTGAGCATTTATTGGAACACAGATGGTTCCGTTGACTTACAAACTACCAACCAGTGTGGCACAACCTATTCAAGTTTAAATGTAACAGTATCATCAGAGGGGGGGTGTGACCCTTGCCAGAGAAAACGATCAGAAGATCATACTGGAAATTTGGCTGATGAGAGTTTAGAAGAAGAGAATATCTCAGGCATATTAGCCGCTTATCCAAATCCATCTGATGATATCTTTACTGTCAGGTTCAATAATGAGTTAGAGATAAGTAAACCTATAAGCATAACTATATTCGATATAAAAGGTCAACCAATAAAATTGCTGTCTACCGACAAGAAAAAATTTACTTTCAGTTTGAGTGAATATCCAACAGGACTTTATTATCTGAGAGCAGATCTTCTTGACAAAAGAGCATTCGTTAAGCTTATCCGAAAGTAATTTGTCTTACCAACTCGCACACACATTGCCTGGCCGCACATTCAGTCCACAACCAAAGCCAGTCAATAAGTGTGCTCAGTGCAGTGTAAGTGGACAAAGTAGAAATGAAAAATGTCCCATCGCACGACTGACAAATAAAGCTTGGTGTAAGATTAACGTGTGACAAAAGACAAGGCTACGAATAAAATTTAGAGTAGGGCCCTACTACTGCCAACAATATGCATGTGACCATAGCGGGGGCTAGGTGTTGCGTTATAGTTTTTGTTTATTAATTTCGCTCACCCACGTGGGACAGGTCGCAGCAGGTCGGCTTTGCCATTCCCTACGGTCATTTGGCAAAGCCTCCTAAACCCCGCTACGGCACATGCACAAACGTTAGGCGGCATACTGGACAGACCTAAAAAAGTTATGTAATTTTATAATATTCGACATATAAGCATAAAACCTCATAGACATGAAAACAAAATCAATTTTAACAATGCTCCTGCTGACTTTGACGACATTCATTTTCGGCCAAACAAATCAATTAGACTCTAACGGAAAAAAAGATGGTAAATGGATAGTCTATCTTGACAAAGACTGGAAAAAAGTTGACGACAGCACTAAAGCAATTTATCACCGTTACACTTATTTTGACCACGGGACAAATATTTATCCAATGGGGCCATGTGGCGGAAAAGGTTACAAATTAGAGGGCGACACAAAAAACAAAATACTTAATGGTGAATACAAGTGGTATGACGCAAAAGGAAAATTAAGTTCCGTTCACGTTTTTAAAGACGGTGAATACATTTCTTGCAAAGAATATTTTCCAACAGGTGAATTAAGTCAACATTTTGACTATACAAAAAAGTGTGAAGGACAACCACACGGTTGGACAGTTTATATTTACGACAAAAAAGGAAATTTAACTTTGACATCCCCTACTTGTAAGGACAAAAATGGTAATTGGCCAAAAATGCGTGGTTAGACAAAAGTACGCCCGCCTAACACGGGTTTTGCGTTAGTGGGCGGACAGTGCATATAGAAACATTTGAGCAATAAATAAACTTTGGTGCTGGCAGACAGTTTACGGTTTCAAAAGCCCACCAACGCAAAGCCCGAAAACGTTAGTGGCAAGGCTATGACGACACAACCCGACAGACAAATCGGGTTCTTTTTGACATTTCATATTTTAGCAATTGCTTAAATAAACAAATTAACTATCTTTGCTCAATGGACAATAATTCTTGCATACGACAACAAGCAGACATTAAACAAATAAATCGCTGTAAAGACCGAGTTTCAGAACTCAACGGCTCGTTTGACTATTTATCGAACGGACTTGAATTAGCGGGAAACAACGTAAGACTCAAAATTCTGTTTCTGCTCTATGAAGAAAAACGACTTTGTGTCTGTGATATAAGCGACATTCTTGGAATGACAATTTCAGCAGTTTCACAACACTTGCGAAAACTAAAAGACAGAAAACTAATTGAAACAGAAAGAGAAGCTCAAACCATTTTTTACTCATTGACAAAAGAGTATGAAAAAATGCTGAGACCGTTTTTCAAAATACTTGACGAGAATAAAATATTAGAAACAATATGAAAACAGACAACAAACTAATTGGAGCAGGGCTTTTGACAGCAATTGCCGCTTCATTGTGTTGCATTACACCAGTCTTGGCTCTCATTGCAGGGACAAGCGGACTTGCTTCAACTTTTTCTTGGCTTGAACCTTTCCGACCGTATTTTATCGGTTTGACAATTTTGGTTCTTGGTTTTGCTTGGTATCAAAAGTTGAAACCAAAAAAACAAATTAACTGTAACTGTGAAACAGAAGTAAAACCTAAATTCATTCAATCAAAAAAGTTTTTAGGAATTGTAACAGCATTTGCAATCGTTATGCTTGCCTTTCCACACTACTCCAACATTTTCTATCCAAAGTCAGAAAAGCAAATCATAGTAGTAGACAAATCCAATATTCAAAAAGTAGAATTTACCATTAGCGGAATGACTTGTGCAAGTTGTGGCGAACACGTAAATCACGAAGTAAATAAATTGACAGGAATAATAAGTTCAAACGCTTCATACGAAAATGGAAACGCAATTGTAGAATTTGACAACTCAAAAACTAACATTGCAGACATTGAAAAAGCAATTAACTCAACAGGATATTCTGTAACCGACAAAAAAGAAAATTAAAATGGAAGTAATATTACAATCAACAATCACTTGCCCCAACTGCGGACACAAAAAAGAAGAAACAATGCCGACAGACGCTTGTCAATATTTTTACGAATGTGAAAAATGTAAGCAAGTTCTTAAACCAAAACAAGGCGACTGTTGTGTATATTGCAGTTACGGAAGTGTAGCTTGTCCACCAATTCAGCAAGACAAAAAATGTTGCTAACGGACAGAAATAAAGAAGCCCAGCCACTAACAGCGGTTTGGCGTAATGGCGGGTGTATTGCTTCGTATGACAGTTTTGTGGTAGGTTCAAGTGCAGTGCTTCGATTGAACTTTTGTGCTAAAAATCCGCCACTACGCCAAGCCGCAAAACGTTACCACCAATGCTAAAAGACGACACACTAGAAAATGAATTTAGAATTTGAAATATACGCTGAACAGCTAAAGTCATACTTATATAGACTGACAGCAAATAAAGAAGATGCGGAAGATTTGCTGCATGACACTTTTATAAAGGCTCATGAGAAAATTGAAACCTTTAAGGGAAATTCATCTTTAAAAACTTGGGTGTTTAGTATTGCTACCAATCTTGCCAAGGACAATCAAAGAGTTAAAAATCGTTGGGACTTAGATGTTCAAGACAAATGCAAAAATGCGGCAGTCGAAAACCCGAAAGTTGCGGAAAGAATAGTTTTATCGTTTAATAGCCAATCGGACTTACACTTTGAATTAAAGGAACATATCAACTATTGCTTCACTTGTGTTGCCAAAAACCTGACTTTGGAGAAACAAATAGCAATAATTTTAAAAGAAATATATGATTTCAAACGGACTGAAATTGCCAAAATACTGAATGTAACAGAAGGTGTGGTAAAACACCTATTGCATGACGGCAGAAAAGAACTTCAATTAAAATATGAAAACAGATGTGCTCTGATTAACAAAACCGGGGTATGTTATCAATGTGCTGAGTTAAACGACTATTTACAAACCGAGAAAAATTCAACTGAAAAAATTTCCAAATTAGGTTTAAGTCGGGATAAATCACCAGAAGAAAACCTTAAGCTGCGATTTCAAATCATCAATCAAATCAACCCTTTACACAGCAATGGTGCCGACTTAGAAGACACTATAATGCAAATATTAAGAGAAACCATAATTGACCGGTAGTTTCCGACCGTTTTAATGGCTCAAAACGTCTAATGAAGAAAACACAATAAAGACGTTTTTAACATTAACTCTAATTTCAATTATGACGACAACAACAAACGGCAAATCCAATCAACCTAAATGGCTCGATAAAAACGAGTATCCATTTAAAAATCATTTTTTCACCTTGCCTGAGGGAAATATGCACTATGTGGACGAAGGGGAAGGAGACCCCATAGTAATGGTGCATGGCAACCCAGCATGGAGTTTTGAGTTTAGAAATGTGATTAAGGAAATGTCCAAAACACATCGCTGTTTAGCTCCTGACCATATTGGGTTTGGGCTATCGGACAAACCTGAAAATTGGACGTACCTACCCGAACAACACGCCAAAAACTTTGAGCTTTGGATGGACAGCTTGGATTTACACAATATTACCCTTGTTGTAAATGACTGGGGTGGCCCTATTGGACTATCTTATGCCCTTAAACATCCTGAGAGAATAAAGAAAATTGTCATTTTGAACACATGGCTTTGGAGTGTAGAAAATGACCCGCATTTCAAAAAGTTCAGCAATTTTATGGGAAGCTGGTTTGGACGACTTCTGATAAAAAGATTTAATTTCTTTGGCAAACAAGTGGTTAAGAAAGCTGTTGGCGACTCAAAGAAATTGAGCAAAAATATACACAAGCATTACTATCTTCATTTGGAAACACCTGCACAACGAAAAGGATGTTACGTTTTCCCAAAACAAATCATCGGCTCAAGCAAGTGGTTAGACAGTTTGTGGCAACAGAAAGACAAAATCATCAGTATTCCCACAACCTTTGTATGGGGTATGAAAGATATTGCTTTCAGAGAACAGGATTTGAACTTTTGGCTTGACAATTGGAAAAATACAACTGTAGTCAAACTTCCTGAAATAGGGCATTTCCCGCAAGAAGAAGCACCAGAAGAAGTAATTAAGGTTTTAAAAGCAAAGTAATTTAAAAAAATGAAAAGTGTTTATCGTAAGAGTAGGGTTCTAAAACTAGCTGCTCTTATACTATATTTATCAATTTTTGAAACAGCATCAGGACAAGATAATACCGACAAAAGCATGACTGAGAAAGAAAAATCACTTCAGGCCGTTTTAGATAAAACGGTTGATAATAAAAAAGTGTTTGGGGCATCTTTTGCCTTCAAAAAAGACACTTTAACTTGGCAAGGTTCATCGGGGAATATGAGCATAGACCAACCCTATTTTATTGCAAGTACAACCAAACTTTTTACAACTGCGATTATCTTGAAACTAAGGGCAGATGGCAAATTAAATCTTGATGACAAAATCAGCAAATACATTGAACAATCAATCTTATCGGGACTGCATGTTTATAAAGGGAAAGACTATTCTCAAGAACTAACTATTCAACATTTGCTTTCTCATACTTCGGGCTTACCAGACTATTTTCAAGACAAAGGCTCCAATGGTAAAAGTCTGGAAGACGAGTTGATAAGTGGCCATGACCAATACTGGACTTTTGAGCAGACTATAGAGAGAACCAAATCAATTGAACCTCATTTTGCACCGGGTAGAAAGGGAAAGGCTCATTATTCAGATGCTAATTTTCAACTTTTGGGTAAAATAATTGAGAACATAACTCACAAGCCGTATACTGAAAACTGCCAAGACATAATTATTAAACCACTTGGCTTGATAAACACCTATCTATATCAAGACTCAACTGACAAAACACCTAAAACATTATATTACAAAAGCACTGAGTTAAATATACCCAAAGCAATGACTTCATTTGGGGCAGACGGTGGTATCGTTTCTACTTCAAACGATATGCTTATTTTTATTGAAGCATTTTTTATAGGCAAATTATTTCCACAGACTTACATTGACGAATTGCAAGAATGGAACAGAATCTTTTTTCCAATGCAATCCGGTATCGGAATTCATTTATTCAAGCTTCCTTGGATTTTTAATCCGACAGGTGCTGTACCATACTTCATTGGCCATTCAGGACTTTCGGGTGCTTTGGCATATTACAGTCCGAAAGAAAATATCTTCATAGTTGGAACCGTAAATCAAGTTGCAAACCCTGAGATTTCCTTTAAG
Organism: Flammeovirgaceae bacterium; assembly: GCA_015180985.1. Lineage (NCBI taxonomy): Bacteria > Pseudomonadati > Bacteroidota > Cytophagia > Cytophagales > Flammeovirgaceae > Flammeovirgaceae bacterium. The sequence goes on from CP054185.1 coordinate 3,031,038, forward strand.
ACAATGATTAAATTAACTCAACAAATAAAGAAACAATGAGAAGCACTGGTGGTAACAGCGTGTTGCCTCAATTGGCGGTGACGTGCTAAATTGAAGCTGAGTGCTCCTATCAAACTTTAGTGCAGTTTGACAGTGAAGTGCTCCGAAATCGCCAACTGCGGCAACACGCAAAACGTTGGGTGCAAGCTTAAAAAACGACAACACAAAGAAATTACGATATGGGATTTTACTTTAGAAAATCAAAAGGTTTACTCGGTGGACTTTTCCGACTGAACTTCTCAAAACGGGGCGTTGGTGTCTCGACAGGTGTTAAAGGTGCAAGATTTGTAGTTGGACCAGCAGGGACATATGTTCACCTTGGACGGAAAGGTTTTTATTACAAAAAATATCTTGGTAAAGGACTTTTTAAATCTGACAAAGAGAAAGAACAATATAACCAATTAGCCAAAGATTTTCATATTCCAGCGGCTGACGAAATTCCTGCAACAATTACAACGAGCAATTTTGACAGAATTACAGATAGCGAATCTACTGACTTTATAAATGAATTACAGGAAAAAGATAAAAAGATACGACTGCAAAAGATTTTGGGTTTATATCCTTCAATCATCATTTTATTATTTGTTGCTTACAAATTATTTGAAGTAACAAACACTATTGAAGAGCATCAGAACTTTGCTACAATCAAAAATGAAACCGTAAACCTTAGAGACCAACCCAAAACCGAAAACTCAAAAATTCTTGACAAATCTCACAAAGGTGATAAGTTTGTTTTACTTGGAGAAACTGAAAATCATTGGTTCAAAGTTTTAACTGCGAACAATGACACTGCTTATGTTCACGGTGACTTGGTAACAACATCAAATGAATTAATTAAATCAGAAACAATAAGACGGTTTGATGACAATCCCAATATGAGATATATTTTATTTGGAACAGCTTTCATACCTCTCCTCCTTTTAAATCT